>NZ_JBJNLG010000005.1:0-304316 GCF_052169175.1 Serratia sp. CY31944
CATCAATTGATGACCTTATAAAAGTAAATGATATTTTCCAAGACATGGAAAGTCAGGTTAAAGGACTAAAAATTGAAATTGCATCAGGGCTAGCAAAAGTTGATTTATCACCATTACAGGACTCTCTTGACAAGGTTAGATCTGTTCTAACAGATCCAGCAATTCAGCAAGGGCTTGTTGATTTGGTCAGCAATGTTGCGCAGCTTGCTGGCTGGTTTGTCAAGACAGCTGCGGCAGCAGGAGAGTTACTAAAGTTTCAGAACAACAGGGTTGCTGTTCTTGGCGGTAACATTGACGCAAATAATTTAGATCAAGTAACAGGAAGAATAAAACAACTCCAAGACATGATTAATAATAGGTCCCCATTAAAAGGGGACGGACAATCTTGGGTCGGAAAGATTTTAGGTGATGATGATTCTGTAGGTGCATTAACAAAAGAACTTAATGGTCTTCTGGTAGTTCAGCAAAAGTTAAATGAAAAGAGATTCGTAGGTAATAATCTACCTACTGGGCTAGCAACAGTAGTTAGTGAGCAGTTTGGGCTCGGTAAAGGCGAAACAAATGGTAAGCCTAAATCTGACCCTGGTGCAAAAAAAATTGAGTCTGCATTCAAAGCTACAGAATTAAATTACATGCGGCAGATAGCGCTTATCGAAACAACAGGTAAAAAGACTGCTGAGGTTACCGAAGCCGAAAAGCTACGCTTTGATCTAGCGAGCGGGAAGCTTGTTGGTATTAATTCTGAGCAGCAGAAGCGCCTTATTCAACTAGCTGATGAGTTAGATAAACTGCAAGCTTTGAAAAAAGCCAATGAAGAAAATCTAAAGGTAGCTGCATTCGCAGCAAATCTGAAATCTTCAAATGACAATGCGAGCCAGGAGCTTTCTGCTGACTTTGTAGGTGCTGGCATGGGTGAAAAAAACCGCAGCAGAATGAAAGAACTGCTGGGGATTCAGCAAGACTTCATTAGTCAGCAGCAGGACCTACAGAAACAATATCAGACTGGTCAAATAGACAAGTCATATTATGATAAAGCAACTAAAGTACTTCAAGATTCGCTAAATGAACGACTTGAGATACAAGAGGATTATTACAAGCGTTCAGATGAACAACGTGATGATTGGTCAGCTGGAATTTCAGATGCGTTAGTAGATTTCGCCGAACGGTCAAGTGATTACTATCAGCTATCGGCTGATGCAATGTCATCTGTCCTTGGTTCTGCTGCTGAATCAATCTCAAATCATCTTTATGATCTGGCGACAAGTGCAGAATCATTAGGTGATTTTTTTAAAGGTATTTTTTCAGATCTGGGACAGTCAGTAATAAAAACACTAGCCGATATGGCGGCGCAATGGATTGTTTATCAGGGAGTTCAGTTATTAGTTGGAAAAACGGCACAAGCAGCTGCAATTCCAGCAATGGTTGCTAATGCTCAAGCTACAGCGTTACAAGCACAACTGGCAGCATTTGCATCTACGGCAGCTATACCTATCGTCGGCCCGGCATTGGCTCCGGCCGCGATGGCAACTGCTGCTACTGTAACGATGCCTATGGTGGCCGCAATTTCTGCAGCTGGTCTTTCTGGTATGGCCCATGATGGTATTGATGCTGTTCCTGAAACGGGTACCTGGTTGCTTCAAAAGGGCGAGAGGGTAACGACTGCTGGGACAAGCGCAAAACTGGATGCAACCTTGGAGCGTGTTAGTCGAGATGCAAATACAGGTGGCGTTGCACCAAATATCGAAATTCATACGCAAGTGAATGGAGATCCTGATGCAAGGACATTGCAGATGCTGAAAGAAACCCAAAGAGCAGCAGTTAAGGAGGCGTTAGAGCAAAGCGCTTACCAAATTGCAACTGGCCGTGGTGATGTTGGAAAGGCTGTCGGCATGGGTTGGCAAACAAAACGGAGAACAGGTTAATGGGTATCACATCCAATATCGATTACCCGCATCAATACCTGCCATTGCCGCTTCAGGATGGGTATGGACTTAAGCCCATCAGCCCGTTGCTCAGAACGCAGATGATATCAGGAAGAGCTCGCCAGAGGCGGCGGTACACTTCAACGCCAACACAGGCGCCTGTATCCTGGTTAATGAATGACGTTCAGGGGCAGGCTTTTGAGGCTTGGTATCGCGATGCAATCAGTGATGGTGCCTCATGGTTCAACATGACTTTGCGTACCCCGATAGGGATAAAGCCCTATGTATGTCGCTTTGTTGATATCTATGAAGGCCCTGTGTTAGTTGGCGGCAAATATTGGCAGTTCAGTGCAACGCTAGAACTTTGGGAACGCCCATTGGTTCCACCTGGTTGGGGTAATTTCCCAGAGTTTATTGCCGGTCAGGATATTATTGATCTTGCTCTTAATCGGGAGTGGCCTGAAGCATGACGGTATTAAATCGACTTTATGCGTCGTCTGGTTCTGAAGTCATTATCGAAACTCTACAGATCGTTGTCGGTGGAACCACATATTGGTTAACGCGTGGATGGGATGATATTACCGCAACGCTTGAAAGCGGAGTACAGGCAACCTTTACGGCTTGCGGTATAGACTTATCGTTACCAGCTCGAAATGCTGACGGTACGCAAGATCTTAAATTTGCGATATGCAACATCGATGGAAAAGTTTCAAATGCAATCCGCGACGCTCTTGGTAATCAGGAAATCGGCACGCTTACATATCGACATTACCTATCTACTGATCTAACGGCTCCGGCTTCTCCTCCATTTACGTTAACAATTAAATCTGGCTACTGGACATCAATAGAGGTTCAGATCACTGCGGGCTACATGAACGTTCTTGATACGGCGTGGCCACGCCGCAGGTTTACTCTTCCAGACTATCCTGGGCTTCGCTACCTCTCGTAAGGAAAATTCCATGTTTGACCCTGACAAATACCTTTCAGTCACTTGGCTGAAGGGCGGTCGCACTTATCCAAAACTTGATTGCTTTGGCATTGTTAACGAGATCCGGCGCGATATCGATATGCCAGCTTGGCCAGATTTTGCAGGGGTAACAAAGGATAACCACGGACTCGATCGCGCTGCAAAAGAACTGATGAAAGAACTGACCAGATGTAACCCATCCGAGGGCGCGGGGATCGTTTGTTATTCAGGAAGTCTGGTTACTCACGTCGCCATCGTGGTCATGATCAACGGCGTGCTTCACGCTGCTGAATGCAATCCTAAAGCGAACGTAACCTTCCTTCCGCTGGCACGGTTTGAGCGACGGTATATCAAAGTGGAGTATTACCAGTGATCAGAATTTATCCTTCTCGCCTGCCTGGTGAACCGCTTGAAACTCATCAACATAAAGCCATGACCTTGCACCAGTGGTTCGTCGATAACGTGGATGGTTATCAGAATGTAATGCGTCATCCTGTCTCGGTTGAGGTTAACGGTAAGGGGATACCCCCTGAAGAGTGGCCACTGTGTTATATCAGCGCTGAAACGGATGTGCGCATATTTCCAATTCCGTATGGGACTGGCTTAGAGATTGCTGCCTGGGCTGCAGTAGCGGTAGCTGTAGCTTCTGCCGCTTATTCTCTGATCATGATGTCTCAGATGAGCAAGGATGGGATGGGGTCAGCCAGCGGCGGGGATTCTCTGGATTTATCGCCAGCAAAAGCCAACACAGCAAAACTTGGCGATCCAATCCGTGAAGTTCTTGGAAGAGATCGCGTTTATCCTGATTATCTGGTGCAGCCGGTAAGTCGGTTCGACAGCAGTAATCCACAAATTTACAGAACAGATATGTTTCTGTGCGTTGGCGTTGGCACGCATGCAATAAATCAGACGACGATAAAGATAGGCAATACGCCGGTTAGCAGTTTTGGTGATGATGTTAGTTTTACGATTTATCCGCCGGGTGCTAGCGTCGCTTCTGACCACCGAACAGAAAATTGGTTTGCTTCAACTGAAGTTGGTGGTACGACATCAGGCACCGCTGGACTTGACCTTGCTTCGACAGGACCTGACTCGGTCAGCATCACGGCAGATGCAATAACCATATCTGGCAACAACGTTACAGTAATTGGCGCCGTGGATGATGCTGGTGATGCTGTGATTCCTGATTCTTGGGTTGTGGGAACAGATCTTACTATCCAAGTGCCAGATACCTTCACGGTAGCTATCGAGGCTGGTCGTAACGTTATCTATGGTGATTTTGCTGAACTCAAACCATCAGTAGGCCTTCCTGTGTCCATGACATGGAATGGAACTCGTATTGACCTGTTCATTTCAGCTTATGATCCAGGCTCCCCAGCAGTGCCAGGCGTAGGTGGTAATGCGGCAAGCATCACCGCATCCGCATCACCAACAACATACGACTTCAGCGCTAATCCGCTTTCATTTACATTGACATGGGCTGGTGTGAACTATGTCATTTCTTTGACAGCTAACTACGTAACTATGTCAGGTCTCACAGATGAGATAGATGATCAATTATCTGGTTCAGGGCTCGAAGTTGTAGGAATAGATACGAAGGTAGTGATCAGGGAAAAGGAAAGCCCATTCAGTGGAAACAGTATTGGTTTCAGCGTACTTCCTTCAGTTTTGTTTGGTAGCGATCCTGTTATTGTTGCCGGTACGGCATCAACAGGCGGAACCCCCGCTGTTATGGAGCACATTGCTTTGTCATGGGGAAGCGTGACTGGTGATCCATTCATTGGACTTCCAAACGGATCCCAACGTATAGCCTTTGGCCTACGAGGATATCGCTATCGTATAACTAACATTGATGGGCAAACCATCAGCGTTGAGAGACTAATTGAAGGTTCAGATGGCTCAACAACGGTAGATCCCTCTTGGCCTGGGTTTACCGGGCGCACGTTGTTGGATTTTACAGTCACTGGATTGAGTGATTCCTATGACTGGATGGGGCCTTTCCTTTGCTGTCCAGAAAATGAGACAACGACTCAAATAGAGCTAAATTTCGTCTATCCACAGGGGTTGTGCGATGTGGGAAGTAAAGACGGAGCGATTCATTGGCATGACGTAGCGATGACCGTTCAATATCGTTTGTCAGGTTCTGATGACTGGACCAGCGTACAAATAAAGCATGGAAATAACACGGTTAATGAGGTTGGTTACACCGAGGTTATCACTTTTCCTGCTCCCGGAAATTATGAAGTACGGATTAAGCGAGATACGCCAGTATGGGGTGGTACTACTCGAGACTCCGTACAATGGCAAGCAATGCGCGCTAAACTTTCTGCTCGCAAGACCAGTTACCCTAATGTGACGACGATCGCGCTAACTATTCGAACCGGAAACCGTTTGGCCGCTCAGTCTGACCGCCGCGTTAATCTTGTCGCAACCAGGCTCTATGATGGGCATGCGTCGAGAAGCATCAGCGGTGCGTTTTACCACGTATTGAAAGACCTTGGCTATGCCGATAGCCAGATAGATTTCGCCACTATCAATGCACTGGAGGATAATTACTGGACGCCACGAGGAGAAACCTTTGACTGGTCAGCAGGCAGTGATAACACTTCTGGCTTGGAAGTACTGCAACGGATCGCCAATGCAGGTATGGGTTACTTTTTACTGAGCGATGGGCTGGCGTCTGCCGGCAGGGAGGGGATAAAAAACTGGTCCGGCGTAATCAGCCCACAGGAACAAACAGAGGAACTTCAGACTGCTTTCAAGGCGCTGTCGCAAGATGACTATGATGGTGTCGATGTTACCTACATTAACGCCACTACGTGGGCTGAGGAAACGGTTCAATGCCGTTTCAGCGACAACCAAACACCTCAGAAGGTTGAGGACTACACGCTTGATGGAGTGAAGGATCCAGATAGGGCTTACCGTATAGGCATGCGCAGGCTAATGAAATATCGATATCAGCGGCTTACGCATACAACCAGCACAGAAATGGATGCTCTTTGCTATAACTACGGTGATCGCATCGTTCTTACCGATGATATTCCGGGAAGCAAAACGATTAGTTGCCTTGTGGTAGATGAACAGCATGATGCTAACACGGTAATGATTCATGTTAGTGAACCCCTGGACTGGTCATTTGAAAATCCACGATGCTTAATCCGGTTTCAAGATGGTTCGGCATCGCCATTGCTGGTTCCAACTCATATTGATGATTACACCCTATCACTGAGCAACACGGTAGATGTTCGTATTGATGAATGGATAATGGATGACTCATCTGTCGAACCACCAAGGATTGTATTCTGTTCTTCTTCTAGGGTTGGGTACGATTCAATAATGGACTCAATAGAACCGGGCTCTGATGGTACGTGTAAAATTAATTCACTGCAGTATAGCCCATTGATTTATCAATACGACGACGCTATGTACCCAGGCTAAGTTCAGTAATATATTCCATATTGACAAACCCGCTACGGCGGGTTTTTTCATTTATGAGGCCAAGATGACTTACAACACCGGAAACCCGTTGGGCTCAACCGATCCTCGCGATCTATTCGATAATGCTCAGAATTTTGATAAAGCGTTGAATGAACAGGTAGATACATGGGTTGATAGAAAAGGGGTAGTGCGATATACGTGGGCAGGAGCACTAAAAAACATTGCCCCACTGGGTCATCCGTGGACGGAGGACGAGGCTAATTCTGCTATTGCATCTGGTGAAATTCCAGTTGGAGCATTTTATTTTGTCTGGTCTGACGACATAAATAACATTGCTGATGTATGGCAGAACGTTGCTGGTGTGCCAACAAAAACAGGGAAAAGTTATCCAAGCACTGACTTTGTTAAAAAGGTTAACGATGTTGCCGAGAGTGCAATGTCAGGTGTTGATGAATTCAATCTTTTACGAATGTATTACACGCTAAAAGGTAGTGAAAAATTCCCATTTTATGTAGGTAACGTTACTGATGGTGCATTAGCAATAGACAGGGATCGCGGGGCGTGGTTTGCTGGTTTGCAGGCCGCAATTCAAGATTATGTTAATCAGTTAATTCCTCGGGCTGCCGGCGCGTATTACAAAGGATTGACCCATGTAATAACAGACATCACCGGAAAAAAAGCATTGCAGTATTTCGATGCTGATAATGCCGCGCACTTTGCCGGATTAAGCGAATCATTACAAGCGCACGTCATCCAGTTAATACCTCGCGGACAGGCTGTAAAATATCGCGATACCGCACATGTGTTTACAGATGAAACCGGGAAGGCTGGCTTTGGGCGAATTAACAGAAAGGGGGAATGGTTTATTCCTGGGGTTGATGGCCCCTTGCAAGATGCGATAGGAAAAACAAGTGCAACTATTGAGATGGTAAATGGCAAACCTGCTTTGTACTGGAAAGGTACAAAGGTATGGGATGATTACTATGCTACTAGTGCCAGACCAATATCAGAAAGCGCAGCACTATTCACGTATGAAAAGGAAGACGGCACCAATGGTTCAGGTTTGCTGTTCATCCCAAGCATTCGTGAAATTCCAGTAACCGCGGCATACATTCTTTGCTACATCTGTTTGGGGCAAAGCCTCGGTGCAGCATTTGACAAGCCAGGCCAAAATATTCGCGTTGTCGGCGCTGACCCATTGCTACGCGGGCGCTGTTTGTCTCCGTCAGGCCGCGCTGACGGCAACAGCGCACCAGTTAGCCAGACCGATTTAGACCGTATCACGGACATGGGCTACAACATCGACCGGCAGGGGCATAACATCCCACTCGCAAACGGTCTGATGTACGAAATGCGTGATGCAGGCATGAATCTGCCGACGATTATTAATGCGCCTTGCAACGCTGGCGGCCAGTCGCTATCTGGGATTTCAAAAGGGACGTTCGCCTACACGAAAAGCCTGGCGATGTTGTCACGCATTACTGAGCTGTCACTGTCAATCGGTAAGCCTCTACGCAATGATTTCATCCTTTTCGAACACGGAGAAACAGATAACGATAACGGAAATTGCCCAACACCGGGTAGTTATCTGTCATTGCTTGGCCCGTATTTTAATGACTGCCTTACTGACTTCAACGGCATCACCGGCGCTACAACCGGCCCGATTATCGTGATTGACCAGGTTGGCAGCCGCATTAATACAAAAGCCAACGATGTTGATGACGAGGGTAACCCCATTGGCGATCCGATCGTGGTGCAGCCGTATTCAGTTACCGCAACAGATCAACTCACATATGTGCGTCAGCATAGCAACTCTATTATGTGTGGCACGAAATACTGGCTCAACTGGCTATACAATGATGGTTCCCTTTCTCACTTGAACCAATATGGCAAAGTGTTGCAGGGCGAAGCTATTGAAAAAGTAGTTTATTGGCATCTTTATGACCCTGCTAAAAAGGGAACATGGAAGGGAACACGGGTGCAGAGTATCGCTGTCAACGGCAACGTGATTGACGTTAAGTATTACGTGCCGTTCCCGCCGCTGGTTATCGACACCGACTTCCTTGGCGACTGCGCTGGGAAAGGGTACTCCCTGGAAGCTGGGAGCGCGTCGGTAGTGTCGGTAGCAGTTGTCGGCGGTGATACTGTCCGTCTAACACTCGACCAGGCGCCAGCGGCCACAGACCACTTGCTAATCGGGTTCACAAACACCACCCCGGCAAATAACGGAAATATTTACCCGCTTGTTTGCGTGCACGATTCATCGCCGTGGGTATCTCGTTACGTAACAAAAAATGGGGTACCTGTCCCTTTATATAATTGGGCAACCCTCGATCGCATTCCATTAACTGGGGAGTTTTAACATGGCAACAGGCATTAATACCGGCGTAGCATTCAACACTAGCCGCTGGTCACCGATTGATCTGAGTGGGCTTATTCTGAATGCGACGACGCTTTTTAATACTCATAAAGCCCGCGTTCTGGCCGATGGCGGTATTATTCCCGACGAAGCCGGCTGCCTGGCTCGTTTTAAATTGCTCGTCGATAACGGCATGTATGAAAATGTCGCCGTTTCATTAACGCCTAGGTTTGGCCTAAAGCTGGCTGGTGATGGTGTTTCTGTACAGAAAATTTATAACCTCTCCGGCCCGGATTTTATCAGCGTAACTCAGGCTGGTAGCTGGCTGCCACAATGGAATTCGGCAACTGGCTCTGTTCGCGTGCAAGTAAATTCATCTGTGGCTGGCTATCTACAGTCTGCGAGTAACATCACAGTGCAGATCGGAAATTCATACGTTGTCAGTTGTGTGGGTAAAGACACTGATCCAACGGATGCGGTTGGCCTCACGTTGGGTGCGGTGATTGGTAACTTGCCGATGGCCTATTGTCGAATCCAGAAGACGCCGACCCAAGATGAAGCATATCGCTATGGAACGCGAGATAGTGCATTCACTAGTCCAAATGTTCCTGGGGGCGCAGTCAGCGCATTCAAAACTCCGTACATCGATTATCAGCCGTCTGCCGCATTTTTTGATGTCAGCGCTGGCGTTGTGACGCCGTTCGACAACGGCCGCATTGGGACATCGGCAACGGCGACAACCGGCGCGCTGTATGCGATGCGTTCCGCTACGCCTGTAATCATCGGAAACCCGGCGTTTACAGGTTCTGTGATGCAAAACTGCGATGGTTCGTTCCGAGATTTTACAATCCTGAGTTCTGCTCAATCTGCAGATGCGCTGATTTTGTCGCGCATCGCGTAACGCGTTCCGTAACTATTTGTACAGCGTGGCAAAGTCGAATGCTAGCGCCGCATCAACGGCTTTGCCATCTGTTTCGAATGGCGTTTCTGATACGAGCGGCCAGCGCCCTTTATGCCAAACATAAAGCCAGTGCTGGCGCTCCTCATCTTCTCGTATCGCGAACATCGGAGGGCTATTTTGCTGCGGTTCTGGGTATCTGTCGTTTTCATTGAGAATGAAGATCTGCCGGCCTGCGAGGGTGATGCTTCCCATCATTTCTCCTTTGATTTCCGAAGTAGATCAAATTTTTCATGAAGCGATTTAGGGTACAGCTCAGTGTAAACTTGCCACAGTGTATTCAAGTTTTTATGCCCGGTTACCTGGGCAACCTCTTCGATACTAAAGCCAGCTTCAAACAACCTACTTGCCCCCTCCCGCTTAAGATCGTGATAGTGCAAGTCATCTATCCCTATCTTCTCTCTCACCTTTATGAATGCCGCTGAGATAGACTTAGAGTTATAAGGGAAAATGTATTTTGAAACCCTCTCTTGACGCATGACTATCTCCCACGCCTCACCCAGAAGCGGAACACTCATGTGGTTTCCTGCTTTTTTCCTCGGATCCTTTCTATCCCTTACAAGAACTGATTTCTGAGCATAATCAATATCACTCCATTCTATGCGGCAAACCTCACCGACTCGCATGCACGAAAGAATAGAAAAATTGAAAATATCGACAAACGGAATCCTGGATCGGGGATGGTTTTGTCGCTCTTGCAAGGCAGCAACGATGACGTCTATCTCGTTTTCGTCAGGGCGTCTAGTTCGCCTATTCGATTTCGAGATTAGGCGCATCTTAGCCAGAAGTGGTTTTGCTTCATCGATCGGATTAGCGGTGTAACTGATGCCGTATATAGGTTTTGCGGCTTTCAATACCGTGCCAAGATAACTCAAGTCATGAGAGACGGTTGATGGACTGGCGCCGTTAGCAACCCTTCGTCTGCAGTGATCAATGATGTCATTGGCCTGCAGCTTTGATAGCGCTAAGAAGCTAAACTCAGCGGTCAGCAACATGCGCAGAGTTGAGGATTTATCTTTTCCCGCCTTCCCGCCTGTTTCTTGATCATCAAGATATTTTTGTATGAGCTCGGCCACAGTTATCCGGTCGGTGTCATTAGAGTTTGGGATGCCGTTTTTTTCCAACTCAGCAACCCGGTTAATGCCCCATGTCTTCGCCAGAGCCTGTTTGCCAAACGTTCTATTCTCACGGAAAAGATAGAGGCCTTTTTCACGGACTCCAACAGTGCAGCGATACCGCACAGTGCCATCTGCTTTGGTTCTTTTTTCGATGCTGTAATAGGCCATAGTTAAACCATTCGGTACGATTTGAGGGGTGCTGTTAGGGGTGCTGATGAGCGGAAAATACATTAAAGCTGATTAGAATGCATTAAAATAATGCAATTTTATTAGGGTGTTATGCTTTGATGTTATTGGTTTTTATATGAAATAACTGTAATTACATACAGTTATGTTTCCGATGGTACACCGGATAGCCAACGGAGAAAACCGCGTGAGCTTCCGGTGCTAAGCGGGGTTGCCATGCGACGGATGTGCGGTAAGCTAGGGGCAATCGAACGGCCTGAAACCGGTTCCTCTTTTACCCTTTGCAAGGAGAACACATGAAGCAAATCGTTTATGTCGCCAGCCCGGAGAGCCAGCAGATCCACGTTTGGCAGTTGGATGACGCCGGCGCGCTGGCGCTGCTGCAAACCGTTGACGTGCCGGGCCAGGTGCAGCCGATGACCCTTCATCCGGACAAGACCCACCTGTACGTCGGCGTGCGTCCGGCGTTCGGCATCGTCAGCTACCGCATCGAGGCGGACGGCACGCTGCAGCAGGCCGGCATGGCGCCGCTGCCGGGCAGCCCGACCCATATCTCCACCGATTTGCAGGGGCGTTACCTGTTCTCCGCCTCCTACAGCGGCAACTGCGCCAGCATCAGCCCGATCGGCCACGACGGCGTGGTGACGGCGCCTATTCAGCAGATCGACGGCCTGACCGCGCCGCACTCGGCGAACATCGATCCGACCAACCAGCTGGTGCTGGTGCCTTGCCTGAAAGAAGACCGCATCCGCCTGTTCAACCTGAGCCTGGCGGGCCAGCTGACGCCGCACGCGCAGGAAGCGGTGGCGACCGCCGCCGGCGCCGGCCCGCGTCATATGGCGTTCCACCACAACGACAAGTTCGCCTACTGCGTCAATGAGCTGGACGGCACGGTGGACGTGCTGGCCATCTCGGAAAACGGCGGCAAATACACCGTGACGCAGACGCTGGACATCATGCCGGCCGACTTCGACGGCACCCGCTGGGCGGCGGACATCCATATCACGCCGAACGGCCGCTTCCTGTACACCAGCGACCGCACCGCCAGCATTCTGACCATCTTCAGCGTTTCCGCAGACGGCGGCACGCTGAGCGTGGTCGGCTATCATCCGACCGAAGCGCAGCCGCGCGGTTTCAACATCGATCACAGCGGCCGCTTCGTGATTTCGTCCGGCCAGAAATCCGATCACATCGCGGTGCATGAAATTGACCAGGCCAGCGGTAAGCTGACCACGCTGGCGCGTTATCCGGTGGGCAAAGGCCCGATGTGGGTGAGCGTGCTGGCGAAGTAATTCGGCGGTCAGACGAGTATGGAAAAAGCGCGATTCGGTGGAATCGCGCTTTTTTATTGGCGGGGGATCAGTTGAACGTCACCGTCAGCGTGGCGCTGCCGAGGCTGTGGAAATGGACGTTAAAGCCCACCAGCGCGCCGCTGGAACCCTCATCCACCTCGATGCGCTCCACGTCCAGCGCATGCACGGTGAACTGGTAGCGGTGGCTTTCGCCACTCGGCGGCGCCGCGCCGCCGTAGCCGGCTGAGCCGAAGTCGGTGCGGGTCTGCAGCGCGCCGGCGGGCAGCGGGGCTTTGCCGGAGCCCGCGCCCTGCGGCAGCTCGCGCACGTCGGCGGGAATGTTGGCCACGATCCAGTGCCACCAGCCGGAGCCGGTCGGGGCATCGGGATCGTAAACGGCGATCACGAAGCTTTTGGTGCCGGCCGGCACGCCGTCCCAGGCCAGGTGGGGCGACAGGTTATCGCCGTGATAGCCCATGCCGTTGAAAACCTGCTGCTGCGGCAGTTTGCCGCCGTCCTGCAGATCGTTGCTGTACAAACGAAAAGCCATAGTGACTCCCAGTTGTCGGTAAACGCGAACCCTTAAGCTAGATCGTTTCGTCGTGACAATACAAGCGGGATTGCCATTCGCCAACGGCGGCGCGGATCGGTTACCATGGCCGCATCTTCCTTCCTACAGACCGCCGGATAGCCAAACAACGCCACCATGATCTCACTGAAAAAACGCACGCCGTGGTTCGGCTGGCTGCGCCGTTGGGCCAAAGGCATCAAGCGCGATATTTACGCGCTGTGGCTGGCCGCCCGTGATAAGCGCACCCCGTGGTACGCCAAACTGATCGCGCTGCTGGTGGCCGGCTATGCGATCTCGCCGATCGATCTGATCCCGGACTTCATTCCGGTGCTGGGCTATCTGGACGACGTGATTATCATACCGTTGGGCATCATGCTGGCGGTGCGCCTGATCCCCAAGCCGCTGATGGCCGAGCTGCGCGAGAAGGCGCAAAAGCGCGTCGATAACCCCACCGGCCGCATGGCGGCGGTGATGATCATTTTACTCTGGCTGCTGTGTCTGGGATTGCTGGCCCGCTATCTGGACCAGCATTGGTAAGCCATTAACGCGCGGCGGCGGCCACGGCGGCGGTCAGGCGGCTGAGCTGTTCCGCTTCGATGATGTAAGGCGGCATCAGGTAAATCAGCTTGCCGAACGGCCGGATCCACACCCCGCGTTCGACGAACCCGCGCTGCAGCTCGGCGACGTCCACCGGTTCACGCATCTCCACCACCCCAATCGCGCCCAGCACCCGCACGTCCGCCACCTTCGGCAGCGCCGCGAGCGGCAGCAGCTCCTGCTTCAGCTGGGCTTCGATGGCGCTCACCTGCGCCTGCCAGCGATTTTCCGCCAGCAGCGCCAGGCTGGCGTCCGCCACCGCGCAGGCCAGCGGGTTGCCCATAAAGGTAGGGCCGTGCATAAAGCAGCCGGCCGCGCCGTTGCTGATGGTCTCCGCCACGTGGCGGGTGGTCAGGGTGGCGGACAGCGTCATGTAGCCGCCGGTCAGCGCCTTGCCCAGGCAGAGAATGTCCGGCACCACCTCCGCGTGCTCGCAGGCGAACAGCTTGCCGGTGCGGCCGAAGCCGGTGGCGATCTCGTCGGCGATCAGCAGCACCTGATGACGATCGCACAGCTCGCGCACCCGCTTGAGGTAGCTTGGGTGGTAGATGCGCATGCCGCCGGCGCCTTGCACCACCGGTTCCAGGATCACCGCCGCCACTTCACCTGCGTGCTGCTCCAGCAGCGCGGCGAACGGCGCGATGTCCTCTTCGCGCCATTCCTCGTCGAAGCGGCACTGCGGCGCGGTGGCGAACAGGTGCGGCGCCAGATAGCCCTGATAGAGGCTGTGCATCGAGTTGTCAGGATCGCAGACCGACATCGCGCCGAAGGTATCGCCGTGATAGCCGTGGCGCAGCGTCAGGATGCGCTGCCGCCGCTCGCCGCGCGCCTGCCAATACTGCAGCGCCATCTTCAGCGACACTTCCACCGCCACCGAACCGGAATCCGCCAGGAACACGCACTGCAGCGCTTCCGGCGTCATCTCCACCAGCCGACGGCACAGCGAGATGGCGGACGGATGGGTAATACCGCCGAACATCACGTGCGACATCTTCTCCAGCTGCTGGCTGGCGGCCTGATTCAGGCGAGGATGGTTGTAACCGTGGATCGCCGCCCACCAGGAGGACATGCCGTCTACCAGACGCCGGCCGTCGGCCAGCTGCAGCTCGACGCCGCTGGCCGACTCGATCGGGTAACAGGGTAACGGGCGGCTCATGGAGGTGTAGGGGTGCCAGATATGACGTTGGTCAAACGCCAGGTCGGAAGCGGTGACAGACATACTTGTAAACCAAATTGAATTAAGATTGGTTGACAGTATATCCACAATATTTAAACTGGCGACACTTTTTCGTTTTGGAGACGCCATGATGGCCGATCGCATTCACTGGACAGTAGGGCAAGCCCAGGCCCTGTTTGATAAACCGCTGCTTGAACTGCTGTTCGAAGCGCAAACCGTACACCGTCAGCACTTTGACCCGCGTCAGGTGCAGGTCAGCACGCTGCTGTCGATCAAAACCGGCGCTTGCCCGGAAGACTGCAAATACTGCCCGCAGAGTTCGCGCTACAAGACCGGCCTGGAGGCGGAGCGGCTGATGCAGGTCGAGCAGGTGCTGGAATCGGCGCGCAAGGCCAAGGCGAACGGCTCGACCCGTTTTTGCATGGGCGCGGCGTGGAAGAACCCGCACGAGCGCGATATGCCTTATCTGCAGCAGATGGTGCAGGGCGTGAAAGCGATGGGCATGGAAACCTGCATGACCCTGGGCACGCTGGATGGCACTCAGGCTGAACGGCTGGCGGAGGCCGGGCTGGATTACTACAACCATAACCTCGACACCTCGCCGGAGTTCTACGGCAGCATCATCACCACCCGCAGCTACCAGGAACGCCTGGATACGCTCGACAAAGTGCGCGACGCCGGCATCAAAGTGTGCTCCGGCGGCATCGTCGGGCTGGGTGAAACGGTGCGTGACCGCGCCGGGCTGCTGGTGCAGCTGGCCAATCTGCCGAAGCCGCCGGAGAGCGTGCCGATCAACATGTTGGTGAAGGTGAAAGGCACGCCGCTGGCGGATAACGACGACGTCGATCCGTTCGATTTCATCCGCACCATCGCGGTGGCGCGCATCATGATGCCGTCTTCTTATGTCCGCCTTTCCGCCGGCCGTGAACAGATGAACGAACAGACGCAGGCGATGTGCTTTATGGCCGGCGCCAACTCGATCTTCTACGGCTGCAAGCTGCTGACCACGCCGAACCCGGAAGAAGACAAAGACCTGCAGCTGTTCCGCAAGCTGGGACTGAACCCGCAGCAGACCGCCACCGAACACGGCGACAACCAGCAACAGCAGGCGCTGGCTAAGCAACTGCTGACCGCCGATACCGCCGAGTTTTACAACGCGGCGCTGTGATGAGCTGGCAACAACGCATTGAGCAGGCGCTGGCAGAGCGGCGCCTCAACGCCGCCTACCGTCGGCGACAGACCACCGAGGGCGGCAATGGCCGCCAGATTCGGCTCGGCGATCGTCTCTACCTGAATTTCTCCGGCAACGACTACCTGGGGCTGAGCCAGGACGCGCGGGTGATCGCCGCCTGGCAGCAGGGCGCGCAGCGCTACGGCGTCGGCAGCGGCGGTTCGGGCCACGTCACCGGCTTTAGCGCGGCGCATCAGGCGCTGGAGGAGCAACTGGCGGCGTGGCTCGGCTATCCGCGCGCGCTGCTGTTCATCTCCGGTTACGCCGCCAACCAGGCGGTGCTGGCGGCGTTGATGCAAAAGGGCGATCGCATTTTGGCCGATCGCCTCAGCCACGCCTCGCTGCTGGAGGCGGCGGCGCAATCGCCGGCCGAGCTGCGCCGCTTCCAGCACAATCAGCCGCAGGCGCTGGCGGATCTGTTGGCCAAACCCTGCGACGGGCAGAGGCTGGCGGTGACTGAAGGGGTGTTCAGCATGGACGGCGACGGCGCACCGTTGGCGGAACTGCATCGCCTAACCCGCGCGGCGGGCGCCTGGCTGATGGTGGACGATGCCCACGGCGTCGGCGTGCGCGGCGAGCAAGGCCGCGGCAGCTGCTGGCAGCAGGGCGTGCGCCCTGAACTGCTGGTGGCGACCTTCGGCAAGGCGTTCGGCGTCAGCGGCGCGGCGGTGCTGTGCGATGAGGCGACCGCCGAGTATCTGCTGCAGTTCGCCCGCCATCTGATCTACAGCACCGCGATGCCGCCGGCGCAGGCCTGCGCGCTGCAGGCGGCGCTGGCCTGCATTCGAGAGGGCGATGAACTGCGTGCCCGGCTGCGGGACAACATCCGCCGTTTCCGCCAGGGCGCCGCGCCGCTGGCGCTGACCCTGACGGACTCCGACACCGCCATCCAGCCGCTGCTGGTGGGGGACAATCAGCGCGCGCTCGATCTGGCGGCCCGCCTGCGCGAGCACGGGCTGTGGGTGAGCGCCATCCGCCCACCGACGGTGCCGCCGGGCGGCGCGCGGCTGCGCATCACCCTGACGGCGGCGCATCAGCCGCAGGATATCGATCGCCTGCTGGAGGTATTGCATGACGTCAGCCAATGACTGGGTGAACAAACAGGCGGTCGCTTCGGCCTTCAGCCGCGCCGCCGGCAGCTACGACGCCGCCGCCGCGCTGCAGCGTGACGTTGGCGAGCGCTTACTGGGGATGGGGAGTGCCCATCCGGGCGAACGACTGCTGGATGCCGGCTGCGGCACCGGCTATTTCAGCCGCCTGTGGCGCGAGCGCGGCAAGCAGGTGACCGCGCTCGATCTGGCGCCGGGCATGCTGGATGTCGCCCGTCAACGGCAGGCGGCGCACCATTATTTGCTGGGCGATATCGAACAGGTGCCGTTGCCCGATGCGGCGATGGACATCTGTTTCAGCAGCCTGGTGGTGCAGTGGTGCAGCGATCTGCCCGCCGCGTTGGCGGAGCTGTACCGCGTGACCCGCCCCGGCGGCGCGATCCTGTTTTCCACGCTGGCGGCGGGATCGCTGCAGGAACTGGGGGATGCCTGGCAACAGGTGGACGGCGAGCGCCACGTGAACGCCTTTCTGCCGCTGGCGCAGATCCGCGCCGCCTGTGCTGGCTATCGACACGAGCTGGTCACGGAGTTGCGCACCCTGAACTATCCGGACGTGATGACGCTGATGCGTTCGCTCAAGGGCATCGGGGCCACGCATCTGCATCAGGGTCGCGAGGGCGGCCTGATGTCGCGCGGCCGTCTCGCCGCGCTGCAGGCGGCTTACCCGTGCCGGCGGGGGCAGTTCCCGCTCAGCTATCATCTGGCTTATGGAGTGATTTATCGTGATTAAACGTTGGTTCGTAACCGGCACCGACACCGAAGTGGGGAAAACCGTCGCCAGCAGCGCCTTGCTGCAGGCCGCCAACCGGGCGGGCTACCGCAGCGCCGGGTATAAGCCGGTGGCTTCCGGCAGCGAGATGACCGCCGAAGGGCTGCGCAACGGCGACGCGCTGGCGCTGCAGGCCAACAGCGGCGTGGCGCTCAGCTACGATGAAGTGAACCCTTACGTTTTTGCCGAACCCACCTCGCCGCATATCGTCAGCGCCGATGAAGGCCGGCCGATCGACGCGGCGCGGCTGTCCGACGGCCTGCGCCGGCTGGAACAGCGCGCCGACTGGGTGCTGGTCGAGGGCGCGGGCGGGTGGTTTACCCCGCTGTCGGCGGAGTACACCTTCGCCGACTGGGTGCAGCAGGAGCAACTGCCGGTGATCCTGCTGGTGGGCATCAAACTGGGCTGCATCAACCACGCGGTGCTGACGGCGCAGGCGGTGCAGCAGGCCGGGCTGACGCTGGCCGGTTGGATCGCCAACGACGTGGCGCCGCCGGGGCGGCGGCATCAGGAATACCTGGCCACGCTGCGCCGCATGCTGCCGGCGCCGCTGCTGGGCGAAATCCCGCACCTGCCGCAGGCTGAGCGGGCGCCGCTGGGGCAGTATCTGGATATCAGCCTGTTGGCACAGTAAGAAATCTTTGCCGTCTCTCTGGCTGATGATATCGCACGCCGGATCTTATGACCCGGCGTTGGCTTTTACATGGCGGTAATGCAGGAGTTATCGAGATAAAGCACGCCATTTTTCGCCAGGGCAAACAGGTTGAACGTCAGGATGACATGGGTCGCCCAGACCGGGACCTTCCGCCGATTGGCGTTGAAACGATATTCGGTGTATTCGGTGTAAGCATCGGCTTTCATGACGGCATCCCAGGCTGCCGGCGCGGCTTTGGCGACGATCGAGATGCCGTTGTCCGCATGCTCTTGAATACAGGCAAACTGTAGCGTTGCAAACAGATTTCCGGTACCGCCGTTGACCGTTTTCAGGGTAAAGCAGGCGCCCAGCTGTTCATATTGCGCGACGGGCACGCTTACTCTCACCCCGGCGTTGGTATTGGCGTTGCCCAACTTGGTTACTTTCAGGGCGTTACCGCCGTCGATGCCCGCGCCGGTTTCGATGCCGATAGTCACCGCATCTGAGGTAAAGGGATCGTCGATCGTGCCGCCGGTCACCTCCCAGCCGAACGGCTTGGTGGAAAAGGTGAAATCGCCGTCTTTGAGCTTGTTATTCACGGTGCCGACCAGCGTCTGGATCCCGGCGCCGCCACCGCCGCCATCCAGGCGGCTATGGGCGATGACAAAGTCGCCGGTGCCGCTGAAATAGCGGCCGCTCGCGGTTCTTACGCCATAGAATTTCACGTTGTCGACGATAATCCCGCTACTGCCGGCCTCGGCGTAAAACAGCGACTCCTGCGCCAGTCGGCTGCCGGCGACGATGATTTCGCCGCCGTGAATCAACAGCGATGCATTTTGATTGGCGCTGCAGCGAAAGGGGATATCCGTGAGCGGGCTATTGCCGTTGTTGAATTCCATATGGCAGCCATGCAGTTCAACGCTACCGGCCTGGACGTAAGCTATCGAACCGGCGTAGTCGAGCGACGTGCCGAATAGACGGAAGGCGCCGTTGGGGTTAGCGTTGCGTACGGCCAGCCCCTGGGAATTGCCGAGGGTGCCGCCGAAAAAGTTGATGCCTTCGCCGAAGTTTTGCGCTCCGCTGCTCGTTGAGGGCATATGTAGGCTTTCAAAACAGCGGATGACTTCACAGGCGTAATGGTGGGCGATATAGGCATTGGTGCCGTAGTACAGGCCGTAGTAGAAACCCGAAATATAGACGTTATTGACCGAGAAGTTGCCCAGCGGCCCTTCAGGCGAATGGAAACGGATACCATCGATATAGTTGTATTCGATCGGGGTTTCATCCTTGCCTTTGTTAATCTTGGCACCAATGCCTTTGACGGTGAAATCTTTCATGATAGGCGCTGGGCGAATAGGAACGTTGTTATCCAACGCGCCGCTGCTGGTATAGCAGCGCAGGAAATAGTTATGGTCGCTTTCCGTGCCGTTAGGGATCTCGGTAGTGATGCTGACGCCGTTGCCGTCGAGATAAACGAAGCCGACGTTGATGTCGGTTTTAGGTGCGGTCCAGGTGGCAAAAGGCGCAGCGAATCTGACGATCGTCGGGCGTTTTAACGTGTTGATGATGAAATCTTGCGCGCTGACCAGTTCATCACGTGAGCTGACATAAATCCCTTCGACATTGAGCCGTTCCTGCAGGCTCCAGTTTCTATTGCGCAAATCCGCGTATTGAATAAATGCCGCGTTGTTGTCTGCCATGCCTAAATCCCTCGATATTGTGGTGTTGGTATAATGCATATCGAGTATGGGAAGACGGCAGGCCGTTGCCTATTGGGCGCAGACCTGCCGTGGCTGATACAACATCGGCATAGGCGGCAAACCGGGCTTTCACTCCGCCAACCCGGCGCCGATCAGCGCCTCATCCAGCTGCGCCAGCGCACCGTGCGCCACCGTGCGCCCGCTGTCCAACAGGCAGAAGCGATCCGCCACCCGGCGCACGAACGGCAGCTGATGCTCCACCAGTAAAATGGTCATGCCCAGTTCGCGGTTGAGCCGGCGGATCACGTTGCCGATGTCGGCCGCGATCGAGGGGGGGACACCCGCCGTCGGTTCGTCGAGGATCAGCAGAGCCGGTTCCTGGGCCAGCGCCCGACCGATCGCCAGCTGGCGCTGAGCGCCCACGCACAGATCGCCGGCGCGGCGCGCGCGCATCTGGCGCAAATGGGGAAACAGGCTGTAGATCAGCGGCGGAATGCGGCGAGGGGCGCCGCGCCCGGCCATTTGCGCCACCTGTAGATTCTCCTCCACGCTCAACTGCGAGAAGAGCTGCCGCCCCTGGGGCACGTGGCTGATGCCCAGCGCGGCGCGGCGCTCCATCGGCTGCAGCAGCAGATTTTGCGGCGGCTGATCCGCCGGCTGCCAGGTCATGCTGCCGCTCACCACCGGCACATGCCCCATGATGCAGTTGACCAGCGTGGTCTTGCCCACGCCGTTGCGCCCGAGCAGCACGGTGCACTGGCCGCGCGGCAGCTCCAGGTTGATGTCCCACAGGGTGTGGTTCTGCCCGTAAAATTGATTGACCGATCTCAGGCTCAGCATTTGGCATTCTCCTCATAGACGCTCGTTTCACTCGTTGGCGGGGGCTGCAAAGGCCGCATGAGCGGCGAATTTCCCGAGTGTGGCAATGTCTGGAACAAAATGCCGTCCGTCCGAGGAGCCAGAGCCAGGTCTGCGGTGGACGGAATGACAGTCAATATGTCGTTAAAAACGACGCTTGTGACGACTTGGTGTCGTTCTTGCGTTTTTACGGGCGATAACGCCGCGGCGGTGAAGCTTCGCGGCCGGCAGCGCATCATGCTGCCGCACCGCATTTATACGCAGGAAGATAAAGCAACTCCCAGGCCAATTTTTGCCGCCGGGTGAAAACGGGGGATTGTTATCGCCTTGTTAACCGCACGTCAGGCCTGACGCGCGCTGCCGTGACGGCCTGAAAATACGCGGGCAAGTTAACCCGGACGTTTTTTGCACTCTTGTGGTGCTGTTCGGTGTGGGCATGGTGCAAGGCATTGCGCCGCCGTCAAGAGCGATCCGCGTGAAAGGAGCCAATGCGATTTTGGCAATGGGGATTTTTAGTATTAATCGGCATAAACAAAGCGATATTTTTATGAAAAAATAACTAAAAAAGGCATTTTGGCCAGTGTAAAGGGCGAAAAGCTTTCTTTCTGTAACTCCCGCCCCGGGCGGGGCGGTGAGAGTTATCCACTATTCCTGTGGATAACCTTGTGTATTAGATTTAGAAAAACGCTGTAAAGCGAGAGCGGACGCGGGTTCTGTTCGCTTTGCCCGCATTCTCGTCTTTTTATTAAAGTAATTAATTATCAATAATTTAATTAAAATCAAGACGCGAGGGTATTGATCAGGTCTCTATGTATGATTTTTCGACGCGGTGCTATCAATAAGTTAATTCGCGGCAAGTTCTGGGGATAAATCTGTTATTGACAATAAAAATGTCACCGGACTGTAACGCCACGGTGCAACGGCGTTGCCGCGGCATCGGGCGCAGCGACGAATCCGCTTGAAGCTGGTTTTATATCCAGTATCATGGGCACTGGCGCAAATCGCCGACACTTTCCATAATTAGGGGCCATGCCCGGCGCAGAGCCGGCTGGCCGCCTGAGCGCGCGCATCTCCACAGGGTAGCCGAGCAATGAGTAAACTTTTCAAACTGCATTCAGAGTTCAAACCGGCCGGCGATCAGCCGGAAGCCATCCGCAAGCTGGAAGAGGGGCTGGAAGACGGCCTGGCGCACCAGACGCTGCTGGGGGTCACCGGTTCGGGCAAGACATTCACCATCGCCAACGTGATAGCCGATCTGAATCGGCCGACCATGGTGCTGGCGCCGAACAAGACGCTGGCGGCGCAGCTGTACGGCGAAATGAAAGAGTTTTTCCCGGAGAATGCGGTGGAATACTTCGTCTCCTACTACGACTACTACCAGCCGGAAGCCTATGTGCCCAGCTCCGACACCTTCATTGAAAAAGACGCTTCGGTGAACGAGCACATCGAGCAGATGCGCCTTTCCGCCACCAAGGCGCTGCTGGAGCGGCGCGACGTGGTGGTGGTAGCGTCGGTGTCGGCGATCTACGGCCTGGGCGATCCGGATCTTTACCTGAAGATGATGCTGCACCTGACCCAGGGGATGATCATCGATCAGCGATCCATTTTGCGCCGGCTGGCGGAGCTGCAATATTCCCGCAACGATCAGGCCTTCCAGCGCGCTACCTTCCGCGTGCGCGGCGAGGTGATCGACATTTACCCGGCGGAGTCGGACGAGCTGGCGCTGCGCGTCGAGCTGTTCGACGAAGAAGTGGAGCGGCTGTCGCTGTTCGATCCGCTGACCGGGCAGATCGAGCAGGTGGTGCCGCGCTTTACCATCTACCCGAAATCGCACTACGTGACGCCGCGCGAGCGGATCATGCAGGCGATGGAAGAGATCAAGGTCGATCTGGCGGACCGCCGCAAGGTGCTGCTGGCCAACAACAAGCTGCTGGAAGAGCAGCGCCTGACGCAGCGCACCCAGTTCGATCTGGAGATGATGAACGAGCTGGGCTACTGCTCGGGCATCGAAAACTACTCGCGCTACCTGTCCGGGCGCGCCGAGGGCGAGCCGCCGCCGACGCTGTTCGACTACCTGCCGGCGGACGGCCTGCTGGTGGTCGACGAATCCCACGTCACCATTCCGCAGATCGGCGCGATGTTCAAGGGCGACCGCGCGCGCAAGGAAACGCTGGTGGAGTACGGCTTCCGCCTGCCGTCGGCGCTGGACAACCGCCCGCTGCGCTTCGAGGAGTTCGAGGCGCTGGCGCCGCAGACCATCTATGTCTCCGCGACGCCGGGCAAATACGAGCTGGAGAAATCCGGCGGCGATCTGATCGATCAGGTGGTGCGGCCGACCGGGCTGCTGGATCCGATCGTGGAGGTGCGGCCGGTCGCCACCCAGGTGGACGATCTGCTCTCCGAGATCCGCAAGCGCGCGGCGATCAACGAGCGCGTGCTGGTGACCACCCTGACCAAACGCATGGCGGAAGACCTGACCGAATACCTGGAAGAGCATGGCGAGCGCGTGCGCTACCTGCACTCGGACATCGATACCGTGGAACGGGTCGAAATCATCCGTGACCTGCGTCTGGGCGAGTTCGACGTGCTGGTGGGCATCAACCTGCTGCGTGAGGGGCTCGACATGCCTGAGGTGTCGCTGGTGGCGATTCTGGACGCCGACAAGGAAGGTTTCCTGCGTTCCGAGCGTTCGCTGATCCAAACCATCGGCCGCGCGGCGCGTAACCTGAACGGCAAGGCGATCCTGTATGGCGATCGCATCACCGATTCGATGGCCAAGGCGATCGGTGAAACCGAGCGGCGCCGCGCCAAGCAGCAGGCCTACAACGAAGCCAACGGCATCGTGCCGCAGGGGCTGAACAAGAAGATCGGCGACATTCTGCAGATCGGCCAGCCGGTCAACCGCGCCAAGAGCAAAGGCAAGGGCAAGGCGGCGGACGGCGGCGCTTCGCTGCAGAACCTTACGCCGAAAGCGCTGGATCAGAAAATCCGCGATCTGGAAGCGCAGATGTACACCCACGCGCAAAACCTGGAGTTCGAGCAGGCGGCTGCGCTGCGCGACCAGATCCACCAGCTGCGCGAGCAGTTTATTGCGATTTCCTGACCGTTGGATGGCGCCCGCGCAGCGGGCGTCGAAATTCCTTGTCGGCCGCGTCAAAGCTGTTAAGGTGTGCGGCCCGATTTGACCACGAAGAGTACCGAACATGAGCCAACACCAGTCCAAAGACCCGCTGCACGGCGTGACGCTGGAGCAACTGCTGAATAAGCTGGTGGATCACTACGGTTGGTCCGAGCTGGGCGCACGCATTCGCATCAACTGCTTCCGCAGCGATCCGAGCATCAAGTCCAGCCTGAAGTTTTTGCGTCGCACGCCCTGGGCGCGCAAAGAGGTGGAAGATCTGTATATCGATATGGTCAGCCATCCCGCCCCAGCCAGCGATAATCCCTGGCTGCGCGGGCGAGACGGTTAAATTCGGTCAGCGGCGGGCGGCCAGCGCCACCAGCGCCCGATCCAGCGCCTGGCGCAGCAGTTGGCGATCGTGTCTGTAGGGGATGTCGCTCGCTTCCAGCGGCTGTTGAATCACCACCCGATCCTGCACTTCACTGGCGTCTACCGCCGGGCCGACGATCAGCGCATCGATCATCCGGCGGCCAATCTTCTCTTCCATCAGCGTCAGCTTATCCTGTAGCGACAGCGCCGCGGCGGCCACGCTCAGCTCGCGGCCGAGGTTGCCGATATAGATCATGCTGGCGCTGCTGCGGCGCAGCGCCTGGGTGAGATCGTCCAGCAGCAGCAGCGGCATCAGGCTGGTGAGGAAACTGCCCGGCCCGATCAGGATCATGTCGGCCTGCGCGATGGCGTCCAGCGCTTCGCGCGTGGCGCTGACCGGCGGCGACAGCATCAGCTCCTGCGGCATATGGGCCAGCTGATCGACATTCACTTCACCGTAAACGTGATTGCCTTCGTGATCGTGCGCCATCAAATCCACCGGCTGTTCCGACATCGGGATCAGCGCCGCGTCCACCTTCAGCAGGCTGCGCACCAGGTTGATCGCTTCCAGAGGGCGCACGCTCAGGTGATCTAGCGCTTTCAGCATCAGGTTGCCGAGGTTGTGGCCGGCCAGTTCGCCGTTGCCGCTGAAGCGGTATTCGAACATCGCCGAGGCGACGCTCGGTTCGGTGATCAGCTGGTTGAGACAGTTACGGGTATCGCCCCAGGCAATGCCGCCTTCCGAACGGCGGATGCGGCCGGTGGAACCGCCGTTGTCGGTGGTGGTGACGATGCCGGTCAGGCGGGAGCCTAAGGACGACAGGGCCGACATCACACGGCCCAGGCCGTGTCCGCCGCCTAACGCCACCACGCGGTCGAGATCGGCCAGGGTACGATTACGCATAAATTTCCTTACAAAGGGGCTGAACTGCCCGCATAAGGTAACGGATCCGGCATAAAAACGCGATATACCCGTCATCCTTGAAGTTGCCTCTGTGTTGGCTGCATTTAGTTACGTGGCCCGTCCATGGGCCACGCCCCTTCAGGGCCGCTGCAAGCAGCGTTCAAATCTGCTCCCGGCAGATTTGTCACCCCAGTCACTTACCTAAGTAAGCTCCTGGGGACTGATGGGCCTCGTCCTGAGGCCCCCCCTTCGGGCCAGCGCAAGCGCTGTTCAAATCGGTTCCCGACCGATTTGTCCCGCTCTTGCCGTCGGGAGGCAACTCCAATTATTTAGGGCATAAAGAGTGTCATTTGCGTGATTCCGGTCAATTCGTCCGCGCAAGTGATGTTTATCATGGTTTACCAGAATACGCGGCGTCTAAAAACGCTGTATAGACAATTATATAGCGAATTTACGCGTTGGCTATCGTTGCCGATTAGCGCTAGAATTCTGCTGAAAACCACGGTTTCGTTCCGGCTACTCAAGGTAGCGGGAAGAGAAATCAAACTCCTAGCCCCTGCGCCTACGTTGTTCATCCGGAACGATATGGCGCCTGGGCCGTGGCGAAGTCAGCCACCAGGGTGCAGAGGGGAAACGCTCGCATCTCCCGACTTTGGAAAGGTGTTATGGTGCCGCAACTCATTGATGCTTATGAGCGCAAGTTCTATTACCTGCGCTTGTCGATCACCGACGTGTGCAACTTTCGTTGCACCTATTGTCTGCCCGACGGCTACAAGCCGAGCGGCAGCCCGAAAAGCTTCCTGTCGCTGGATGAAATCCGCCGCGTCAGCCGCGCGTTCGCCGAACTGGGCACCGAAAAGGTGCGCCTGACCGGCGGCGAGCCTTCGCTGCGCCGCGATTTTACCGAGATCATCGCCGCCGTGCGGGAAAACCCGGCCATCCGTACCCTGGCGGTCACCACCAACGGCTACCGTCTGGCGCGCGACGTCGCCGCCTGGCGTGACGCCGGTCTGACGGCGATCAACGTCAGCATCGACAGCCTGGATCCCCGCCAGTTTCACGCCATCACCGGTCAGGACAAGTTCCGCCAGGTGATGGACGGCATCGACGCCGCCTTCAGCGCCGGTTTCAGCAAGGTCAAGGTCAACGCGGTGCTGATGCGCGACGTTAACCACCAGCAGCTCGGCGCCTTTCTCGCCTGGATCAAGGACCGGCCGATCCAGCTGCGCTTTATCGAACTGATGGAAACCGGCGAGGGCGGCGAGCTGTTTCGCAAACACCACGTTTCCGGCGAAGTGATTCGCCTGCAGTTGGAGCAGCAGGGCTGGCAGCGCCAGGCACGCGGCCGCAGCGACGGCCCGGCGCAGGTGTTCAGCCACCCGGACTACCAGGGCGAGGTGGGGCTTATCATGCCGTATGAAAAAGACTTTTGCGCCAGCTGTAACCGGCTGCGCGTCTCTTCCATCGGCAATCTGCACCTGTGCCTGTTCGGCGAGCAGGGAGTGCCCCTGCGCGATCTGCTGGCGGACGACGGCCAGCTTGACGCGCTGAAGGCGCGCATCCAGAGCGGGCTGCTGAGCAAGAAGCAGACCCATTTCCTGCATCAGGGCAACAGCGGGATCACCCAGAACCTGTCGTTTATCGGCGGCTGATACCCACATATTTCAAGCCGCAGCGTTGTTGGCTGCGTGCGCTCACCCCAGTCACTTACCTGAGTAAGCTCCTGGGGATTTACGCACTGGCCGCCTGGCTGCAGCTTGAAATCTGTTGGGTATCTCAGAATAGGAGCCTATTGAACCATGAGCCATGCGAGCAGCGAGTTTATTGCGGCGCATATCGCCATCCTGACCGTCTCCGACAGCCGCGGCGCGGCGGAAGACACCTCCGGCCACTATCTGCAGGAAGCGGCGCAGGAAGCCGGCCATCAGGTGGTGGATCGCGCCATCGTCAAAGATGACATTTACCAGATCCGCGCGCGGGTTTCCGCCTGGATCGCTGATGACAACGTGCAGGCGGTGCTGATCACCGGCGGCACCGGTTTTACCGCCCGCGACAACACGCCGGAAGCGCTGCTGCCGCTGTTCGACAGAGAGGTGGAAGGATTCGGCGAACTGTTCCGCATGGTGTCGTACGAAGAGATCGGCACCGCGACGATCCAGTCGCGCGCGCTGGCCGGCCTGGCCAACCGCACGGTGATCTTCGCGATGCCGGGCTCCACCCGCGCCTGCCGCACCGCCTGGGAGCGGATTATCGAAGAGCAGTTGGACGCGCTCCATCGCCCGTGCAACTTCCAGCCCCACTTGAAGAAGCCCTGAGTCATGACACAGCTAACCCATATTAACGCCGCCGGCGAAGCCCATATGGTCGATGTTTCCGCCAAGGCCGAAACGGTGCGCGAGGCGCGCGCCGAAGCCTTCGTCGAGATGCTGCCCGCCACGCTGGCGATGATCGTCGACGGCAGCCATCACAAGGGCGACGTGTTCGCCACGGCGCGCATCGCCGGCATTCAGGCGGCCAAACGCACCTGGGAGCTGATCCCGCTGTGCCACCCGCTGATGCTGAGCAAGGTCGAAGTGCAGCTGGAGGCGCAAACGCAGCACAGCCGAGTGCGCATCGAAACCTGCTGCCGGCTGACCGGCAAAACCGGCGTCGAGATGGAGGCGCTGACCGCCGCCTCGGTGGCGGCATTGACCATCTATGACATGTGCAAAGCGGTACAGAAAGACATGGTGATCGGCCCGGTGCGCCTGCTGGCGAAAAGCGGCGGCAAATCCGGCGATTTTAAGGTGAACGTATGATCGATATTCTTTTCTTCGCGCAGGTGCGCGAACTGGTGGGCACCGGCGGCCTGTCGATGCCGGCGGATTACCCGACCGTCGAGGCGCTGCGCCAGGCGCTGTGTGCGCGCGGCGATCGCTGGGCGCTGGCGCTGGAATCCGGCAAGCTGTTGGCGGCGGTCAATCAGTCGCTGGTGGCGGCGGACCATCCGCTGCGCGCCGGCGATGAAGTGGCCTTCTTCCCGCCGGTCACCGGGGGGTAAGCATGGAAAATACCCGCATTCGCGTGGGCGAAGCGCCGTTCAACGTCGGCGACGAGTACCAGTGGCTGGCGCAGTGCGACGCCGATGGCGCGGTGGTGACCTTCACCGGCAAGGTGCGCAACCATAATCTGGGTGACGACGTCAGCGCGCTGACGCTGGAACACTACCCCGGCATGACCGAGAAGGCGCTGGCGGAGATCGTGGCCGAGGCGCGCAGCCGTTGGCCATTGCAGCGGGTGACGGTGATCCACCGCGTCGGCGCGCTGTATCCCGGCGACGAGATCGTGTTCGTCGGCGTGACCGGCGCGCACCGCAGCATGGCGTTCGCCGCCAGCGAGTTCATCATGGACTACCTGAAGACCCGCGCGCCGTTCTGGAAGCGCGAAGCCACCGGCCAGGGCAATCGTTGGGTGGACGCCCGCGACAGCGATCGCGAGGCCGCGCAGCGCTGGCACGACGCGGTTAAATAACGCGTCAACAGCGGAAACAAATCAAGACCTTTGCCGCTTTCGCCCGGCATATTCTGTGGTACGCTTATAGCAGGCGAAGCCCCGTTCGCGGGGCTTCGGAATCTTGTTTACAACGCAAAAGGTAACCGTCATGGACCGATATCCACGCTCTAATGGTTCAATCGTCGAACGTGCCAACAGCGGCATTCAGGCCTACATGGCGCAGGTTTACGGCTGGATGACCTGCGGTCTGCTGCTGACGGCGTTCGTTTCCTGGTATGCGGCCAACACGCCCGCGATCCTCAACTTCATCTTCTCCAGCCAGATCACCTTCTTCGGCCTGATCATCGCCCAACTGGCGCTGGTGTTCGTGATCTCCGGCATGGTCAACCGCCTGAGCGGCGCGGTGGCCACTTCGCTGTTCATGCTGTACTCGGCGCTGACCGGGCTGACGCTGTCGAGCATCTTCATCGCCTACACCTACAGCTCGATCGCCAGCACCTTCGTGGTCACCGCCGGCATGTTCGGCGCCATGAGCCTGTATGGCTACACCACCAAGCGCGATCTGAGCGGCTTCGGCAGCATGCTGTTCATGGCGCTGATCGGCATCGTGCTGGCCTCGCTGGTGAACATCTGGCTGAAAAGCACCGCGCTGATGTGGGCGATCACCTACATCGGGGTGGTGGTGTTCGTCGGCCTGACCGCGTACGACACGCAAAAACTCAAGGCGATGGGCGAGCAGCTGAATGCCGATGATAAAGACAGCTTCCGCAAGTACGCCATCGTCGGCGCGCTGACGCTGTATCTCGACTTCATCAACCTGTTCCTGATGTTGCTGCGTATCTTCGGCAACCGTCGCTAAATCCGTGGCCTTTCAAGCAGCAGCTTGAAATCCCTAGGACTTACCAGGCTCTGCATGTGACATGCAGAGCCTTTTTTATGCGATTTTGCGGCGGAACAGCGCGTAGGCGGCGCTGCCGGTGGTGGCGGTGATCACCAGCAGCGGCCACAGGCTGTGCCAGATGATGTCGAAGCTGGCGTCCTTCAGGTAGATCTGCTTGGTGATGTCGGTGAAGTGGCGTATCGGGTTAACCCAGGTCAGATCCTGCAGCCACACCGGCATATTTTCCACCGGCGAGACGTAACCCGAGAGCAGGATCGCCGGCATCATGAACACGAACACGCCGATGAACGCCTGCTGCTGAGTGGCGCACAGCGACGAGATCAGCAGGCCGAAACCGACCAGCGACAGCCCGTAGATCAGCATGGTGGCATAGAACAGCAGCAGCGATCCGGCGAACGGGATCTGATACAGGAAGATGCCGATCAGCAGCACGATGCTGGCCTGGAAGCTGGCGACGATCAGCGCCGGCACCGCCTTGCCGATAAAGATCTGCCAGGTGGTGAGCGGCGAGACCAGCAGCTGTTCCAGCGTGCCCTGTTCGCGTTCGCGCGCCACCGACAGCGAGGTGACGATCAGCACGCCGATGGTGGTGATCATGGCGATCAGCGACGGCACCACGAACCATTTGTAGTCCAGATTCGGGTTATACCAGTTGCGCACCACCAGCTCGCTGTTATTGGGTTTGGCGCGGTTGCCGAGCAGCTCGTTCTGATATTCCTGCACGATCTGCTGCACGTAGTTGGCGGCGATCTGCGCGCTGTTGGAGTTGCGCCCGTCGAGCAGCAGCTGCAGCGGCGCGGTGTTGCCGGCGGCGATATCGCGCGAGAACTGCGCCGGGAAGCGGATCAGCAGCAGCGCTCGCTGGTTATCGATGGTGGTCTTTATCTCCTGCGGGCTGCGCAGCAGCAGCACGTGTTGAAAGGCCTTGGCCTTGGCGAAGCGCTGGGTCAGCTCTACCGAGGCTTGGCCGCTGTCCTCGCTGTAGACCGCGATGGTGGCGTTGGTGACTTCCAGCGTCGCGGCGAACGGGAACAGCAGCACCTGCAGGATCACCGGCATGATTAAAATGGCGCGGGTTTGCGGATCGCGCAGCAGCGCCTGCATTTCCTTGATGATGAGCGTCAACAGACGATGAAACATCGCTCTTTCTCCTCAATCCAGCCGGCGCTGGGTTTTCCAGGCCGTCAGGCCGATGAACACCACGGCGGAAGCGATCAGAAACAGCAGATTGATCAGCAGCACGGTGCCGACGTTGCCCGCCAGGAACAGCGTTTGCAGCGTGCTGACGAAGTAGCGCGCCGGAATGATGTAGGTCACCGCGCGCACGATGGCCGGCATGCTGTCGATCTGGAAGATGAAGCCGGACAGCATGATCGACGGCAGGAAGGCGGCGTTCAGCGCCACCATCGCCGCATTGAACTGATTGCGGGTGAGGGTGGAGATCAGCAGGCCCATGCCGAGGGTGCTGGCGAGGAACAGGCTGCTGATCAGCAGCAGGATCAGCAGCGAGCCGCGATAGGGTACGCCGAGCACCCAGACCGCCACCGCCATGCACAGCGCCATGGCAGCCATGCCGAGGAAGTAATAAGGGATCAGCTTGGAGAGCAGCAGCTCGCTGCGCGTCACCTGGGTGGACAGCAGGGCCTCCATGGTGCCGCGCTCCCATTCGCGGGCGATCACCAGCGAGGTGAGGATGGCGCCGATCACCGTCATGATGATGGTGATGGCGCCGGGAATGATGTAGTGCCGGCTGATGGCCGCCGGGTTGAACCAGTAGCGCATCTGCACGTCAATCAGCGGCTTGTCGCTGTTACCCCGATCGGCGGCGCGCTGCTGCTGCCAAACTTGCCATACGCCCTGGGCGTAACCCTGCACGAAGTTGGCGGTGTTCGGCTCGCTGCCGTCGGTGATCACCTGGATCGGGGCGCTGTCGTGCGGGCGCGCCATGCGCTGGTCGAAATCCACCGGGATCACCACCAGGCCGCGGATCGTGCCGGCCTGCATCTGCTGGATCAGCTGTTGGCGGTTGTCGCTGATGGTCGGTTCGATATAGGGGGAACCGGCGAATGCCTGGGCCAGATCGCGCGCGTCTTCGCTCTGTTGCTCCATCAGAATGCCCAGATGCAGCTTGCTGGAGTCCAGGTTGATGCCGTAGCCGAAGATAAACAGCAGCATCAGCGGGATGACGAAGGCGATCAGGCCACTGCTGGGATCGCGCAGTATCTGCCGCGTTTCCTTCAGGCACAGCGCGCGCAGCCGGCGCCAGGAGAAGCCGCCGTCGTCGATTGGGGTGCGGTTATCGCTCACCGTGATTCCTCCTCATCGTAACCCTGCACCAGCTCGATAAACGCCTGCTCCATCGAGGGGTTGGGATTGTCGTCGCGCGCCACCTGCTGTTTGAGATCGTCCGGCGTGCCGGCGGCGATGATCTTGCCGCGGTATACCAGGCCGATGCGGTCGCAGTATTCCGCCTCGTCCATAAAGTGGGTGGTCACCATCACCGTGACGCCCTTGTCGACCATGCCGTTGATGTGCAACCAGAACTCGCGCCGCGTCAGCGGATCGACGCCGGAAGTCGGTTCGTCGAGGAACAGGATATCCGGTTCGTGCATCAGCGCGCAGGCCAGCGCCAGGCGCTGTTTGAAGCCGAGCGGCAGCGCGTCCGGCGTCTGATCGAGGATCGGCGCGAAGTTGAAGGCGCGGGACATCTCGTCGATTTTGTCGCGCTGCGCCTTGCCGCTCAGGCCGTAGACGCCGGAGAAAAACTTCAGGTTCTGCGCCACCGTCAGGTTGCCGTACAGCGAGAATTTTTGCGCCATGTAGCCGAGGCGTTGGCGCGCCTGGCCGGAGCTGGTCTTGAGATCCATCCCCAGCACCAGCGCCTTACCGCTGGAAGGGATCAGCAGGCCGCACATCATTTTGAAGGTGGTGGACTTGCCGGCGCCGTTCGGCCCGAGCAGGCCGAAAATTTCGCCGCGCCGCACCTGGAAATCAACGTGATCGGTAGCGGCGAAGTCGCCGAATTTCTTGGTCAGTTGCACCGCTTCGATCACCGTTTCACCGCTTTCACCGTTGACGGTCGGCATGATCTCCGCCAGCGCCGAGCGGTGGTTGGGGCCGCCGCCGAGCAGATCGATAAACGCATCCTCGAAGCGCGGATCCGCTTCGTCCAGTTCGGCGTCCGGTAGATCCAGCGCTTGCAACAGCTGCCGGTGATCTTCGCCTTCCTTCAGGATCAGGCGTAGATACTTGCCCTGGATCACCCCGTCGGTGACCGCCGGCAGGCAGATCGCCCGCTGCAGCAGCGATCGATGGCTGCCGGGGGGCGCGGCGATCAACACCGTGCGCCCGGCCATACGGCGGGTCAGCTCCTGCGGCGCGCCGCTGAACAGCAGCTCGCCCTCGTTGAGCAGCAGCACTTCGCGGCACTGTTCGGCCTCATCGAGATAAGACGTACTCCACAGAATCAGCATGCCGTCGTTGGCCAATTCGTGCACCATGCGCCACAGCTCGCGGCGCGAGATCGGATCGACGCCGACGCCCGGCTCATCCAGCAACAGCACCTGAGGTTCGCCCACCAGCGTGCAGGCCAGGCCGAGTTTCTGCTTCATACCGCCGGACAGCTTGCCCGCCAGGCGCTCGGTAAAGCGGGTCAGATCGGTGAATTTCAACAGCCGCTCGAAGGTCTGGCGGCGAAGATCGCCGGTGACGCCGCGCAGATCGGCGTACAGCGTCAGGTTCTCCATCACCGTCAGATCCTCATACAGCCCGAACTTCTGCGGCATGTAACCGAGGATCGCGTGCAGTTGACGATCCTGCGCGATCGGATCCAGCCCGGCGACCCGCAGTTTGCCGCTGCTGGGTTGCAGCAGCCCGGCCAGCATGCGCAGCAGGGTGGTTTTGCCGGCGCCGTCCGGGCCGACCAGCCCAATCACCGCGCCGCTGCGCAGGGTGGTGGTCAGGCTGGCGACCGCCGGTTTCTCAAGCGACGGGAAGCGCTTCTCCAGCCCTTCCAGCTCAATGGTGTGCGCCTGTTCCATGGCCGGCCTCAGGGTTTGGCGAAGCGCAGGGTGACCGGCATGCCCTGGCGCAGCGCGTCGTCGGCGTCGGTGACGATCACCCGCAGGCGGTACACCAGATCGGTGCGCAGATCCGGCGTTTCAACGCTTTTCGGCGTGAATTCGGCGGTCGGCGAGACGAAGCCGATCTTGCCGTGATAAGGCTTGCCGGGGCGGCCGTCGGTGTAGATCTCCAGTTCGGTGCCGGGCACCGTCTGGCTCAGGCTGGTTTCGTTGACGTAGGCGCGCACCCACACCGGCCGGGTCAGCGACAGGGTGAAGACCGTGCCGCCGGCGCCGAGCATGGTGCCCGGCTCCACCGCGCGGGTCAGCACCGTGCCGGCGGAAGGGGAAACCAGCGTGGCGTCTTGCAGGTTCAACTGCGCCTGTGCCAGCGCCGCCTCGCTCTGCGCCACGTCGGCCTTGGCCTGTTCGATTTCTTGCGGGCGGTTGCCGCTGAGGTATTGCGACAGCTTGTCTTTCGCCGCCTGCAGGTTGGCCTGCGCCTGATTGCGGGCGGTGCGCGCATCCTCCAGCGCATCGGCGGAGGTGGCGTTTTTCGCCCACAGCCCCTGCTGGCGTTTCAGGAAGCTGTCGGCGTAGGCGAAGGCGGACTGGCGCTGCGCCATTTCCGACCGCACTTGGGCGATCTCTTCGCTGCGGTAGCCGGCCTGCAGCAGCGACAGCTTGGCGCGCGCGCTGCCGACGTTGGCTTCGGCCTGCTGCAGCGCGTTGCGGTAGGGCGCGTCGTCCAGCTTACCGAGCAGTTGGCCCGGCTGAACGGCATCACCTTCATCCACCGTCAGCGACGCCAGGCGGCCGTCGACGCGAAAGCCGAGGTTCACCGTGCGGATGTCGACGTTGCCATACAGCGTCAGCGGCTTATCCTGCTGCTGTTGGTAATGCCATACCCCGTAAGCGGCGGCCGCGATCAGCAGAATTAACAACACGATCAAGGCACTGCGTTTTTTGTTCATAACACTCCCTGCCTGAATTTACGCGCCGTGACGTTGGCGCAGCCCAACAACCAGAATCTCGATATGCTCGCTCAGCACCGCCGCGATTTGCGCCGCTTCGCCCTCACCAATCTCTTGCCAGCCGGCCTGACGGCGGATGGTTTCGCGCGCCACGCGGAACGACAGCACCTCGCCGATCAGCGCATGGGTATGCAGCACGAGGCGGGGGGCGCGTTCGTCGATGCCGGTGGCGGCCGCCAGCAGGCGGCACAGCCGCTCGTGCATCGGCGCGATCACCTGGCTGTGGATCAGCGGGTAGGCGTCGGTCGGGGCGAGCTGTTCGCGCGACATGATTTTGCTCAGGTTCAGCGTGTGCGGCTGGGTCATCAGTTCGCTGAAGGCCAGCAGGCCACGCTGCAGCAAACGCAGCGCCGCGTCGGGTGAGCGCTGCGCGACGGGCTGTTGCCAGAAGCGATCGACCTCTTCGGCCAGCGGGGCGAACGCCTGCTGGATGAAATCGGCGAGCGACTGCGCCACGGCCAGGTACAGCCCCTCTTTAGAGCTGAAGTAATAGGTGATGGCGGCGATGTTCTGGCCGGCGCGCTGGGCGATATCGCGGGTGGTGGCGCCCTGCAGGCCATATTCGCCGAACAGGTCGGTCGCCGCGGCGAGCAGCTGCCGGCGCGCTTGCTCGCCGCGCGCCCGGCCGGCGGCCTGATGAGGTACGGAAGCTGGCATGGGTCACGCTCGAAGTTAATCAATCATATGATTAACTTTATGCCAGATTGTTTAAAATGCAACCGCTAATCACAATGCGTTATGTGATCGGCTTCAGACAATGCTGAATTTACGGCAGATTGTGCTCTCCACGCGTAAAAGTGCTTTTTATTGCGCGACTTCTGTTACAATCGCCGCCTGGTGCACTGCAGTTTGTGCCAATCCCTCGTGGTCATGCTTAATGCCCCGTCTGATCATCCTCCCAGGAAACTGCACCGAACACCGTTAGGTTAGGGGGGATCTGGAGTTTTTCTCTTTATGTCATTTGAAACCCTCGGCTTAAGTGCTGAAATTGTGCGCGCTGTTGAAGAACAGGGCTATCGCGAACCGACGCCAATTCAGCGTCAGGCTATTCCTGTCGTGCTGGAAGGTCGTGACCTGATGGCCAGCGCCCAGACCGGCACCGGTAAAACCGCCGGTTTTACCCTGCCGCTGTTGCAGCTGCTGAGCAAGCATGACCATCCGGTCAAGGGCCGTCGCCCGGTGCGCGCGCTGATCCTGACGCCAACCCGTGAGCTGGCGGCGCAGATCGGCGAAAACGTCGATGCCTACAGCAAACACCTGCGCCTGCGTTCGCTGGTGGTGTTTGGCGGCGTGAGCATCAACCCGCAGATGATGAAGCTGCGCGGCGGCGTCGATATCCTGGTGGCGACGCCGGGCCGTCTGCTGGATCTGGAACATCAGAACGCGGTTGATCTGTCCAAAATCGAAATTCTGGTGCTGGACGAAGCGGACCGCATGCTGGACATGGGCTTTATCCACGACATCCGCCGCGTGCTGGCCAAGCTGCCGGCCAAGCGTCAGAACCTGCTGTTCTCCGCCACCTTCTCCGACGACATCAAGGCGCTGGCCAACAAGCTGCTGCACAACCCGGCTTCGGTAGAAGTGGCGCGCCGCAACACCGCGTCCGAGCAGATCGAACAGAGCGTGCACTTCGTCGACAAGAAGCGTAAGCGGGAACTGCTGTCGCAGATGATCGGCGAAGGCGACTGGAAACAGGTGCTGGTGTTTACCCGCACCAAGCACGGCGCCAACCACCTGGCGGAGCAGCTGAACAAAGACGGCATCACCGCCGCGGCTATCCACGGCAACAAGAGCCAGGGCGCCCGTACCCGTGCGCTGGCGGACTTTAAAGACGGCCGCATCCGCGTGCTGGTGGCCACCGACATCGCGGCGCGCGGTCTGGATATCGACCAGCTGCCGCACGTGGTGAACTACGAGCTGCCTAACGTGCCGGAAGACTACGTGCACCGTATCGGCCGTACCGGCCGCGCGGAGCGCACCGGCGAAGCTATCTCGCTGGTGTGCGTGGACGAGCACAAGCTGCTGCGCGACATCGAGCGTCTGCTGAAGCGTGAAATTCCGCGCATCGCGCTGCCGGGCTACGAGCCGGATCCGACCATCAAGGCCGAGCCGATCATCAACGGCCGCCAGGGTGGCGGGCGCGGTGCGCCGCGCGGCAACGGCGGTGGCCAGCGTTCCGGTAACGGCGGCGGTCAGCGCAGCGGTAACGCGAACGGCGGCCAGCGTGAAAACCGCGGCAACGGCAACGGTAACGCCCGCCCGCAGGGTGACGGCCAGCGCCGTTCCGGCGCGCCTTCGCGCCGCCCGCGCAATCGCAAACCGGCCGAATAAGCCTGATTGCTCTAAGAGTAAGCCGCCGATACGGGCGGCTTTTTTTTTGCCTGGCGGAAAGGCATTTTCGTACTAGGCTGGACGGTGGCTACCCCTAGATTCCAGGAGACGGAGATGAAATTGAAGTGCGCAATTCTCGATGATTACCAGCAGGTGGCGCTCAAGATGGCGGACTGGTCGGCGCTGGCCGAGCGGGTGGAGGTGTCCGCCATCAGCGCGCACTTTACCGATGAGGCGGAGCTGGCGGTGCATCTGCAGGAGTGCGACATTCTGGTCATCATGCGCGAGCGCACGCCGATGACCGCCTCGCTGCTGGCGCGGCTGCCGAAGCTGAAGCTGCTGATCACCTCCGGCATGCGCAACGCCGCTATCGATTTGGCCGCCGCCGCCGAGTGCGGCGTGGTGGTGTGCGGCACCAGCAGCGGGTCGGCGGCGCCGATGGAGCTGACCTGGGCGCTGCTGCTCGGGCTGGCGAAGCATATCGTGCCGGAAAGCGTCGGGCTGCAAAACAACGGCCCGTGGCAGCGGGATCTCGGCGTCACCCTGCAGGGGAAAACGCTGGGGCTGCTGGGGCTGGGCAAGATCGGCGGCCAGATGGCCCGGGTGGCGCAGGCGTTCGGCATGCGGGTGCTGGCCTGGAGCCAGAACCTGACGGCGGAACGGGCGGCGCAGGAGGGGGCTGAACTGGCGCCGTCCAAACGGGCGTTGTTCGAGCAGAGCGATTTTGTCTCTATCCACCTGGTGCTGAGCGATCGCAGCCGCGGGCTGGTGGGGCGTGACGAATTGACGGCGATGAAGCCCACCGCTTACCTGCTCAACACCTCGCGTGCGGCGATCGTCGATCGGGCAGCGTTGGTGGACGTGCTGCAACAGCGGAAGATCGCCGGCGCCGGGCTGGACGTGTTCGAGACGGAGCCGCTGCCGGCCGACGATGCGTTTCGTCAGCTGCCCAACGTGCTGGCGACGCCGCATGTGGGTTACGTGGCGGACGACAACTACCGCGCCTACTTCACCGAGGCGGTCGAGGATATTGCGGCGTTCCTCGCCGGTCAACCGATCCGCCGGCTGGGCTGACGGCGCTTTTAATGCCCGCAGAGGCTTGTCTGGCGCGGGCATTCACCCGTATCATTGCGGGTCTTTTTTTAGCTGGGATTGGTCATGCGCGTATTATTGGCTCCGATGGAGGGCGTTCTCGATTCTTTGGTGCGTGAGTTGCTCACCGAGGTGAACGACTACGATCTGTGCATCACCGAATTTTTGCGCGTGGTCGATCAGCTGCTGCCGGCCAAGTCATTCTACCGGCTGTGCCCGGAGCTGCGCCACGCCAGCCGCACGCCGTCGGGCACGCAGGTGCGCGTACAGCTGCTGGGGCAGTACCCGCAGTGGCTGGCGGAGAACGCCGCGCGCGCGGTGGAGCTGGGCTCTTACGGCGTCGATCTCAACTGCGGCTGCCCATCCAAGCTGGTGAACGGCAGCGGCGGCGGGGCGACGCTGCTCAAAGATCCGGAATTGATCTACCAGGGCGCCAAAGCGATGCGCGCAGCGGTGCCGGCTCATCTGCCGGTCACGGTGAAGGTGCGTTTGGGTTGGGACTCCTCCAACCGCAGTTTTGAAATCGCCGATGCGGTGCAGCAGGCGGGCGCCAGCGAGCTGACGGTGCATGGCCGCACCAAAGAGGACGGCTACAAGGCGGATCGCATCAACTGGGCGGCGATCGGCGAGATCCGTCAGCGGCTGAGCATTCCGGTGATCGCCAACGGCGAGATCTGGGATTACCGCAGCGCGCAGGATTGCCTGCAGGCGACCGGCTGCGACGCCATCATGCTGGGGCGCGGCGCGCTCAACGTGCCGAACCTGAGCCGGGTGGTGAAGTACAACGAACCGCGCATGCCCTGGCCGCAGGTGGTTGAGCTGCTGCAAAAATACGTCCATCTGGAAAAGCAGGGCGACACCGGCCTGTATCACGTGGCGCGTATCAAACAGTGGCTGGGCTATTTGCGCAAGGAATATGACGAAGCCACCGAACTGTTCAGCGAAATACGCGCGCTGACGACGTCAGGGGATATTGCGCGCGTCATCTGCCGCAGCTAAAAATAAACCCGCACGCGGCGGGTTTATTTAAATCGGTATTATCAGGCGGCTTTGTCGAGACGGTTCAATTCTATCTCGATATCCTGAATGGTTTTTTCCAGCCCTTCCAGACAGGCACCCTGTTTATTCAACAGGTCGTTAATGGCTTCGGCGAATGCCTTATTTTTGCATTCCCCCTGATCGAAGGCCAGCCAGTGTGCGGAGAGCGTCTCGGTATTCGACTGCGCATAGTGGCGCATTTCCTTCAGCTGGGAAGCGACGTTGCGTAAATTATCCAGCTGCGCCTGTGCGTCTGCATTGTTGCTCATGAATTTCTCCTTGAGTTGGCCGTTAAATAATTTCGACTGCGGGATTAAGCTTACCCTATCTAAATAAAAATATCACCCTTGTCGGCCCTGGCGGTTATTTTTGAGTGAATGCGGCTGTATTTATTTTTCGATTGAACAAGGACTTGGGTGGAATTGTAAAAATAGATAAATACGGTTTTTGAGACGGTTATTTCCGGCCATTCCATGCGGAATGGCCGTTATTCTAACGCTTAAGAGTGATGCTTATTATGCCGCGTCCGCCAGCATAAACATGCCGTAGGGGTGAATTTCCAGATAATAATGTTCGCCGACGTTCGGCTGCAGGCGAGTGGCGTTAACCTGCAGCAAAATTTGCTGCCCATGCCACGCCACCGTCACTTCATACTGCGGCCCCATGTAGGCGACATGCTGGATCACGCAGCGCTGGCTTTCCTCGCCGTGCTCGCTCAGCGTGATCGCTTCCGGCCGCACGCCCACCGTGCCGGCGCCTTCGGCGGCAAAGTGCGCGGGGCGCGGCAGGCGATAGCCGCTGATATCGACATAGTCCGCGCTGAAGCCGGCCGGGAACAGGTTGGCGTCCCCCATGAAGCTCGCCATAAAGCGCGACGCCGGCTGCCGATAGAGATCCTGCGGCGAGCCTATCTGCATGATATGCCCCTTGTTCATCACCAGCACGGTGTCTGAGACCGCGAAAGCCTCGCTCTGATCGTGAGTGACGTACAGCGACGTGATATCAAACTGCTTTTGCAGCTCGCGGATTTTTTCGCGCATGCTGCGGCGCAGGTTGGCGTCGAGGTTGCTCAACGGCTCGTCGAACAGCAGCACTTTCGGCTTAAGGATCAGCGCGCGCGCCAGCGCCACGCGCTGCTGTTGGCCGCCGGAGATCTGATCGACATAGCGATCGTCGAACCCCGCCAGATCCACCATCGCCAGCGCTTCCTGTACGCGCGCTTTCACTTCGGCGCGCGGAATGCCGAGCATCTTCAGGCCATAGCCGACGTTTTCCCCCAGCGACATGTGCGGGAACAGGGCATAAGACTGGAACACCATGCAGATGTCACGCTGCTGGATGGAACGATGGGTGACGTCTTCGCCATCAATGAATATCTGCCCGTCGCTCGGTTTCTCCAGCCCGGCGACCAGGCGCAAAATGGTGGTCTTGCCGCAGCCGGAAGGGCCGAGCAGCGTCACCATCTGCCCCCGAGGGATGGTGAGCGCGATGTTATCGATCACCGTGTTGCTGCCGAACCGTTTGGAGACGTTGCGCAGTTCAACGAAATTTTTCTGGCTCATCATGGGCTCCATTACGCCTGGTTTTTGGCTTTTGAACGGGAGATGCGTGCCTCGCCGATCAGCCAGTCAAAGAGGAAAATAATCGCCAGCATCACCACGATCAGAATTGAACCGTAGGCGATCGCCACCCCGTATTCGCCGTCTTCCACGCGGTTGAGGATGTAGGCGGTGGCCACGCGGGTATCGGGGGTGACCAGGAAGACGATGGCGCTGACGGTGGTGATGGCGCGCACGAAGCTGTAGATCAGCGCCGACAGGATCGCCGGGCGCAGCAGCGGCAGCAGGATGTGCGTGATGGTGCGCAGCGAGCCGGCGCGCAGGCTGAGCGAGGCTTCGTCCAGCGATTTGTCTATCTGGCCCAGCCCGGCGATCCCGGCGCGAATGCCCACCGGCACGTTGCGCATCACCATCGAGATAATCACGATGGCGGCCGTTCCGGTGAGGTACACCGGCGCGCTGTTGAAGGCGAGAATGTAAGAGACGCCGGCCACGGTGCCCGGCACCGCAAAGCACAGCATGGTGGTGAACTCGATGGTCTTTTTGCCCCTGAACTGCTGGCGCACCACGATCCAGGCGATCAGCAGGCCGAAGGCGGCGGTGATCGGCGCGGCGATCCCGGCGTACAGCAGCGTGTCGAGCAGCGAAGGCCACGCGCCGTCGCTCATGCCCTGGCCGAACAGCTTGATGAAGTTATCCAGCGTCAGCGTGTAATCCACCCCCCAGTTGACGGTGAAGCTGCCGTAGAAAATGCTGCCGTAGAGCAGGGCGTTAAAGGCTATCCACACCGCCAGCAGCGCGATCACGCCCCACACCAGCGTGACCGGCAGCGGCTGTACGTCACCGCGGTAGGATTTGCCGGACACGGTGACGTAAGAGCGTTTGCCGATCCACAGGTACTGAATGCAGAACACCAGCAGCGAGAACAGCAGCAGGAAGGCGCCGAGGGTGCTGGCGGCCTGATAGTCGAGCTGTGAGCCGGTGATGTAGAAATAGATTTGCGTCGCCAGCACGTCGAAGTTGCCGCCGAGCACCAGCGGGTTGCTGAAGTCGGCCAGCGATTGCACCACCACGATCAGAAACGCGTTGGCCAGCGCCGGTTTCAGCAGCGGCACGAACACGCCGTTAAAGGTTTGCCAACGGCTGGCGCGCAGGGTGTAGGAGGCTTCTTCCAGCGAAGGATGAATGGTCTTGATCGCGCCGTCGAGGATCATGAACGCCATCGGCGTGAACGCCAGCACCTGCGCCAGCCAGATGCCGGTAAAGCCGTACAGCCAGTTGGTGTTGGTCAGGCCGAACCAGGCCACCATCCACTCGGTGACGTAGCCGGAGCGCCCCATCATCAGCGTGACGCCCAGGCCGACGACGAACGGCGGCGTGACGATGGGCAGGATGGAGAAGATGCGGCCGATAATGGCGCTGCGCCTGGCGATGCGGGTGGTGTAAATCGCCAGCACCAGGCCGAAGAAGGTGCAGCCGGCGCCCACCGCGATCGACAGGGCGATGGAGTTGAGGATCACCTGAACGATATGCGCCTGCGACAGCACGTTCATAAACGCCAGCGGCGCGAACGCACCCGTCTGGTCGGTGAACATCGGAATGAAAATTGCGATGCTCGGCCAGACGATGAAGACGCCGATCAGCGCCACGATGGTGACCAGCGCACCGATAACGAAACGGTCGCCGCCCAGCCATTCGAGGCGGGTCAGCGCCAGCGTCATGATGGCGCCCAGCGCGGTCAATTGCACCAGGGTGGCGTAGCCTAAACCGCGCCCCGCCACCGTGGCGCTGACGACGATAAAGGCCACGCACAGCAGAGCCCAACCGGCATCGAACGCGTGGCGCCGCCGCCGTTCACCGCCCGCCGGGGCGTAGGGGCGAAGCAGCAGCAGGCTCGGCAACAGGCACCATAGCCAGCTGACATTGCGGTGTGACCAGCCGTAGGCCGCGAGGATTTCATCGCCGGTGGACTCCAGCAGGCCGTAATCCAGGCTCCAGCTCGGCAGCAGGGCGAACGCCAGCCAGCCAAGCAAGACCCAAAGGAATATCGCATCTCGTTTTTTCACGAGATGGAGTGCATGTGTATGTGACATAAGTTTCCCGGATGTTCAGGCCGGGTAAGGCGTGAGGCTTACCCGGCAACAGGCGCAGAATGCGGGTTTATTTACCCATCTTGACTTCGCTGACCCATTTATTGATCAGCGCCTTGCGGACCTCGGTCGAGCCGTACTTGTCCATGTCGTAGTTGATCAGCTTCAGGTCGTCGAGCTTCAGCGAGTTCGGCGAGGTAGCGGCGGTGGTATTGGTCAGGATCTGATAGGACTTGCCTTTCTGCCATGCCAGTTCCTGCGCCTCTTTCGACAGCACCCAATCCACGAACAGCTTGGCGTTATCGAGGTTGCGCGCGCCTTTGAGGATGCTGACGCCGCCGATTTCGTAGCCGGTGCCTTCACAAGGCGAGATCAGCTCAAGCGGCGCGCCCTGTTCTTTTTCGAGCGAGTAGTCATGCAGGAAACCGATGCCGATCGCCGTTTCGCCGCGGGCGGCGTTGCGCGCCGGGGCAATGCCGGACTTGGTGTACTGCGAGACGTTGGCGTTCAGCTGCTTGAGGTAATCGAACGCCTGATCGTCTCCCCACAGCTGGGCAAAGGTCGCCAGCGCGGTGTAGGCGGTGCCGGAGCTCTGCGGATCGGCGATTTGAATCTCGCCTTTGTATTCCGGCTTGGTCAGGTCTTTCCAGCACTTGGGCACCGGCAGGTTTTTCTCTTTCAGGCGCTGGGTATTGACGCCAAAGCCGAGAATGCCGACGTAGACCGCCGAGGAGTAGTTGCCTTTCAGCTTCGCCGGATCGCGGAATTGTGGCATCACCTGGTCGAGGTTCGGCGATTTGTACGGCTGCAGCAGCCCCATTTCACCGGCCTGGGATTGCGGATCGAGCGTGCCGCCGTACCAGACGTCCGCCTGCGGGTTTTTCTTCTCGGCGTCCACTTTCGCCAGCGTGCTGCCGGAGCCGTTGCGGATGAACGAGGTTTTCACGTCATATTTCTCGCCGAAGGCTTTGGTTTCCGCTTCGCACATTTCATTGGTGGCGCTGCAGTAAACCACCAGGCGGCCCTTGGCGTGCGCGGCGCCGCTCAGCGTGGCCAGCGCGATGCCGGAAGCTATCAGGGTAGTGACTAAGGTTTTTTTCATTGTTTTATCCTTCTCTCGGTAGAGGTGGTAACGCTCGCCATCAGCAGCGGCATCAGCAATAAACCCATAAGAACGGCGGCGATCGACAGCAAACTGAACATGCCTGACCAGCCGTAGCCTTCGATGATCTGCGACAGCGGCCAGCCCGCCAGCGCAGCCCCCAGGTAGGCGAACAGGCCGAGAAAACCGGTGATGGAGCCCGCTGCGCCTTTGTGCCCGCATTCCACGGCGGCGAGGCCAATCAGCATCTGTGGGCCGAAGACAAAAAAGCCCACCGCAAAGAAACAGCCCGCGAGCAGCGCGTAGTGATGCACCGGCGCCAGCCACAGCGCGGCGACGGAAACCATCAGCCCGAGCGTGAACAGCAAAATCATCGGCGCGCGCTGCCCGCCGAACAGCAAATCCGAGCCCCAGCCGGCGAACAGCGCGCCGAGCAGGCCGCCTACCTCGAACAGCATCACCGTGGCGTTGGCGCTGAGCAGGTTGACGCCGTGGCTTTCCGTCAGCCAGAGATTGCCCCAGTCGTTCAACGCGATGCGGATCAGGTAGACCAGCACGTAAGAGACGCCGAGCAGCCAGATCATCGGGTTCTTCAGCATCGTGGTGCGCAACATCTGCCACAGCCCCATCGGCGGGCTTTGCTGTTCCTGGCGCAGCTCCAGCGGATCGTGGCGCCACCGGCCGACCGACGGCAGGCCTTCTTCCTGCGGCGTGCCCGTCAGCCGCCGCGTGAGCCAGATGCCCAACACCATGCTGACGGCGCCCGGGATCAGCATCGCCGCCTGCCAGCCCCAGCGCTGGGCGGCGAAGGCGCTGATCAGCGGCACGATCGCGCCGCCGAGGTTGATCGACATATTCCAGCAGCCCCACCAGAAGCCGCGCTCGTTGTGCGAATACCAGTGGGTCAGCAGCCGCGCGCAGGGCGGCCAGCCCCAACCCTGAAAGAAGCCGTTCAGCGCCCAGACCGCCAGCAGCAGCGTCAGCGATTCGCCGAAGGCGAACGCCACGTTCAGCAAGCCGGTGGCGCACAGGCCGATCCCCATAAACCTGCGCTGCCCGTGGCCGTCGTGCCACAGTCCGGCGGCGAATTTCGACAGGCCGTAGCTCAGGTAAAACAGCGAGCCGAGCAGGCCGATGTCCCCTTTATCCAGCCCCAAATCCGTTTGCAGCGCCGGCAGCACGTAATTCACGCTTTTGCGCGTCAGGTAAAAGGCGGCGTACCCGATGACCATGTACAGCAGCAGTCGCGGGCGCAGCGCGCGGTAACGATGATCGATTTCAGATGCCGAGCGTGCCTGCATAGCCGCCTCCCTGGTGCTGACTATAAGAAGGTGAAAGGGAAAGGGGATGAGAGAAAGTCCGGAGTGGCTAAGACTTTTTCCTAGTTAGTCGATGGTTTGTTGCAAATTTGTGGGCAGGTTAACAATTACCCGCGTGCCGCAATGCGTTTCCAGCGTCAGCTCGCCGCCCAGCGCGCTGACCCGCTCGCGCATCCCCTGAATGCCGAGGCCGGGCGCCTTGTCCGCGCGGATGCCGACGCCGTTGTCCCGCACCTCGAGGTGCAAAAGCGCGCCCTGTTGATACAAGACGATGGCGACTTCGCTGGCTTCGGCATGTTTGCACACGTTGTTGAGCAGCTCTTGCAGCAGCCGGTAGAGGGTGAAGCGCACCGTTTCGCCGGCGGGCGTGTCTATGAGTCGGTAGTCGAAACGGCAGCGGATGCCCCGTTCGGCAAAGGCGAATTCGCTCAGCAGGTGGTGAAGCGCCTCTTTGAACGCCAGCTCGTCCAACGCGGGCGGGCGAAGCTGGCGCAGCAGCTGGCGCGTGGAGTGATGAATGCGCCGGGCGAGCTCGCTTATCTGGTGCGCGGCGGCCTGGGTTTGCGCCGGATCGCGCGCCCGTTTGACCAGCTGCGACTGGATTTGAATCGCGGTGATGTTCTGGCCGATTTCATCGTGCAGCTCGCGCGCCAGATTTTTCCGCGTGTCTTCTTCGGTGTGGATCAGTTTTTCGGTCAGCGCCCGCCGCGCCGCCAGCTCTTCTTCCAGGCGACGCTGATAGTGGTGCAGGTTTTGCGCCAGGTGCTGCTGGCGGCTGATGGCGATGCCCAGGCCGATGCCGAGCAGCGCCTGCGTCGCCAGAAAGATTTCCAGCTCGACCAGATTGCCGAACCCCACGCCGACCTGCCGGGCGAGGGTGATCATCATGCTGCCGAGCAGGCCGGACAGCACGCCGCCCTGCCAGCCGAACTTCCACGCCATCACCACGTTCGGCAGAAACACCACGATCAGCAGCAGGCGTTCGATTTCCGGCGACAGCACCATCTGCGTGCCGATGCCGATAACGAAAAACAGGCTGCACCAGATGATTAAGGACGCGCGCAGCGGCGGGTTGGGGGTGTCCAGCCCCAGCAGGTGGTAACGGTGCTGCTGGCGCAGAAATTCAAAGATCAGGTAGACGAACGGGGTCAGCAAAACGCCGCCGGTAAACGACGCCAGGCCAAGCAGCATCGCCGGGCTTGGCACAAACGGCGAAAGCAGGGCGGTATTGAGCAGCGAGGCGGCGGTCACCGCAGCCAGCAGCAGCGTCAGCCGCTGCCAGTAGAGGGGAAAACGGCGCCAGAGTCGTTGCGCGACCGCGGCCGGAAGCAGGGTGATAAACGGCGCGGCCAGCAGGCCGTAGCCGCTCAGCAGGCGTTCGCCGTGCAGCCAGAACAGCAACAGCACCGGCGGAATTATCAGGGCGGGCCAATAGCGGCGCGCCAGCAGGATCAGCAGCGCGAGATAGACGCCGTGCGGCAGAAACAGCGCCGCCTGGTTGCCGTTGTGGGTCAGATAGAAGCCGAGCGTCCACAGCATCAGCCAGCCGCTGCCCCAGGCCAACAGGATAAACAGCGAGATAACCCAGGGCCGGAGTTTGGGCGACATCAATGCCCCGCCAGCAGCTGATGGTCGAGGGCGAAATGCACCAGCTCGATGGTGCTGTTGCACTGCAACTTGCCCAGGACGTTGGCGCGATGCACGTGCACCGTTTTATGGCTGAGCGCGAGCTTGAAAGCGATCTCCTTTACGCTGTCGCCTTTGACCAGCAGATCGAAGATTTCACGCTCGCGTGGGGTCAGCACTTCCAGCGCCGTGGCCGGCTGCTCGCCGCCGCGCAGCGCCCGCAGCGCGTCGGCGCACAGGTAATGGCCGCCCATATCGACGGAACGCACCGCCTGCACCAGCTCTTCCGGCCCGCAGCGTTTGGTCAGATAGCCGCTGGCGCCGGCGTCCAGCGCGCTTTGCACGAAGGAGGGGGAGTCATAGATGCTGAGGATGATCGCGCGGAACTGCGGCTTCTGCGCCCGCAGGCGCTTCAACAGGCTGAGGCCGTTTTCATCCGGCATGGCGATGTCCATCAACGCGACGCTGACGTCGTCGCGCAGCAATGCCGGCCAGGCCGCCGCCGCGCTGCTGTATTGCCCCACCACGTCGAGATCGTCCTCGAGGCTGAGCAATTGCGCAAAGCCGGAGCGCACCACCACATGGTCATCCACCAGTATCACACGGATCATTTTTCGCACTCTGTTGCCGAATCATGGCCCTATGATGCCTGCCGCCGCGGTGCTGGCAATCAGCCAAGCGCGGTTATGCAATCGGTGTAACAGAATCGTAATAAAAGGGCGCCTCCTGCGCCGTCAACGATCCAAATCGATGGCGAAATGCTGCCACAGCGCGGTGCGCCGCTCCTCTTCCGAATGCAGCGTCGTTTCGTGGCGCTGATGATCTTCGGTCACGATCAGCTTCATGTCACTGAGGGTCACCCGGCCGTGGTTCGTCGGCCGTGAACACACCAGGCGCTGGGTGAAGTGCGACTGCGGCGAGGTGCTGTGGAAGCGGCACATCTCGTCGAACGCATGCAGTTCGCACGGCTGAACGGTAAAGCGATACAGGGTTTTGGCATGCGAACGTTGGTCGCCGTTGCGGCGCTCCAGCAGGTAATACTCGCCTTCCCGCTCCAGGTGGAAGGTGCCGCTGGCCTGCGGTTGCGGCTCGGCGGCGACGATCTTCAGCGGGGTCAGGAAGGAATCGCCGAAACCGACGTCCACCAGCCAGGCCTGGCCCGTCAGATCCACCCGCAGCGCCAGATGGTCGTAGGGCGGGCCGAAATGGCCGTCGCGCGCGCGGATCTCGCCGGAGATGAAGCTCACCTTGAAACCGATCTCCCGCAGCAGCAGAGCGAACAGCGCGTTCAGCTCATAACAGAAACCGCCGCGGTTGCGCTCGACCACCTTGCTGAACAGCGCCTCCGGCGCCAGCTGAATACCCTGATGATAAATAATGCTCAGGTTCTCGAACGGGACGCTCAGCATGTGGCGATGGTGCAGCTGTTGCAACGTGGGGAGGTCAGGGCGGGCGGCGCCGGTAAAGCCGATATGCTGCAGGTAGCGTTGGGTATCCACAGGGAGTCTCGCATGAGAAAAAGTAGGCATAAAATAGCGGGCTTTGCGGCTTTTGTGAGCGCATTACGTGCTGCGCTGTCGCTGCTGCCGCAAACTGTCACTGGTCGGCGTTAGCCTGTTCCCCTGAGTTCAATCTGGCAGGAGAACGGCTATGCAAGATTTCAAACATCGGGTGGCGCTGGTGACCGGCGCTTCCACCGGCATCGGCGAAGCGATCGCCGCCGAACTGTTTCGGCGCGGCGCCACGGTGGTGATGACCGGCCGCCACGCTGCGCCTCTCGCCGCCGCCGCCGCGCGGCTCGATCCCGAGGGCCGACGGGTGATGACGTTGCGGATGGACGTGCGTGAGGCGCCGTCGGTGCAGCAGGGTATTGAAGAGACGGTGCGGCGCTGCGGCGCGCTGCATCTGTTGGTCAACAACGCCGGGATCACCGGCCCGCATGAGGTGGACATCGATCGGTACGCGGTCGAAGATTGGCATGAGGTGATCGCCACCTGCCTGAGCGGCACGTTTTTCGGCATGAAGTACGGCCTGCCGGCGATCGTCGCCGGCGGCGGCGGGGCGGTGGTGAACCTCTCTTCCGCCAACGGCGTGGTGGGCATTGCCGGGATCGCGCCTTATACCGCCGCCAAGCATGGCGTGTTGGGCCTGACGCGCTCGGCGGCGCTGGAGTTCGCCACGCGCGGCGTGCGCATCAACGCCGTCGGGCCGGGCTATGTGGAGACGCCGGCGATGGGGACGCTGCCGGCGTCGGCGCGGGCGCAGATGGCCGCTTCGCACCCGATGGGGAGAATGGCGACGCGGGAAGAGGTGGCGAAAACGGTGGCTTTCCTGCTCTCGGACGACAGCAGTTTCACCACCGGCGCGTTTTACAGCATCGACGGCGGTTATACCACGCGTTAATGGAAGACAGGCCCCTGACGGGGCCCGTTCGGTTACCAGGATTTACGCGGGTTGCGGGAGACGATGTCGATCTTTTGACACAACAGTTGGGTGATATCCACCGAGGTGGGCTGAGCGGCGCTGCCGGTAAAGTTTTTCAGCACGATGGCGATGCGGGCGTAATTGACATAGCCCTCAGGCAGCGGCAAATATTCCGACGAGTTAAGCGCAGTGATGCGATCCGAGGTCATCGTTGCCGAAGCGGCCGGCGTTACCGTGCCGGTGCGCCCCCACTGGCAAGCTTTTTCCAGTAGGGTAGTGACGCCGGCATCGCCGTTCAGGACATACTTGCCTTGGTAAGTGCCGATGGTGACATCAAGGCTGTTCTGGCCTTTCAGGTTTGCCAGCGTGGCGCGCCACAGCACCAGATCGTTTTTCTCGATTGGGAAGTAGATCTCGACGCGTTTGTCCGTTGTCGTCGCCGTTTTGGTGGTGGCGGTCAGCACGCCGTTTTGTAGCGTCACCGCCAGATCGGCGGTCTCCGTTTGCGAGAGGCGTGCGCCGCCGAAGGCGTAGACGTTATTCAATGCCAGCGCGCCGCTCTCTTTCCAGCTCGGCTCCGGCAGATGGTTGACGCCATCGCCCAGATAGAGCAGGCGCCACATGTTGATGTAGCCGGGCGCGACGATCTTTTTCATCTCGATATGGTTGTTGGACCAGCCTTTTTTAATGTCGGCGTTCACCAGATCGAAACCGTCGATATAACATTTTCCGCTTAGATCGCTGGACTTATCGAAGAAGAAATACTCGACGTATTGATAGGGCACACTGCTGCCGGCATCGGTGTTGTTGGTCATCACGCTGTGCCATTGGCTGTCTTTGATTTTTACCGTACCGCCGTTGTTGCTGGTAAAGACCGGCCGGTAGTTGCGGCAGTTGGCGTTACCCCATTCGAAGTGGCAATTTTTAAAGTCCAGCGTGCCGCCCTTAAGGTCGAACAAACCATAGTCGGTATTGGCCAACTGTTCGGTTTCATTGTTAAAGCCGCTGTAGTCGAACGAACAATCGCGGAAGGCCAGGGCATGCACCCCCTGATAATAGTTTCGGCTGTCGCCGAACAGGCATTTGTAGAAGACGATTTTTTCGCCGGCGTTGGCGGTAGTTTCAGACCAGATCGGCCAGAAGCAGCCCCGCACCATGATGCTGTGCCAGCTCTGGATATAGGCGTTATTGCCGAAGACGATGCCTTTATACAGGTTGGTCAGCCAGACGTTTTGCACCAGCAGTTGGCAGGCCGGCAGGCCGTGCATGTTTGAGGCATCGCTGTAGACGCACAGGCCGCGCAGATTGGCCGCCGTGCCAGGGGCACCCACGATGCGCAGGTTATAAATCGCCGGCGCTCCTAGCGAATATTGCACGCGTACGCACTCGATGTTGGCGGCGCCGCTGAAGTCCAGAATGGTGCCCTTAAAATCGACGGAATTTTTCCATAGCTTCAGATTGGCGGTGGTTTTACAAGGGCGAATGCCGCCGGGGCCCACCAGGGTAATCCCCGCCGGGGTGGTTGGGATAGGCAACTGCCACCACTCTTCGCCTTTGACCTGCAAGAAGTTGCACGCGCGGGTAATGGTCAGCGAGTAATCCAGCTCATCGCCCGGCAGGTGCCACCAATCGATGCTGTAATCGCCGTCATTGATGATGCGCTTCCAGCGGCGGTTTTGCGCATCGACGAGCAGGGTAACGCCGTTGTCCTGGCTGGTGGTATCCGCATCGTCTCGGGTAAATACGCCGTGATGGTAGCGGTTTTCGAGCATCACCGCGGTTTCGCTACCGGCATAGCTGCGCAGGTTGGCGTAATCATTTAATGAAATCATGGAATAGCCCTCGTTTTGGACAATAAGAGGCCGATGCAATATGGCGATTGCAGGGGCGGTGGCATAGGGAAATGGCATTGTGGCCGAAGGGCGAATCGGTTCGCGATCCCGGTCGGCAGAGATAAATTAACAGGCTGAGGTGAGAGGTTTAAGCGTTCAGGGTTGTGCCTGACGCCAGCAAACATCGCCGCCGGGGTTCAGGTTTGGTCTGTAGATGCGAGGGTTTGCAACCAGGCCAGAAACGCCGCTGCGCCGGGTTTTTCCAGCGTGCGCGGCGGATAAACCACGTAGTAGGGTTTGCTGAGCGGCAGCGCCGGTTCGGCCAGGGTGACCAGCTGGCCTGCCGCCAGTTCACGGGCGATCAGCCGCCGCTGGCCGAGCAGCACCCCGCGCCCTTGCACGGCGGCGTCGATGGCCAGCGAGGTCAGGTTATAGGTCAGCCCGCGCCGCGCCGGCGGCATTCGATCGGCGGCGGTGAACCACTCGTGCCAGCCCGGCAGAAACTGGCTCTCCTTACCCCAGTCGACGTGGATCAGCGGCAATTGCGTCCAGTCGCCGCGATCGCGCAGCGCCGGGCTGCACACCGGCTGCACCCGATCCTGAAACAGCCGCACATTTTCCAGCAGCGGATAGTCCTGATCGCCGAAGCACAGGGCGAAGTCCGCCGCCGAATGGGCGAAATCGACCGCCGCATGGGTGGCGTGCAGCCGCAGATCGCCGTCGGGGCACTGCGCCAACCAGTCGCCCAGCGCCGGGTTCAGCCACTTGGAGGCCAACGCCGGCAGGGCGAATACCGTCAGCGCCTGTTTGCCGCGCTGGCGCTCGACGTGCTGCTGCGCCACGCGCAGCGTTTCGAACGCCTCCTGCACGTAGGCCAGGTAGTCCGCGCCCTGTTCGGTCAGCGTGACGCCGCTTTTGGCGCGGATGAACAGCGTGATCCCCAGGTGTTGCTCCAGCTGGCGGATCTGCTGGCTGACGGCGGCGGCGGTCAGCGCCAGCGTATCCGCCGCGCGGGCCAGGCTGCCGGTGCGGGCGGCGGTTTCGAACGCCAGAATGGCGCTCAGCTTGGGCAAGCGCGCGCGGGACGGTGAGTGCATGGGCAGGGCTATCGCTAAGAATTGGTTAGCTTATCCATAACGTATTTTTGTTATGGCGGCAATGCGCCATTCGCTACAGTGAGAGGCATCCGGCTATCGCACACGAGGGGAACGTCATGCCGCAACTTGCCGATATTATCGATCTGTCCGCTCATCCCATCGACGACGCCGCGTTCCGCGCCCGTTGCCGGCAAACGCTGGAGCGCAGCGGTGCGTTAGTACTGCCGGGATTTCTGCGCGCCGCCGCGCTGGCGACGGTGCGGTTGGAAGGCGCCGAACAGCACCACGCGGCGTTTTACGCCACCAGCAAACACAACGTGTATCTGCGGCCGCAGGACGACGCGCTGCCGGCCGATCATGCGCGTAACCGGCTGGTGGTGTCGTCCAAAGGCTGCATTACCGACGAAGATATTCCGCCGCAGTCGCCTCTGCGTGCGCTGTACGACGCTCCGGCGTTTCGCGCGTTCCTCTGCGCGGTGTTGGATGAGGCGCAGCTGTATCCCTACGCCGATCGGCTGTCGTCGATCAACCTGCATTACGCCCACACCGGCCAGGAGCTGGGCTGGCACTTCGACAACTCGTCGTTCGCCATCACGCTGCTGATCCAGAAACCGGCGGCAGGCGGGCGTTTCGAGTACGTGGAGAACCTGCGCGACGCCGATCGCGGCGAGATGAACTATGCCGGGGTCACGCAGGTGCTGGACGGCGAGCGGGCGGTCAAACGGCTGGCGATGGAGGAGGGGGATTTGGTGCTGTTTCGCGGGCGCAACGCCATGCACCGGGTGACGCCGACCGAAGGCGACACTACGCGCATGCTGGTGGTGCTGGCCTACAATGCGCAGCCGGACGTGATGCTGTCGGAAAGCGCCAGAATGACGTTCTACGGCCGCTTATAGCGGATAAAAAAACCGCCCCGGAGGGCGGTTTGTCGATTCAGTGCGGGTTCTGCTCTTCGTGAGCCTGCTGCTCCCGCTTCACTTCCTGCGCGCGCTTGCGCAGGCCGAACCAGCCCAGCGTCAGCAGCACCGCCAGCACCGGAATGGTGGCGATGGTCCAGGTACCGTTCGGGTAGTCGAACGCCATCATCACCACCACGATCAGCAGGAACGCCAGCGTCAGCCAGGAGGTGAACGGCGCGCCCGGCATTTTGAACGATACCGGCTGCGCGCGGCCTTCACGCACGGCTTTGCGCAGGCGCATCTGGCAGACGATGATAAACGCCCATGAGGCGATGATGCCCAGCGAAGCGATGTTCAGCACGATCTCGAACACCTGCGACGGCACCAGATAGTTGAGCACCACGCCGATCACGTAGATGCCGCAGGTGACCAGGATGCCGGCGTAAGGCACCTGCTGGCTGCTCATTTTGGCCATCAGCTTCGGCGCCGAGCCGCCCATCGCCAGCGAACGCAGGATGCGGCCGGTGGAGTAGAGGCCGGAGTTGAGGCTGGACAGCGCGGCGGTCAACACCACGATGTTCATGATGGTGCCGATGTAAGGCACGCCCAGCTTGCTGAAGAAGGTGACGAACGGGCTTTGGCCGGCCTGGTAGGCGTTCCACGGCAGCAGCAGCACCAACAGCACCACGGAGCCGACGTAGAACAGGCCGATACGCCAGATCACGCTGTTGATCGCTTTGGGCATCATTTTGGCCGGATCTTTACACTCGCCGGCGGCGGTGCCGATCAGCTCGATGCCGGCGAAGGCGAAGATCACCCCTTGCACCAGTACCAGCGCCGGCAGCAGGCCGTGCGGGAACATGCCGCCGTTTTCGGTGATCAGGTGCATGCCGGTGGTGTGGCCGGCGACCGGGGTGCCGGTGCCGAGGAACACCACGCCGACAATCAGGAACAGCGCGATGGCGACCACCTTGATCAGCGCGAACCAGAACTCCATCTCGGCGAACCATTTCACGCCGATCATGTTCATGGTGGCGACGATGCCGAGCGCGCCGAGGGCGAACAGCCACTGCGGCACGTCGGCAAAGGTGCCCCAGTAGTGCATGTACAGCGCCACCGCGGTGATATCGACGATGCCGGTCATCGCCCAGTTGAGGAAGTACATCCAGCCGGCGACGTAAGAGGCTTTCTCACCGAGAAATTCGCGGGCGTAAGAAACGAAGCTGCCGCTGGAAGGGCGATGCAGCACCAGCTCGCCCAGCGCGCGCAGGATGAAGAAAGAGAAGATCCCGCACACCAGATAGACCAGCGCCAGCGCCGGCCCGGCCAGTTCGAGACGACCGCCGGTACCGAGGAACAAGCCGGTGCCGATCGAACCGCCGATGGCGATCATTTGGATCTGCCGGTTGCCCATGCTTTTGTGATAACCGGATTCATGAGAGTCTAGCCAGCGTCTTCTGGCGGCGTGTTTATCGTCCGCCGACTTTTTTTGTGAGTGCATTATCCGTCCTGTTTACCTGTCTATGATGAACGCCGCCCTGAGCTGCAGGGCAAACGATTGCCATCAGCAATCGTAATGAGAATGAGGTCGTGGCATCATTCCGCTGTTTATTGTGTATACAGCCGCCGTTAAATAACGGCGTGGCATGCTACCGTTTCCCGATAAAGCTGGCAAAAAAACCTGCGTACAAAGCGTGAACAATTGTGTGTATTTTTTAAACTGAAAACAAAAGCGCATATTATTCAGTAAGATGAGTCTCATTATCAACACGGAAATATCGAACGATAAAAGTGATTGAAATCACAGAATAATAATTACCGCGCAAATTAAAGGGATTTGGACGTTATTTTGCGTGAGGGGGAAGGCGGGCGGAAAATAAAGCGATGGCGCCTGCGCAGTAATTAGCGTGCGCAGGCGAATCGGACGTGGGGGCTTTTTAGGCGGATTCACCGGCCGGCAGAGCCGAAGCCGGCAGGCCGAACAGCTTGTCGAACGCCCAGTTAAACAGGAAGGTGTAGCAAGGAATGATGACGATCAGCGCCATATCCAGCAGCAGCGCCTGCCACAGCGTGATGCCCATCCACCAGGCGATCAGCGGGATCAGATACACCACCAGCGTCAGCTGAAAGCCGACGGCGTGCAAAATGCGGCGCTTGAGGGTGCGGGTGCGCGACGCCTGGCGGCTTTCCCACCACTCGAATAAATAGTTGTAAATGAAGTTCCAGCTGACCGCGATGGTGGTGATCACCACCGCCAGCGGCCCGGTGCTGCTCGGCGCATGGCCCGACAGCAGCGCCAGCCCCAGCGCCGAGATCGCCATGCCGATGATTTCATAAGCGGTGACATACACCAGTTTGCGTTTGACGCCTTGCATTGTTTTCTCCCGATCTGTTTTTAGTTGCCTCTGCGGCGACGGCGGCTAAGATAACGTCAATCACATTGATAGAAAAAGTCAGGAGCTGTCAGTTTAACTGACAGATTAAACGATGAACTTTTCCAGCGACAATATCGAACTGTTTCTGGCGGTGCTCGATCGCGGTTCGTTTTCCGCCGCCGCCCGCGCGCTGCGGCGCGTACCGTCCGCTGTCAGCATGGGCATCGCCAACATGGAGGCGGAACTCGGTTTCGCCTTGTTCGATCGCTCGCACCGTGAACCGACGCCGACCGCGCTGGCGTTGGCCCTGGCGCCGCACGCCCGCCTGATCGCCGGGCAGCTCAAGCAGCTGCAGGTGCACGCTATCGAACTGTCTCAGGGGCTGGAGAGCCGGCTTTCGATCGGCGTGGCGTCGGACATTAACGGCGCCAGCCTGCTGGCGGCGGTGAAGACGCTGTCGCAGCGTTATCCGTTGCTCAACATCGAAGTGCTCAGCGCGCCGCAGGATGACGTGCTGCACATGCTGCACCAGGAGCGCATTGGCGTTTGCCTGGCGTTCGGCGGGCTAAACATCAACAGCGCGGAGCAGTTCCACTCCGTTGGCGCGGAATCGCTGGTGGCGATGGTCTCGCCGCAGCATCCGGCGCTGGACGGCGCGGCGGGCGAACTGTTTCTCGAGGATCTGGTCAACGTGCGGCAGATCATGGTGGCCAGCCGCGATCTGCCGATCGGCGATCTGCGCCCGCAGGTGGCGGAGGCCTACTGGCGCACCGATAGCCTGCCGATGGCGCTGAACATGGTGGAAGCGGGCCTGGGGTGGGGCAATTTCCCGCTGTCGCTGGCCGAGCCGCTGCTGGCGCAGGGGCGGCTGGTACGGCTGAAATTCAAAAACACCAAGAACGAGCTGCGCTTGCCGATGCATTTGATCTGGCTGAAGAATCGCCCGCTGGACAAGGCGGCGCGCGAGCTGGTCGAGCTGATGCGCGCGGCACCGCAGGAAGGCTGACGCCAGGCGCGCTGGCTTATTCCGCGTGGCGTTTGCGCCACCAGAAGCGCACCAGCAGGATGGCGGCGATCGCCAGCGCGACAAACAGCAGGCTGGAGAGTTTTTTGTCGAAGCCGGTAACGAAGCGTTCGATCGCCTGGCCGCCAAAATAGCCGAGCATGACGAAGATCGTCGCCCACAGAATGGCGCCGAGGATATTGAGCGGCACGAAGCGCGACGGCGGCAGGCGGCTGGCGCCGATCAGCACTGGGCCGATGATGCGGAAACCGTACATAAAGCGCACCCCGATAACGAACAGCATTGGGTGGCGGGCGATCAGCTTTCTGGCGCGCGCGATGCGCTTTTCCTGCCCCTTGAGCCGCGAGATGACCCGGCCTTCGAACCGGCGGCCGGCGAAGTACAGCAGCTGATCCCCCAGCGTACCTCCCAGCGCCACCACCGCGATCACCCACGGCCAGTGCAGCAAGCCTTCATGGGCGGCGATGCCGCCCAGCAGCGTGATGGTTTCTCCCTCAGCCAGGCAGCCGATAAACAACGCCCAGTAGCCGTAGTCCGTAATGTAGTGGGCCAAATCGGTCATTCCTTACTCCTTATGTGACTGACGCATAAGGGCAAGTATACGCCCGATCGCTAGCCTTGGGCGATCTGGGCCACCAATGCTCTGCGCCGCGCCAGGCTTTCCGCCATCTGCGCCTGTACCCTGGCGTAAATGTGCGGCGGGGCCAGTTCCGGCGTGCCGCCCGTGAACGGCGGGGCCGGGGCGTATTCCAGATAGAGTTGGATCGTTTGGGCAGTGTCTTCGCCGTGCAGTTCGGCGATCAGCGCCAGCGCGAAATCGATGCCGGCGGTGACGCCGCCGCCGCTGATCACGTTGCCGTCGCGCTCTACGCGTGCAGCGCTGGGGATGGCGCCGAACAGCTTCAGGCTGTCGCGCATCGACCAGTGGCAGGCGGCGCGTTTGCCCGCCAGCAGGCCGGCCGCGGCCAGGATCAGCGAACCGGTGCACACCGAGGTCAGGTAGCGGGCATCGGCGCCCAGCCGCCGGATTTGCTGCATGAACGCTTTATCCTGCAGCGCCTGGGTACAGCCGCTGCCGCCCGGCACGCACAGCACGTCGCAGCGCGCGATCTCCGGCAGCGGGCGCAGCTGGGTGAAGTGCAAGCCTTCCGATTCGACATCCGCGCCGTCTACCGAAGCGACGATGATTTCCGCGCCCGGCATGTGGCGCAGAAACTGCAGCGGGCCGGTGAAGTCGAGCTGGGTGACGCCTTGATAGATGGGAAATACAATCACGAGTGGTTCAGACATGACATTCGCCTCATTTTTATCGTTGGACCTGGGCCATAATAGCCGCCCTGTTTTTGGCTGGTATGACAGATAACCCTCAAAAAGCGCCATCATGAAAACGATCGGTTTTGTGGTTTTTCCCGGTTTCAACCTGCTGGACTTTGCCGGTCCGCTGGCGGCGTTCGATAACGTCAGCCAGTTTACCGATCCGCCGGCCTACCGCTGCGTGGCGATCTCGCCGCAGGGCGGGATGGTCGCCAGCTCGGCCGGGGTGGAGATCGCCACCCAGCCGTGTGGCGACGAGCGTTTCGATACGCTGGTGGTGGCCGGCGGCAGCGGCAACGTGATGGCGGCGCAGTCGCCGGCGCTGGTGGCGTTTCTGACCACCCACAGCCGGCGGGCGCGGCGCATCGCCAGCGTGTGCACCGGCGCGTTTATTCTGGCGGCCTGCGGTTTGCTGGACGGCAAGCGCGCCACCACCCACTGGTATCACGCGGCGCGGCTGCAGCAGAGTTATCCGCGCATCCGCGTCGACAGCAACCGCATTTTCATTCGCGACGGCGATATCTGGACTTCGGCCGGCATCAGCGCCGGTATCGATCTGGCGCTGGCGTTGATAGAAGACGACCTTGGCGCCACCCTGGCGGCGGCCGTGGCGCGGCAGCTGGTGGTCTATCATCGGCGCCCCGGCGGGCAGTCGCAGTATTCGCTGCTGCTGGCGTTGAACCCGTCGTCGGATCGCATGCGCGCCGCGCTGTCGTTCGCGCGAGAGCATTTGCATCTGCCGCTGTCGGTGGCGGATCTGGCCGACGCCGCCTGCCTGAGCGAGCGCCAGTTCGGCCGGCTGTTCCGCGCCGAAACCGGGCAGACGCCGGCCAAGGTGATCGAACAGCTGCGGGTGGAGGCGGCCAGGGTGCGCATCGAAGAGAGCGCCGAGCCGCTGGAGGCGATCGCTCGCTCGGTGGGATTCAGCGATCCGGAGCGCATGAGGCGGGCTTTTATCCGCATATTTGGCCTGTCGCCGCAGGCGATCCGCCGGCTCGGCCGCGCGGGATAACTTTTTTGCCACGCCTGGCGGCGGGGCACACCAGAGGAGCAACGGATGTATCAGGATTTCGAGAGCGAATTGAACTGGGCGATGCGCCATATGCCGCGCACCCGGGCGGCGGTGGCGGCGTTGCCGGACCTGCACGGGGTGCGGCTGGCGTGCAATATGCACCTGGATCTGAAAATGGCGCCGCTGGTGGCCGGCCTGCTGGACAAGGGCGCGGCGATCTTTCTGACCACCTGCAATCCCACCACGGTGCAGAACGACGTGGTGGCCTGGCTGGAACGGCGGGGCGCGCAGGCTTACGCCTGGCGTGACATGAACGCCGGCGAGTGGTCGGAATCTTTCGACCGCGCGTTGGCCTGGCAGCCGACTCACCTGTGCGAAATGGGGGCGGACTTGACCACCCGTTTGCACCAATCGCCGAACGGCCCGCAGATCGTCGCCGGGCTGGAAGCCACCGGATCGGGCATCAATCGTTTGAACGGCGTGGCGCCGCGCTATCCGATCTTCAACTGGGACGATCTGCCGGTGAAAGAGGGGCTGCACAATCGGCATATGGTTGGGCTGACCGCCTGGCACACCTTCTTCCAGACCACCCATTTGACGCTGCACGAAAAGCGCGTGCTGGTGATCGGCTACGGCCTGGTCGGGCAGGGGACGGCGGCGGCGGCCAGGGCTTACGGCGGCCAGGTGATGGTGGCGGAAATCGATCCGGCGCGCGCGCTGCAGGCGCGTTATGACGGCTGGCAGGTGGTGGATTTGGCGAGCGCCGTCGCGCAGGCGGACGTGATCGCTACCGCGACCGGCGCGAAAAACGTGCTCTCGGCGCAGCATTTGCAACAGGCGCAGGACGGCGTGTTTATCCTCAACGTCGGCCACGTGGCGGAAGAGATCGACGTCGGCTTCCTGCAAGGCCTGCCGCACCACGAGCCGATGCCTTATGTGAACGCTTACCAACTTAATGAGAAGACGGTGTATTTGCTGGCCAACGGCTCGATGTTCAACCTGACCGCCGGCTATGGCGACAGCCTTAACGCCTTCGATGTGACGCTGGCGGTGATGGCGGCCGGCATCGGCCATATCGTCGGCGCCGGGGCGCGGCAAACGCCGGGGCTGTACCTGTTGCCGCAGTCGGCCTGGCAGCCGGCGCTGTAACTTTTTCCACGCGGGCGTTCATCCCAGAGCGCCCGCGGGCTGCGTCGTTTTTCAGCGGACAGAATTTGTCACAAATCCGCCATACAATCCCAGTGCCAAGCGCTGAACCCTCACATATAATTCGCTGAGTTCAAGCCCCCATTTCAGAGTAATGCCTGTGAAAATACGTGTTTTGGTTCTGACCCTGCTCGCTTTGCAGGCGGGCGCAGGCTTTGCGCCGCGCGCGTTGGCCAGCGACAACGCCGCCGCCCTGCACGCCACCCAACCGGAGCTGGCCTCCGGCAGCGCGATGGTCGTCGATATGCAAACCCATAAGGTGATGTATGCGCGCAACCCGGATGAAGTGGTGCCGATCGCCTCGATCACCAAGCTGATGACCGCCATGGTCACGCTCGACGCGCACCTGCCGCTCGACGAGATGCTGGCGGTGGACATCCGCCAGACGCCGGAGATGAAAGGGGTGTATTCACGGGTGCGGCTGAACAGCGAAATCAGCCGTAAGGATATGCTGCTGCTGGCGCTGATGTCGTCGGAAAACCGCGCCGCCGCCAGCCTGGCGCACCACTATCCGGGCGGCTACAACGCCTTCATCAAAGCGATGAACGCCAAGGCCAGGGCGCTGGGCATGACCAATACCCATTATGTGGAACCGACCGGGCTGTCTATTCATAACGTGTCGACGGCGCGCGATCTGACCAAGCTGCTGATCGCCACCAAGCAATACCCGTTGATCGGCCAGCTCAGCACCACCACCGAACGCATGGCCAGCTTCAAGGATCCGAACTACACGCTGCCGTTCCGCAACACCAACCACCTGGTGTACAACCCGAAATGGAACATCCAACTGACCAAAACCGGCTTCACCAACCAGGCGGGCCACTGCCTGGCGATGCGCACGGTGATCGGTAACCGCTCGGTGTCGCTGGTGGTGCTGGACGCCTTCGGCAAATACACCCACTTCGCCGACGCCAACCGTCTGCGCAGCTGGATTGAAACCGGCAAGGTGACGCCGATCCCGGCCGCCGCCCGTGACTATCGCCGCCAAAAAGACGCCCGTCTGGCGAAGAACGACAGCGAATAACCTGCCTGGCGGCCTGCCCGTTTGCGGCAGGCCGCTATCGGCCCTCGGGCCGTCTGATGACAAATCCCCGCTCGCGATCGCCGTCGAAACCCGCCTTGAGATAAAGCTGGTGCGCGCCGGTGCGTTGCTGCCCCGACAGCAGCATCACCTTGTAACAGCCCTTGCGCCAGGCCAGCTGCAGCGCGTATTCGATCATCGCGAGCGCCACGCCGTGGCCGCGATAGGGCTCCGCCGTCACCACGTGTTCGATGACGCCGAACGGCTGCGCCTGATGCGCCAGCCCCGGGATCAGCGCCAGCATGCAGGTGGCTATCGGCTGTTCCTCTTGCGCCGCTACCACCAGACGGATCGCCGGATCGTCCAGCAGGCGCTGCAGGGTACGGCGCGCGTCGTCGCTGCGCAGCGGCGCATCCTGTGGGCGCAGCTCGCGATACAGAGCCAACAGGCCGTTGAGATCGTCCGGCTGCGCCAGGCGATGAATGATGCTCATGGTTGCTCCTTTCGCCGCTTCAAGGGTAATCCGCTATCCTCCATTAATACCACAACGATTACCGAAGGGGATGTTATGAGTCAGGTTTCGACCTTTGTCATGTTCCAGGGGGAGGCGCAGCAGGCGATCGACCTCTACAGCCAGGTGTTTGAGCGTTTTCGGCTCATGCAGGTGCAGCATTACGACCCGACGCCGGACGGCCAGCGGTTAATCAAGCATGCCACCATCGATTTCGATCGGCAGAACCTGGTGTTTATCGACAGCCCGATCAGCCATGATTTCAGCTTTACCCCGGCGGTGTCGCTGTTCATCAACCTGCCTAACGAAGAAGCGTTGGAGAGGGCGTTCCACCGCCTGGCGGAGGGCGGCAAGGTGCTGATGCCGCTCGACGACTACGGCTTCAGCGCGCGTTTCGGCTGGCTCAACGATCGCTTTGGGCTTTCCTGGCAGCTCAATGTGCCGGCGGGCGATCTGAGGTGATGGAGAAAGTGGCGTTTATCCCATATCCGCTCGCGGTGGTTTACCGCTATGCTAAACGTACAATAACCCGCGTATGCATATGTAAAAGGATGAATCATTTTGGCAGGAAGTAGCTTACTTACCCTTATCGACGACATCGCCTCGTTGCTGGACGATGTCTCTTTGATGACCAAGATGGCGGCAAAAAAAACCGCTGGGGTGCTGGGGGACGATCTGGCGCTCAACGCGCAGCAGGTCACCGGCGTTAAAGCCGACCGTGAACTGCCGGTGGTGTGGAGCGTCGCCAAAGGTTCGCTGATCAACAAGGCGATCCTGGTGCCGCTGGCGCTGCTGATCAGCGCTTTCGCGCCCTGGGCGATTACGCCGCTGCTGATGGTGGGCGGCGCCTACCTGTGCTACGAAGGGTTCGAAAAGGTGTATCACAGCCTGAGCCAAGACAAGCAGGCACATGAGGATAAGCAAGACGGACCGGGCGCCAATGAGGATGTGGCGGCCTATGAAAAGCGCAAGATAAAAGGGGCTGTGCGTACTGATTTCGTGTTATCCGCCGAGATTATCGCCATTACGTTGGGCACCGTCGCCGGCGCCACTTTCAGTCAGCAGGTGATCGTGCTGTGCGGCATCGCGCTGGCGATGACGCTGGGGGTTTACGGCATCGTCGCCGGTATCGTCAAGCTGGATGATTTGGGGCTGTACCTGAGCCGCAAGGGCAGCGCGTTGGCGCGCGCCGTCGGCGGCGGCATCGTGCGCGCCGCGCCTTATTTGATGAAAACGCTGTCGATCGTCGGCACAGTCGCCATGTTTATGGTCGGCGGCGGCATCCTGACCCACGGTCTGCCGCCGGTACATCATCTGTTTGAGGACTGGGCTTCCTACGCTACGGTGGTGCCGACGTTGGGGCATATTTTGCAGGGTGTCATTCCAGCCCTGCTGAACGTGGTGTTCGGCGCGATTGCCGGCGGCGTGGTGCTGGCGGTGGTGTCGGCGCTGGGCGCGGTGCGCGCGCGTTTCAAGGCATGATGAAAAGTCTCGCCCCGCAAGGGGCGGGACGGAGCTGACGCTTTAAAAAATCAGTTTGAGAACGCCGGTAATCGTCAACAAACCCACGATGAAGATGATGGCGACAATCCACAGAATAATTTTCATTTACTTCTCCCTTACCGGTTAAATGTGGCGCACGATTGGCGCTAACTCAATGAAATCACTCTTCACTATAGACGCTAACTCCCTATCGTGCGTTGCCGTGCATTCAAGGATGCCGATTGTCGCCCGCGCCCAGCGCGCGCTGCATGAGGTGGGTGTCGCGCCATTCCCCCAGTTTGAACCCCACGGCCTTTAACGTCCCGACGCTGGTAAAGCCGAGCGACTGGTGCAGCGCCAGCGAACCGCGGTTGGCGGCGGAATCGCCGACGATCGCCAGCATCTGGCGCCAGGGGCCTTGCTCGCAGCGGGCGATAAGCTTGCTCAGCAGCGCCTTGCCGACGCCTTTGCCCTGTTGCCCCTCGGCGATATACACCGAGTCTTCCACGGTAAAACGATAGGCCGGCCGGGGCCGATACGGCGTGGCGTAGCAGTAGCCCACAATATGGCCTTCGCTTTTCGCCACCAGCCAAGGCAGCCCGGCTTCTTGCACCTTGCTCAGCCGCAGCTGCATTTCCGCCAGGGGCGGCGGCAGTTCTTCAAACGAGGCGGCACCGTACAGCACGTGGTGGGTGTAAATGCGCAGCACGGCGGCCATATCGTCCGGCGTGGCGTCAAGGAGGCTGAGTACGGGAGCGGAGAGCGTCATGGTAATGCCTGTTTACCTTGGAAATCAGCGGATAAACGCCATTATGCGCGCCGCTCGCCGCCGGGGTAAATCGGGTTTTCTTATGGTGAGATAAGAAAACCCTATGGGGTCGTCAGCCGCGCATCAGTTGGGCCACGGCCTGGCGCAGATAGGCCAGCAGTGGCGGAGTCAGCCAGGTGCCCTCGGTCAGCGAGGGTTCCCGTTCCATCGCTTCACGGATCTTCATTTGCGTCGCCGGGTTGGTACCGGCATAGGATTCGAACAGCGCCAGCCAACCGGCCGCCAATCTGACCGCTTCCGGCGAATCGGGCGGTATGCCGTCGTTCATCGCTTGATGGAATTGAGCGATCAGAGCCGGCCACTCCTGCAGGCGGGTGAAATAGTGTTGACGCACATAGTCGTATTCTTCCGCCGACAGGTATTTTTGATAGACAGCCAGCTTGGTTTCGGCAAAGGCGCGGGTGATGTAGTCCGTCATCGCCGGCGTAATGCCGGTCTGTTCGCGCATCGACGGTTCATCGGCGTGCATGGCGTTCAGCCGGGTGAGAAAGGCCGGGTTGCCGGCGGTGTCGCGTTCCAGCATCAGCATCCACCGGCGCGCCAGCGCCTGAGCCTGTGGCGCCAGGGGTTCGACGCCTTCCGCCATAAGTTGCCCCACGCTGCTCACCAATGCAGCCCATTCCTGATTGCGGGTGGGATCGGCCTGGTAAAATGGCAGTTGCGCCAGCTCATCGGCGGTAAAGTATTTATCGTACATGGTCATTAACTCCAACGTAGTCAGCCAGTCGTTCAGTTCCGGTTCGTGCCCGGCGGAGAGTTGGGCATGCATGTGTTGCAGCCGGCCGCGCAATGCGGCGATCTGCGCCAACTGTTGGTCCAACATGGCGATCTGCTGCTCAATCACCGCCGGAAGCGCCTGCCCTGAACGCGCCAGAATTGCCCCGACTTCCGCCAGTGAAACCCCCATCCGGCGCAGCGCCTGGATGTGGTGCAAGCGGGTGATGTCAGCCCGGTTGTATAAACGATAACCGGCGTCGGAACGCGCAGAAGGGACCAGCAAACCAATGCTGTCGTAGTGATGCAGTGTGCGAACGGTAATGCCGGAACGGCGCGCCAGTTCGCCGACTTTCAATAACATATGTAGCTCCTCCCTTGTGCGTGCCGGGATACTAAAGCCTGACGCAACGTAAGGGTCAAGAGCGGGAAGAAAAGATGACGTTTTAAAAATCGGTGGGCGCCAGAGAGACAAAAGCCCGGCTGGATGGTTGGGCTTCGCAGGTCCCTGAAAGGGAGGGTATAGCATAAGGGCTTTTATCGGCTACGGCGACAATTCCATCTGATTTGTCTGTTTTTTCAACAGCAGCGTACTGGCCAGAACAGCACGTTTTTGGCATTGCTCCTCTTAATGACGGCGCGTTGTATGCCAGCAACAAGCTCGCGTGGCAGACACTGGGTAAGAAAGCCTCGTTATGCAGGAATGAGTATGCGGGCGTTTTGCTTTCAGAGAAGGTGTGGCGTAAGGAAACGGAGAGTGAAAATGAAAAATTGCGGATTCGTACGCAGAATCCGCCTTGATGGTGGCCGAATTTACCAGCCCTTCACCGCGCCGCCGTTGAAGATTTTCTCGGCGGCCTTGGCCACTTCGTCAGACTCATAGGCTTTGATGAAGTTCTGCACGTTCGGCGCGTCCTTGTTGTCTTCGCGGGTGACGATGATGTTGGTGTACGGCGAGTCTTTATCCTCGATGAAGATGCCGTCTTTGGTCGGCGACAGGCCGGTCTGGTTGATGTAGGTGGTGCTGATGACGGCGACGGTGACCTTTGGATCGTCCAGCACGTGCGGCAGCTGCGCGCCTTCCAGCTCCATGATTTGGTAACGGTGCGGGTTGGCGCTGATGTCCAGGGCGGTGGGCAACAACCCCTTGCCTTGTTTCAGCGTAATCAATCCGGTTTTTTCCAGCAGCAGCAGGGCGCGCCCCAGGTTGGTCGGATCGAGCGGGATGGCGATCACCGCGCCGTCCGGCAGCTCTTTGAGCGATTTTATCTTTTTGGAGTAGCCGGCCATCGGGAAGACAAAGGTATTCCCGACCGCCACCAGCTTATAGCCGTGATCTTTGTTTTGCTGTTCGAGGAACGGGCGGTGCTGGAACACGTTGGCGTCCAGTTCGCCCTTGTCGGTGGCGTCGTTCGGCAGCAGCGAACCGCTGAAGCCGACCAGCTCGACGTCCAGCCCGTATTTCTCTTTCGCCACTTGCCTGGCGACTTCCGCCACGTCCTGTTCCGCGCCGTTGATGACGCCGACCTTGATATGGTTCCGATCGGTTTTTTGATCGCAGCCCTGAAGTGCCAAAACGGCGGCAAAGGCCGCCGCCAGAGGGGTGATACGCCAGCGTAAGGTCATCGAGGTCTCCCTGAAAAGAACAATAAAATCAGTTGGTTTTTGTTCTTACAGCTAAGCTTGAACCGCCGATGAAGTCAAACGCTCGCTCAGCATAAACGGCTATAGCTTATAGCCGTTATGCGGCGGGGGATTATCGGCTGAGCGAACGCAGCACCACGATGCCCGGCGTGGCCATCACGTAATCCATAAAGGGCGAATCGACCACCCGCATGTTGGCCTTGCGCGATGAGGCGTTGCGCAGCACCGGGCCGTTGTCGGTCATCACGAAGATGCCGGTGTGGGTCACGTCCAGCCCGTCCAGGTTGGTGTAAATGCCGATGTAATCGCCGGTGCGCAGCTGGGCCAGCACCTTGTCGTCGATGCGGTCGCTGGGGATATAGGTCACGCTGCGTTGTACGTCGGGCAAGCCGGGCAGGTAGCTGCCGCCATCCGCTTTGCGGTTGAGGGTTTTCACGAGGGTGACGGCGTGCGGGCTGAGCCGCGCGGTGATGTCTTCAGCCACTTTTTTCGGCCGCTGCGCCCAATCGGTGAAGAAGTGTTTGCGCTGCGGGAAGGCGATTTTGCCGTCGACGTAGCGAATGTCTACCAGACGCTGTACGAACTCGCCCTCGCTGCGGGCGGTGCTGAGCGCTTCCACATAATCGATGTAGGTGAAGCAATCCAGCCCGCGGAAGTCGATCACCAGCTGCTCGGGCGTGCTCTGCGAACCGATCAGGCGGTTGGCGAGATAGGGCGTGCCGAGAAACTCGCGCGAAATCAAATCGACGGTGCGGCCATGCGGCTGCGTGGCGGGCCAACCGGCGCGCAGCGCGAGGATCTCATGCAGCTTGCTGCGGGTGCTGGCGTCCATCTGCGGTTGCACAGCCGGCGGCGAAACGGTGACGTCGGTCGGCGGCGTTGCGGGGGAGACGGCGGTGGGGCGCTCGGCGCATCCGCTCATGGCGATAGCTAACATCAGTAAAACAACCTTGTTCTGGTTCATACGGCCCTCCCTGGGTGTCGCTGGCTTATCAGAGTCAGTGATAACAGTTCTCATCCGATGGTAGGGGTTAAAAAGTAAACATAGCCTCAATGGCGGCCGATAAATCAGTAACCGATTTCGCTATTGAACGGCAAATACCAGAACAGCGCGATTTCGTGATCGGCGATCTCCGGCTCGGCGCGGTACAGCAAACGGTCGATGCCGCCGAGAATAAACCCGTAATGCTGGTAGCAGCGACAGGCGGCCAGATTGTTGTTCTGCGTTTCGAGCATCATACCTGAGGTTTCCTGCTGCCGCGCCCACTGTTTGGCGCAGTCCAGCAGCGCCCCGGCGATGCCCTGACGGCGCGCGTGAGCGCTGACCGCGATCTCGTCGATCAGGGTGTAACCGTTCCAGTTTTTGCTCAGCGTGATGTGGCCAACGGCTTGGTCCTGGCGATACGCCAGGAAAGTCGCGCTGTCTTCGTTGGCGAACGGCGCCAGGGGATACTGTTTGCGAAACGGCGCCACCGGGCGGGTTGGCCAGCTGTCGACCGGGGTGTCGAACTGCGGCAGGGCGTAACAGCGGATGGTAAAGCCGAAATCGCCGCGCGTCAGGTAATCATCGGGCAGCGCCTCAATGGCCGCAATGCGGATGGCCGCGGTCATTACGGCAGCTCTCGCAGCAGGCGCGCCGGGTTGCCGGCATAAATCCCCTTGCGGGTGATATCGCGGGTCACGACCGCCCCGGCGCCGATCACCGCGTCGCTGCAGATCTCCACCGCCAGGATGGTGGCGCCGGAGCCGATGGAGACCCGATCGCCGACGCGCGTGCGCCCCCAGCTGGCCGGATCGGCATTGGGCGCGCCGTCTTTGAACAGATCGTTGGCGAAGGTGACGCCGTGGCCGACAAAGCACGCTTCGCCGAGGGTAACGTATTCGCAGATAAAGCTGTGCGACTGAATTTTACTGCGCGCGCCGATGCTGACGTGGCGCTGGATCTCTACGAACGGGCCGACGAAGACATCGTCGCCGAGCCGGCAGCCGTACAGATTGCAGGGCTCGATAACGGTGACGTTGCGCCCGGCGTCGACGTCGACGATCCCCGCCTGGCGGGGGGTGATAACGGATGACATGGCTTTCCTCGCAGCCTGGTTTTTATGGTGGGAGTATAAGACAAAGCGCCGCGGCGTTGCGCTTTCCGCACGTTTTTTCGCCGAAAGACTATAATGAGTACAGGGGAGAGAGCCCCGTGGCCGCAATCCTCGCACGGGTAGCAGTCCGTCGGAGGTGTGAAATTCGTTCGCCGATCGCGGCCTACGGCGAGATAGGAGGTGTCTCATGGTCAGTCATGTTTGGGGACTTCTGGCGCATCCCAGCGCCGAGTTCGAACAGATCAAAAACGAGAATGAAAGCGTCTCGCACCTATACACCCATCACGTGTTGCTCTTGGCAGCAATCCCGGTGGTCTGCGCTTTTATCGGCACCACCCAGCTGGGCTGGCTCTCCGGCGAGGGACATGCCATCAGGCTCGACATGTTTACCGCGCTTTATACCGCCGTGGCGTTTTACCTGCTGATGCTGGCGGGCGTAGCGGCCATGGGGAAAGTCATTCACTGGATGGCGCGGCGCTATGAATCGCGCCCCAGCCTGCACCGCTGCATGGTGTTCGCCGGCTACGTGGCGACCCCGATGTTCCTCAGCGGGATTGTGGCGCTCTATCCGGTCGTCTGGCTGTGTCTGTTTGTCGGCATTATCGGCCTGTGCTATTCGGGCTATCTGCTGAATCTGGGGATCCCGCACTTCCTGAATATCGACAGTAAGGAAGGGTTCATCTTCTCCAGCTCGACCTTCGCCATCGGCATTCTGTTGCTCGAGCTGCTGCTTGGGGTGACGGTGCTGCTGTGGGGGTACGGTTCCTGGTTATTCTGAGTTAACGGTTGTTGTTGTCGCCCCCGCGCCGGTGGAACGGCGCGGGGGCTTTTGCTTTTATACGCGGCGGAAAACCAGCATCACGCCGAGCACGATGCCCGCCATGCCCAGCAGGCTCAGCGCCGCCAGCGCGTGGCCGAGCAGCTGGTAGTCCAGCAGGGCGGTCACCGCCGGGATCAGATAGAACAGGCTGGTGACCTGCACCAGGTTGCCGCGCTGGATCAGGCGATACAGCAAGAAGGTCGCAAGCACCGAGATCACCACCGCCATCCACAGCAGCGGCAGCACGAACTCTGGCCGCCACTCGACCCGCAGCGGCTCAAACGGCAGCGCCAGCGTACACATCAGCAACCCGACGGCATACTGCAGCGGCAAGACCGCCAGCGGCGGCTGCGTCATGCCCTTTTGCAGCAGGGTGCCGGCGGTCATGCAGCCCAGCGCGATAAAGGCGAACAGCATGCCGCTCAGCGAGAAGTGAGCCACCATCAGGCTTTGATACACCACCAGCGTCAGCCCGGCCATCGCCAGCGCCAGGCCGAGCGCCCGCAGCCCGGTGCAGCGCCGTTCGGTGATGAACTGGGTGAGGATCGGCTGTACGCCAAGCAACGTGGCCAGCACGCCGGGCGTAATACCCTGTTCCAACGCCAGCAGATAGCAGATTTGATAGCTGCCGATCATCAGCACGCCAATCAGCGCGACGCGCCGGCGGGTGCCGGGGGCGGGCAGGCACTGGCGCTGCCACAGGCCGATGGCCAACAGCACCGCCAGCGCGATGGCGCAGCGGAAGAACAGAAAAGCGAAGGCGGAGGCGTGCTCCAGCCCCCAACGGGAGAAAATCGCGCCGCTGCTCCAAAGCAGGACGAACAGCGTAGCCAGGCCGGCATTGGCCCAGAGAGAAGGTAATCGCATGTCAATTTCACCTGTCGTGAAAATTACAGGCTCCGGCGTGCGCGGCGGTCTACGCCTGAACGCAACAGATCAATAAGCCGGAGGTAAAAAGTCGGTTTGGCTTAGCGCACGACCACAATGCGTGGCGGGTAAGCGGCAACCGCTGAAACGACAGAGGAAACGGCGGGTGGAGCGGAAGAAGCACACAGCAAAACGGCGGCCGGAACGGTCGCGTTTGTCGGATCTGTGCTGTGCGCCAGGTAGGCCATGTGAGTTCCTGAAAACTGGGAATGAAACTAATCGCTCAAACATAACTAAGTTCAGCGGGACGTGCAATCGGAAATCGCAGTGGCTTAAGTGATAATGAAAATCATTATCATTTATTGGGAGGTATGCTATGTTGCTTTGGCCGCGCAGTTTTGACGCAGAGGGCGCGGCTTGCTCTTGCCTCGGTTCACGCAATGCGTGCGACAAAAGACATTGCGATTCGCTTTTGCAGAAGGCGCGTAATCGTGGTAAAAATATTGATATGTTATAATATAACAATTTACGCATAATGAATTCAGTTCACGACATCCTCCATGTTGATGGGATTAGCCTGACCGGCCACGGCGGGGCATTGATACTCGACAACATCCATTTCGCACTGCGCGCCGGTGAGAAGCTGGCGGTGATCGGCCCTAACGGCAGCGGCAAGTCCAGCCTGTTGCGTGCCCTGATCGGTGAAACGCGGCCGGACAGCGGCGGCATTTACTGGCGAGGGCGCGCCTTGTCCGCGTGGCCGGCGGCGGAGCGCGCCAGAAGCATCGCCTTTCTGGCGCAAAACGATTCGCCGGATTTGCGGCTGTCGGTTGAGGACTACGTGGCGTTGGGCCGTTTGCCGCATGGCGCATGTTCTGCGACGGGAAAGCGCATCGTTGACGAAGCCATCGGGGAAACCGGGTTGGTGCCGCTCAGGCACCACCCGTTGGGGCGGCTCTCGGGCGGCCAGCGCCAGCGTGCCGCGCTGGCTAGGGCGTTGGCGCAGTCTCCCGATCTGTTGTTGCTGGATGAACCGACCAATCACCTCGATCCGCCCGGGCGCTCGGCGCTGCTGTCGTTAGTGAAAAATAAAGACATCGCCGTGATTGCGGTCTTGCACGATCTGCCCGTGGCAGAGGCGTTTGCCGATCGGATCCTGGTGCTCAACGAAAGCCGTCAGGTGGCCTGTGGTACGCCCGAGGCGGTGTTGCAAACTCCGGTGATTTTGCCGGTGTTCGGCATGAACAGTTTCAAGGTGGCGCATCCCGTCAGCGGGAAAACGCTGCGCATTTTTGACGTTCCCCATTGCGCTTGATCAACCAGAGAGAAACATGAACGCACGCGTATTCATCCTGCTTCTGCTGCTGGCCGCCAGGTCGGCGGCGGCCGAACATTTTCCCGTCACCGTAGAAAGCTGCGGTGTGCCGGTCACCTTCAACCAGGCGCCGCAGCGCGCCGTCATCAACGACATCAACATGGCCGAGATGGCCTTTGCACTGCATCTGCAGGATCGCATTGTCGGGCTTACCGGCATCACCGGCTGGTACAAACTGACGCCCGACTTCAAGGCCGCGATGGGCGCCATTCCCGAGCTGGCGCCGAAATATCCCGCTTTGGAAACGCTGCTGGCGGCACAGCCGGATTTCTTTTTCGCCGGCTGGAATTACGGCATGAAGATCGGCGGCGACGTCACGCCGGAGAAGCTCGCCCCGTTCGGCATCAAAACGCTGGTGCTGAGCGAGAGCTGCGTACAGGCCGGCGGGCGGCCGCAGAAGGCCGATATGAACCTGCTGTATGACGATGAGCTGAAGCTCGGCAAGATTTTCGGCAAGCAGCAAGAGGCCACCGCGCTGGTTGAGGGCTGGCAGCGCCGGTTGGCTGCGCTTCCCGCCAGGCCGGCGGGCCAGGCGCCGCTCAAGGTGTTCGTCTATGACTCGGGGGAGGAGAAGCCTTTCACCAGCGGCAAATACGCTATGCCGACGGCGATCGTCGAAGCGGCGGGCGGCCGCAACGTGATGGACGGTTTGCCGGCGAGCTGGACGACGGCGTCCTGGGAGGCGGTAGCGGCGGCCGAGCCCGATTTCATTATTCTGCTGGATTACCAGACCGGATCGGGCGCCGATGCGCTGCGGCGCTTCCTCGAGTCTCACCCGTTGATGAAATTGACGCCTGCCGTACGGCACCACCGCTATCTGAAACTGCAGTATGCGGAGCTGACGCCGGGGCCGGCCAACATCGGCGCAGTGGAAAAGCTGGCGCGGGCGCTGTACGCGCCGGAGGCTGAATGAACTCGCCGACCCGGCGCTTTATGCTGCTCGCACCGCTGGCGCTGTCGGTATTGTGCGGGCTAATGATCTGGAGCCTGCAGCTGGGCAGCGTCGCGCTGTCATGGCGGCAGGCGTTTGCGGCGTTAGGGCTCGGTTCGGCGCCGCTTTCCGGCATGCTGGACACCATCGTCGTGCAGCTGCGGGTGCCCAGGGCTTTGTTGGCGGCGTTAACCGGCGCCGGACTGGCGATGACCGGCGCGCTACTGCAGACCACCACCCGTAATGAGCTGGCCGATCCTTTTTTGTTTGGGCTCTCTTCTGGTGCCTCCGCCGGCGCGGTGCTGGTCATCACGCGCTTCGGTGATGCGCTGGGCGTACTGACGTTGCCGCTGTCCGCTTTCGTCGGCGGCATTCTGTCCGCGATGGCGGTGATGATCCTGTTTCGCGTCAGCCGGGTCAGGCGCGCCGAGCAGCTGATCGTCTGTGGCCTGGCGGTCTCATTTTTGTTTAGCGCGCTCACCAGCTACCTGGTGTTTTCCGGCGATCAGCGGGCGGCCGGTTCGGTGTTGTTCTGGTCGCTCGGCGGGCTGGGGCTGGCGCGTTGGGATAATCTGTTCATTCCGCTGGCGAGTTTCGTGCTGCTGGCCGGGTTTACGGCGCTGCGTTGGCGGGCGCTGGACGCGCTGCTGGCGGGCGAGCAAACCGCCCATTCGATGGGGGTCAACGTGGCGCGGCTGCGCACCGAGACCTTTCTGTGCTGCGCACTGTCCACGGCGTTTCTCGTTTCGCTGACGGGCGTGATCGGCTTTGTCGGGCTGATGGTGCCTTATCTGGCCCGGCGCCTGGTGGGCGTGCGCCACCGATTGTCCGTGCCGATGTGCGGCATGCTGGGGGCGATGCTGCTGACCGGCGGTGACATGCTCAGCCGCAGCCTGATCCCCAATCAGGAGCTGCCCATCGGCATCATTACGGCGGGGCTGGGGGGCGCGTTCATCGTGTCCTTGCTGCTGCGCGCGGAGCGGTGAACGCCGCCCTGTCTCAATAGAGCTCCAGATGCAGGCGCTGCTGCTCAATCAGCGTCTGCCACAGGTTTTCCGCCCCGTGGGCTTGCTCCAGCGCCGTCGCCACGGCATGTTCCAGATACTGACGATTGCCGCACAGGTAGACATGCGCGCCCCGCCGCAGCAGGCCGCTGACGACATCGGCGTGATCGTCGATGGCGTGTTGCACGTAATACTTGTCGGTGGTGTCGCGCGAAAATGCCGTGATGAGCCGCGTGAGTACGCCCGCCGCGTTCAGCGTGACCAACTCCTCGCCATACAGGAAGTCTTCATCGCGCCTTTTCTCACCGAAGATCAGCACGGTTTCACGCCGTTCGCCCTGGGCGGCCATTTCGCGCAGTAAGCCAATCAACGGTGCGATGCCGGTACCGGTACCGATAAGCAGCACCGGTACGGTGGTATCGCGCGGCAGGTAAAAGCCGGGGTTGGCGCGGCAGAAGAGGCGGAAAGGGCCGGGTTGGCTGAGCAGCCAGCCGGTCGCCGTGCCGCGCCGGGTGCGGCCGCCGCGTTCATAATGCACGTCGCGCACGCACAGATCGAGGCTCTCTTCCCGCGTTGCCGAAGCGATGGAGTAGGCGCGCGGCAGGCAAACGGGCAGCAGCGTCAGCAGGTTCTCCAGCGTGACCGTCTGCGGCGGGCAAAAATCGTGCAGCACGTCCAGCAGATCGGCGCCGTACAGATAACTCTCCAGGGCTTTGCGCTGGCGGATCTTGAGCAAGCCTTTGAGTTCTTCGCTGTCGGCCAACTGCGCCAGTTCGCGCAGCGTCGTTTTGCTGAGCTGGCGCAGCTCCCGGCGGCGCAGCGCGTCGGCGGCCTCCGGCCTGCCGAGCCAGTCTGCCAGCCGGGTCAATAATCCTTCGTCGTTCTCCGGCAACAGATAGACGGTATCTCCCGCCCGGTAAACGATGCCGCTGCCGGCGATATTCAGCCGTAGGTGCCAGGCCTGCGGCGTGCGTGCGCTGAGCGGCCGCCGTTCGAGGAGGGCGGCGCTGAACGCATGGTCTTCACCGTAGGCGGTTACGCGCAGATGTAAATCGCGGCCGGCCTGGGCATCGCCGGCCAGCACCTTATCCAGCGTCGTCAGCCAGGTTGCGAAGAACGGTTCGAAGTTAACGTCGGCGTCGACGCGATTGACGATGGCGTGGGCGCCGTATTGCGTCAGGCGTGCATCCAGCGCCTGCGTGAAGCCGCAGAAATGCGGGTACGCGGTGTCGCCGAGGCCGAAGATGGCGTAGCGCAACCGGTGGCGGTCAGGCCATTGCGCCAGCGCGTCGGAAAAACGCTCGGCGTTGGCGGGCGGTTCGCCGTCGCCAAATGAGCTCGAGACGATCAGTAGGGCGTCACGCTCGCCCACATCGGCGGGCTGGATGGCGTTGAGTTCTTTCACGACGGGGCGGTAGGGTTGCAGGCTGCTTTGCTCGCCCAGGCGCATCGCCAGCGCCCGGGCGTTGCCCGACTCCGAACCGTAACCAATCAGGATGCGTTCGATAAGGTCGGCCATGGCGGTTACTTGTCGTAGTGGTTGTCGAACTGTTCTTTGGCGAATTCCACCGATTCGAAGTCGGTCATCAGATCGTTGATCACGCGGCGGATGCTGATATAGGCAGCGATATTGCCCTGGGCGTCATACAGCGGTTGCACCGTGGTGTCGACTACGTACAGCACGCCGCCTTTGCCGACGTTCGGAATGATGCCGGTCCAGATGCCGCCCGCCTTGATAGTGTCCCACATCGCTTTGTAAACCGCTTTCGGCACGGAAGGGTGGCGCACGATGCTGTGGGGCTGGCCCACCAGCTCTTCCCGGGAAAAGCCGGTCAGTTGGCAAAACAGATCGTTGACGTAGGTGATGGTGCCCTGCAGATCGGTGGTGGAGATCACCATCACTTTATCGAGCGCGGCTAACAGCTGGGCGGAATCGAGGGTCTGACTCATGGTAGGTTCCTTCTCATTAACAACTTCGCGGTGATTGCCACGGCGGATGCCATGTATCCGTTATGACAGTTTTGTAATTGATTCTCATTTGCGATGAATGGTAATCGGGAAATTTATAAGTTGCAATATAAATACATCTTTAAGGGCGCAGAAAGATCACGATGAGGCAGGCAGGGGAGAGTAGGCCCGCGCCGGGTGCGGCGGCGGGCCAATCGGGCGGTCTTAGCGGGGGCCTTCGGCCCAGCCTTTGCGTTTACTGGTTTTGCCGATGCCGGGGTTGAAGCTGTTGGTCGGATCGGCGGCGCGGTAGAACGCCTGCAGATCCGGTTTGGCGTGATACAGGTGGCCGACGTTATGCTCCGCCGGGTACTCGGCGCCGCGCCGGTTGAGGATCTCGAGCATCTTTTCTTTCAGCGCGTGGCTGTCGACGCCTTTTTTCACCACGTAGTCCTGATGGAAGACGTGGCACATAAAGTGGCCGTAATACAGCTTGTGCACCAGCTGGCTGTCGATCTCCGGCGGCAGGGTTTCGAACCAGTCGGTGTCGTTGCGGCGCAGGGCGATATCCAGCGCCAGAATATCCTCCACCTTGTCGGCGTGCACCGCATGGTAGCGCACGGCGGCGCCGGCGGCGGCGAAGCGGTGCAGGAAGGCCTTTTTGCCTTCGTCAGGCGTGCAGGCGAAGAAAGCACCTTCGGCCTGGGCGAAGTACTCGGTCAGGTAGCGCTGCGCTTCGTCTACGCCGGGGCCGGCCATCTTCAGCAGCAGGTGATGTTCGAAACGTTCGCGGTAGTCCTTCATGCGCTTCGGCAGGTGGTTCGGCGCCAGATGGCTCAGGCCCTGCATCAGCCGATCGGTCAGGTTGTGCGGCAGCAGCGGCAGCTTGTTGAGGCTGGCGTCCATGCGGCCTTTCAGGGTGAAGAAGCGCGGCATCTGATCGGTGCCGAGCTTGTCGATCATCATGAAGGTGTCTTTGCCGTAGACCTCGGCGATGTCGAAGATATCGCGGTGCATGTACTCACCGGCCACCGGCAGGTTGTCGAACTGGCTCAGCATGTGGCGGCGCAGTTCGGTCAGCACCGCGGTGTCGTTGGTGCCGATATAGAACACCTGCTCTTGGCCTTCTTTCTCGAAGGTGTCGAGCCGCACCGCGAACACCGCCAGCTTGCCGGCGCAGCCGGACGCCTCGAACAGGCGGCGTTTGTCGGCGTTGAAGCGGGAAGGAGTGTCGGCATCGACGTCGCGCACCCGGCTGGCGTACTCGTTATCCGAGGCGCGCAGCTCGCCGTATTCGACGTCGGTCGGGCGATAGTCGCCTTTTTCCAGCCGGGTGAGGATCTCCTCCGGCGTGTCGCCAAGGCGGATGCCCAGATGGTTCACCAGGCGCAGCTGGCCGTCTTCTCCTAGCTGGGCGTACAGCGCCATTTCGGTATAGGCCGGGCCGCGTTTCACCAGCGAGCCGCCGGAGTTGTTGCACACGCCGCCGATCACCGAGGCACCGATACAGGAGGAACCGATCACCGAATGTGGTTCGCGGCCGTAGGGTTTGAGCAATTTCTCGAGGTGGTGCAGGGTGCTGCCGGGGAAGCCGACCACCTGCTTGCCGTTGTCCAGCACCTGAATATGGTCGAGGCGCAGGGTGCTGACGATGACGATGTCGCGATCATAGTCGTTGCCGCTGGGGGTCGATCCTTCGGTCAGGCCGGTATTGGCGGCCTGCATGATGACGATTTTGTCGGCGGCCACGCAGGCCTGCAAAATGCGCCACAGCTGCAGCAGGCGGGTGGGAAACACCACCGCCAGCGCCTGGCCTTCGCCGGAGCGGAACCCCTTGCGATACCGCTCGGTGTTGCGATCGCCGGTCAACAACTGCGGGCCGCCGACGATGTCCTTGAGCTGATTGATAAACGCCTGATTGCCTGACTGCATGCTGCCTGTCTCCCTGTCATCCCCGTCGCTTTAACCGCGGCGCCGGAGTGCCGCATATAAGCTAAGAGGTTATCAATTAAATAACTTATTAAGCTATCAGCTTGCCGAGCTAATAGCTTGTGGGTTTAGTAGCGCTCGGCGTAGCCGGCCCGGCGCTCTTCGTCGCGCAGCGTCAGGATCTCCACGCCGTCGGCGGTGACCGCCACGGTGTGCTCCCACTGCGCCGACAGTTTTTTGTCGCGCGTCACCACCGTCCAGCCGTCTTTCTTCTGCTTGATGCGGCGGTCGCCCTGGTTGATCATCGGCTCGATGGTGAACACCATGCCTTCCTGCAGAACCAGACCGCTGCCGGGTTGACCGTAGTGCAGCACCGCCGGCTCTTCATGCATATCGCGGCCGATGCCGTGGCCGCAATATTCCCGCACGATGCTGTAGCCGGCCTGCTCGGCGTGCCGCTGGACGGCATGGCCGATATCGCCGAGGGTGGCGCCCGGTTTCACCGCGCGAATGCCCTGCCACATCGATTCATAGACGTTGTTCACCAGCCGTTTGGCCAGCGGCGTCACCTGGCCGATGCAGTACATTTTGCTGGAGTCGGCGATGTAGCCGCCGTTTTCCAGCGTGATGTCCACGTTGACGATCATGCCGGAACGCAGGATTTTGCTGGCCGACGGCACCCCGTGGCACACCACGTCGTCGATTGAGGTGTTGAGCACATAAGGGAAATCATACTGCCCCTTGCTGGCCGGGCGCGACTTCAGCTCTTCGACGATAAACGCCTCGGCGCGGTCGTTGATCTCCATGGTGGAGATGCCTTCGACGATGACCTCATCGAGCATAGCAAACACTTTCGCCAGCAGGGCGCCGGAATGGCGCATTTTGGCAATCTCTTCCGGCGTTTTAATCACAATCTGTTTCACCCGACAATCTCCTTCAGCGTCAGCGCGTTATCTTTCATCATTTTTTTTACCAGCTGCGGGTAGGTCAGTTCCGGATGGAACTCCGCCAGCATGCCGATCTTGATCCAGTACTCGGCCTGCGCGTTGATCGAACGCGTCATGGTCAGGCTGGCGAGGCGCAGATCGTCATGCAGCGCGTCTGAAATTTTTACGATGCCCATCGGCGTCTCCCTAAGTGAACGATATACGAAGTGTATACGTTTAGGATGGTCGCGATGTGGCATTCTGTGGCGTAAGAAGATTCTGGCAACAACGATTGCCGCCGCCAGGCAATGCGTTTATTGTGATAAACGACTTTTTTGCCATGATTTTTCAGAAGGATTTAAGGCGTGACTAAACTACGTGTTGGGGTGATTTTTGGCGGTAAATCGGCGGAGCATGAGGTGTCGCTGCAGTCGGCCAAAAACATTGTGGATGCAATCGACAAAGAGAAGTTTGACGTCACGCTGCTGGGGATCGACAAACAGGGGCAGTGGCACATCAACGACGCCTCCAACTACCTGCTCAACGCCGAGAACCCGGCGCTGATCGCGCTGAACCGCTCGAACAAGAACGTGGCGCTGATCCCGGGCCAGGAAAAACAGCAGCTGATCGAAGCGGGCAGCGCCGGCGCGTTGGGCCAACTCGACGTCATCTTCCCGATCGTGCACGGCACGCTGGGGGAGGACGGCTCGCTGCAGGGGCTGCTGCGCATGGCCAATATGCCGTTCGTCGGCGCCGGCGTGCTCGGCTCGGCGGTCAGCATGGATAAAGACGTGACCAAGCGCCTGCTGCGCGATGCCGGGCTGGCGGTGGCGCCGTTCGTCACCCTGACCCGCGCCAACCGCGCCGGATTCACGTTTGAGAAACTGAGCGAGCGCCTCGGCCTGCCGCTGTTCGTCAAGCCGGCCAACCAGGGCTCGTCGGTCGGGGTCAGCAAGGTGGAAAACCGCGCCGAGTTCGACGCGGCGGTATCGCTGGCCTTCAGCTTCGATCACAAGGTGCTGGTGGAGTCGGCGATCGTCGGCCGCGAGATCGAGTGCGCGGTGCTGGGCAACGACGATCCGCAGGCCAGCGTGTGCGGCGAGATCGTGCTGAGCGACGCCTTCTATGCTTACGACACCAAATACATCAATGAGCAGGGCGCTCAGGTGGTGGTGCCGGCGGCGATCGCGCCGGAAGTGAGTGACCACATCCGCGAGGTGGCGCTGAAGGCGTTCCGCGCGCTGGAGTGCTTCGGCCTGGCGCGGGTGGATGTGTTCCTGACGCCGGACAACCAGGTGGTGATCAACGAAATCAACACGCTGCCGGGCTTCACCAATATCAGCATGTATCCCAAGCTGTGGGCCGCCAGCGGCGTCAGCTATCAGGCGCTGATCACGCGCCTGATCGAATTGGCGCTGGAGCGCCACCAGCAGGATCGCGCGCTGAACAGTTCGGTGTTCGATCGCTAAACGCGGGAGGGGGCGGCGGTGCCGCCCCCGTCTCTCACTTCACCGTCACATCGATATCGCCGAAATACTTCTTCGACAGCGCCGTCACCGTGCCTTGCTGTTTCACTTTGGCGATGGCGGCATCCAGTTTTTTCTTCAGCGCCTCATCCCCTTTACGCAGGCCGAAGGCGATACCTTCACCGAGGATTTTGTCGTCGCGCACCGCCTCGCCGACGAAGGCGAAGCCTTTGCCGTCCGGCTGCGACAGGAAGCCGCTTTGCCCCGACGGCGCCATCACCAGCGTGGCGTCGAGCCGACCGGCCGCCAGATCGAGGTAAACCTGATTCTGATCCTGATAAGACACCACGTCCACGCCCGCCGGCGCCCAATGGGTTTTGGCGTAAATCTCCTGAATCGATCCTTGCAGCACGCCCACGTGTTTGCCCGCCAGCGATTTGGCGTCCGGCAGCAGGCCGCTGCCGGCTTTGGCGATCAGGCGGTTCGGCACCTGATAGATGGCGTCGGTGAAGGCGATCGCCTGACGCCGCTGTTCGGTCACGTTCATCGCCGAGTTGATGGCGTCGAACTTGCGCGCCTGCAGCGCCGGGATCAGGCTGTCGAACGAGGTTTCCACCCAGCTGCATTGCAACTGCGCGGCGGCGCATACCGCGTCGCCCAGTTCGATGTCGAACCCTTCCAGTTTGCCGCTGGCGGATTTGGATTCGAACGGCGGATACAGCGCTTCCAGGCCGAAGCGCAGGCTGTTTTCCGCCGCCAGCGAAGCGCCGGCGGCCAGCAGGCATCCGGCGGCGAACAGCGTTTTCAATGCTTTCATAGGCAGTGCCCCTTTCCCATGGTTAGACAAAAAATCACGCCTGGCTCAGGCGGCGCGCGCCTTCCAGCAGGGTCTCGTTATCTTTGGAAAAACTCAGCCGGATAATGCCGGTATCGGTGCCGTCACTGTAGAACGCCGACAGCGGGATCGTCGCCACCTTCGCTTCGCGGATCAAGCGCACGGCGAAATCATTGTCGCTTTCGTGACTGAAGCCGCTAAAGCGGGCCAGCATGAAGAAGCTGCCGCGGCTGGGCAGCAGCTCAAAGCGCGAATCCTGCAGGGCGCTGGCCAGCAGATCGCGCTTTTGTTGATAAAACGCCGCCAGCCCCAGGTAGCTCTGCGGGTTGGCGAGCGCGGCGGCGAAGGCGTGCTGCATCGGCGTATCGGCGGAGAACACCATAAACTGGTGCACCTTGCGGATCTCGTCCATCAGCGCCGCCGGCGCCAGACAGTAGCCGACGCGCCAGCCGGTGACGTGGTAGGTTTTACCGAACGACGACACGATCACGCTGCGTTCCGCCAGCTGCGGGTAGCGCGCCATGCTGTGGTGAATATCGCCGTCGAACACCACGTGCTCGTAGACCTCGTCGGACAGGATCACGATGTCGGTGTCGCGGGTCAGGGCGGTCAGACGTTCGATGTCGTGCGCGTCAAACACCGCGCCGGTCGGGTTGTGCGGCGTGTTGACGATGATCATGCGCGTTTTGCCGTTGATGGCGGCGGCCACTTCGTCCCAGTCGACGCGAAAATCCTGCAACGACAGCTTGATCGCCACCGGCGTGGCGCCCTGCAGGCGCACGATCGGCGCATAGCTGTCGAACGCCGGTTCGAAATAGATCACCTCGTCGCCGGGATGCACCAGCGCGCTAATCGCCGAGTACAACCCTTCGCTGGCGCTGGCGATCACCGTGATTTCTTCGTCGGCGTCATAGCGCGCGCCATACAATCGTTCAGCTTTTTCCGCCAGAGCAGCACGTAACGCCGCCACGCCGCTCATCGGCGCGTATTGGTTATGACCTGCGCGCATGGCTTGCGCCGTCGCCTCGATCAGCTGCGGGTCACCGGCGAAGTTGGGCGCGCCCTGTGACAGATTGAGGGCCTGATGTTCGGCGCTGAGTTGGCCAATGACGGTGAAAATGGTGGTGCCGACGTCCGGCAGCTTCGAGCGGGATGAGCAGGCGCTCTGCATGATGGGCTCCAGGCAAACAGGGAAGTGTTGAGCGATTAAGCATCAGCCGGCGTAGGCGGACAAGGGAAAGTTTGTCATACTTGCCATGCACTACGATCATACCTAATCGAGGCCCGCTATGCCGATATCCCTGCCGTCGCTCGACGTGTTGAAAACCTTCGTGGTGGTGGCGCAACGCCTCAACTTTACCCATGCCGCCCGGCAGCTGCACCTGACGCAGGGGGCGGTCAGCCGGCAAATCCTCGGGCTGGAACAGCGCCTGGGCTATCCGCTGTTCAGCCGCCAGGCGCGCGGTCTGGCGCTGACGCCGCAGGGCGCGCAGCTGTTGGCGCCGGTGCAGCAGGCGCTGGGGCAGTTGGACGAGGCGCTGACGCGGGCCGCCGCCCCGCCGGGGGCGCTGCGCATCAAATGCCCGACCTGCGCCATGCGCTGGGTGCTGCCGCGCATCATTCGCCTGCAGAATGAACGGCCGGACATGCATATTGAGCTGACCGCTTCGGTGTCGCACGGTCTGGATTTCAGCACCGAGCAATTTGACGCCGCGGTGGTATTCGGCCGGCCGCCGGGCAAAAAGCTGAGCGCGCACCTGCTGTTCGACGAAATCCTCACGCCGGTCTGCACGCCGACGTTCCTGCCGCCAACGCCCCGGCTGGCGGACTTGACGGACAAAACCCTGCTGCACCCGACGCGCGATCGGCGCGACTGGCTGCGCTGGCTGAAGGCGGCGGGGGCCGATGCGCTGCCGTCCGGCAAGGCTCAGCATTTCGATACCCTCGATCTGGCGATGAGCGCCGCACTGCAAGGGTTTGGCATCGCCATCGGCGATCTGTGCCTGCTGGAGGAGGATATTCAGGCGCGGCGTATCGTCACGCCGTTCCCGCTCTGCGTCAGCAGCGGCGCGGCCTATTATTTGGTCTATCCTGAACGCGGGGCGCCATCGCCGGCGCTGGCGCAGTTTATCGATTTCCTGACGGCGGAGGCCGCCGACAGCCGCGCCCGGCTGCAGAATTACCTGCCGATAACCTGTAATGCTTTGTAAACATTAACGATGCGAATTACCTTGGCGATGAAACAGAGTGTGGCAAACTGTTTCTTCACTCCGATTAAACTCCGCGGCGTTGGCGGCGGAAACACGCCTGAGATAAAACAAGATGAAATGGCTTTGTGTGGTGAGTATGTTGTCCAGTCTGGCCCTCAGCCCGGCTTTTGCGCAGGAAACGCCGATAACGCAGGGCATGCACGCCCAGCAGCGCGACGCCTTCGTGTCCAATTTGATGAAACAGATGACGCTGGAAGAGAAGATCGGCCAGCTGCGGCTGATCAGCGTCGGGCCGGATAACCCGAAAGAAGCGATCCGCGAGGGCATCCGCAAAGGGCAGATCGGCGCCATCTTCAATACCGTTACCCGGCCGGATATCCGGGTGATGCAGGATCAGGCGATGCAGCTCAGCCGCCTCAAAATCCCGTTGTTCTTCGCTTATGACGTGGTGCACGGTCAGCGCACCGTGTTCCCGATCAGCCTGGGGCTGGCGGCCAGCTTCGATCTGGAAGCCATCGCGCTCAGCGCCCGGGTGGCGGCGCAGGAGGCCAGCGACGACGGCCTGAACATGACCTTTGCGCCGATGGTCGATATCACCCGCGATCCGCGCTGGGGGCGGGTCTCCGAAGGCTTCGGCGAAGACACCTGGCTGGTGTCGAAAATCGCCAAGGTGATGGTCGACGGTTTCCAGAACGGCGACCCGGCCAAACCCGGTTCGGTGATGGCCAGCGTCAAGCACTTTGCGCTGTACGGCGCCGTCGAAGGCGGCCGCGATTACAACACCGTCGACATGAGCCCGCTGCGCATGCATCAGGACTATTTGCCGCCTTATAAAGCGGCGGTGGATGCCGGCAGCGGCGGGGTGATGGTGTCGCTCAACGCGATCAACGGCGTGCCGGCCACCGCCAACCCGTGGCTGCTGAAAGATCTGCTGCGCGACCAGTGGGGCTTTAAAGGCATCACCATCAGCGACCACGGCGCAATTAAAGAACTGATTAAACACGGCGTGGCCGCCGACGCGCGCGACGCGGTGCGGCTGGCGATCACCTCCGGCGTCGACATGAGCATGAGCGACGAGTTCTACGACAAATACCTGCCGGGCCTGGTGAAAGACGGGCTGGTGGCTGAAAGCGATATCGACCGCGCCTGCCGCGACGTGCTGAACACCAAGTACGACATGGGGCTGTTCACCGATCCGTATGTGCATCTGGGGCCGGCGGGGGCCGATCCGCAGGACACCAACGCCGAAAGCCGCCTGCACCGCGCCGAGGCGCGGGTGGTGGCACGCAAAACGATGGTGCTGCTGAAGAACGATAAGCAGACGCTGCCGCTGAGCAAACAGGCGACCATCGCGCTGGTCGGGCCGATGGCCGACAGCCAGCGCGACGTGATGGGCAGCTGGTCCGCCGCCGGGGTGGTCAAGCAGTCGGTGACCCTGCGCGAAGGGCTGGAGCGGGCGGTGGGCGACAAGGCGCGCATTCTTTACGCCAAGGGCGCCAACGTCACGCAGGATAAGGGCATTATCGACTACCTGAACGAGTATGAGCCGGCGGTGGCGTTCGATACCCGTTCGCCGCAGCAGATGATCGACGAAGCGGTACAGGCGGCGAACAAGGCCGACGTGGTGGTGGCGGTGGTGGGGGAATCGCAGGGCATGGCGCATGAGGCCTCCAGCCGCGCCGACATCACGATCCCGCAGAGCCAGCGCGATCTGATCGCCGCGCTGAAAGCCACCGGCAAGCCGCTGGTGCTGGTGCTGATGAACGGCCGGCCGCTGGCGCTGAGCTGGGAGAGCGAGCAGGCGGACGCGATGCTGGAAACCTGGTACAGCGGCACCGAGGGCGGCAACGCGGTGGCGGACGTGCTGTTCGGCGACTACAACCCGTCGGGCAAGCTGCCGATGACCTTCCCGCGCTCGGTCGGCCAGATCCCGATGTACTACAACCACCTGAACACCGGCCGCCCGTTCGGCAAGGAGAATCCGGGCAAGTACACCTCGCGCTACTTCGATTCGCCGAACGGCCCGCTGTATCCGTTCGGTTACGGCCTGAGCTACACCACTTTCAGCCTGTCGGACCTGACATTGTCCAGCCCGACGATGGCGCGCAACGGCAAGCTAACCGCCAGCGTCACGCTGAAAAATACCGGCAAGTACGACGGCGCCACGGTGGTGCAGCTGTATCTGCAGGACGTGACCGCCTCGGTCAGCCGGCCGGTGAAAGAGCTGCGCAACTTCAAGAAAGTGACGCTGAAGGCCGGCCAGTCGCAGCAGGTTGAGCTGCCGATTAGCGAAGACGATCTGAAGTTCTACAACGCCAGCCTGAAATGGGGGGCGGAGCCGGGCAAATTCAACGTGTTCGTCGGCCTGGACTCCGACAACGTGCAGGCGCAAAGCTTTACGCTGAAGTAACCCTGTCCCCCTCGTTCGCCGCGCTGAGCGAGGGGGCATCTATTCATTCCCGCTAACGTCATCGGAGCTTGCCTCATGAAACGCTATCTGGACTGCAGCGCCAGCGATCTGGCCGATATCGGCAAAGCCGATCTGCTCTATGCCATCCGCGCCAGCGAAGGGCGCATCTTGGTCAGCGAAACCATCGCGGTCACTCAGCCACTGCTCAATAACGTCACCAACGCCGAGCTGGCGGCCAGCCAGGGCGCCGACCTGCTGCTGCTGAACCTGTTCGACGTCGACCAGCCGCACATCGCGGGGCTGCCCGCCGACGTGCCGCCGCAGGAGGCGCTGCGCACGCTGCAGCGCCTGACCGGGCGGGTGATCGGGGTGAACCTGGAGGCGGTCGATCCGGCCTTCGCCACCGAACATAACGATTTCTGGCAGATGACGGCGGGGCGTGCCGCCACCGCCGAGAATGCGCGCAAGCTGTATCAACTCGGCGCGCGCATGCTGGTGCTGACCGGCAACCCGAACAACGGCGTCAGCAATCAGGCGATCGCCGCCGCGCTGAAAGCGATCCGTGATGAGGTGGGCGACGAGATGGTGCTGGTGACCGGCAAGATGCACGGGGCAGGTATCGTGCGCGAAAGCGGCAGCCAGCTGATCGGCGAGCAGGACATCGCGCTGTTCGTGGAGAACGGCGCGGACATCGTGCTGTTGCCGGCGCCCGGCACCATTCCCGGCATGTCGCAGGAGAAAGTGGCGGCGCTGATCGCTTATGCGCAGCGGCAGGGCGCGCTGGCAATGACGGCGATCGGCACCTCGCAAGAGGGGGCCGACGTGCAGACCGTGCGGCAGATTGCGCTGATGAGCAAAATGGCCGGGGCGGACCTGCACCATATCGGCGATACCGGCTATCTGGGGCTGGCGCTGCCGGAAAACATCTTCGCTTACAGCGTGGCGATTCGCGGCGTGCGCCACACCTACAGCCGCATGGCGCGCTCGGTGAACCGCTAAGCCCGGGGTTTTTGCGCCGTCACGATGCTGAAATAGCCGAGCGACGGCAGCACTTGAGCAGGCCCGACGTCGCGCAGCTGGTCGCCGATTTCCCTGCCGGAGTATTGGCGGCCCTGCGTCCATCCCATCATCATCAGGCCGTATCCCGCGGCGGCCAAAGGCTGCTGACCAAGTTCCAGAAATAACCGAAATAATGCGGTTTTTTTAACAAAAAGGGTTCCGCTTCCGGCGTAAGATGAAATGTTTCGCCGTCTCTGGCGATCAATTTCAATGCCAATAGCGCCATGATCAACGTTTCCGCCGGGCGTCTTTCCACATTGGCCAGAGCGCATATATCGGTCAGGTTGCGGGGGGGGGGGGGGCAGAGCAATAAACTCAAAGATGCCCAGGCGATGCGCGATAAGTACCGCCGGAGAGAGATATAAATTCATCGTGATATCGAGAAGGGTTTTTCGTCGCATTGCGGCGGCCGGACGGCATGGTTCATGTGAATCCCCTCCCACTAAGGCATGACGCGTCTTAACAGGCTATGCCACGCCGGTGGTTTTGGCAAAGAGGGGCGCACCATTGACCGCAGGCCAACGCTTATTTTGTAAATAATTCCTGGGTGAGATTATTTTTACTATGAATTGAGTGCGGCCAATACCGAACGTGAAAAAATGACAGCGGGCGGAGATTATTACCCCAGCATGCGTTTTTATTTTATTGAGGCTTAACTTAATCACCGCTATTAATACATTAGGGTTGTGTTAATCTAGGCCGCCGTTATACCGTACCGATATTCACACTCTATTTGTGAATGATTAAAAATTAAATAATTCATTATTAAAACGAGTTAACAATGAAAAAAAGCATTCTGACCGGCATGATTGCCGCGACTCTGGGCCTGTTCAACACCGCTAACGCTGAAGGGATGGATCCTGCCGCATTGAAAAACGTCTATGACATCACGCGCAATACCGCCGGGTTGATGTCTTACTGCGTCGATAAAGGCTTCCTGAAAGCCGACAGCATCGACAACGCCAAGAAAATGGTGGCCTACGTGGCGGCTATTCCCGGCGGCGTCGACACCCGCGACGGCGACAAGCGCGAAGCGATGGGCCGAGAAGGCAATGTGCTGAACGACGACGGCAAAGTGGTCGCGTTGGAAAAAGAAGCGCCGCAGGGGCTGCAGGCATGGTGCCAGCAGGCTGACGAAGGGATCCGCCAGGGGCTGACGTCTATCGGTCAATAAGTCTTCTTCACGCGCCCTTACAGGGCCGATGGGATCCGTCGCCACACCGGCGGATCCGCTTCCAGGATCGCATTCACGCCTCGTTTTACCGCCCGAGTACCCGCATCCGGTTTGATCCCGCGGATTGTTTCGCCATGCACATCGCTATATTATTTTCTATACAACGATAACCAATCGGTCACTGCCATGTTTAACTTTCTCCCGCGCCTGCTGTTGGCGCTTGTTTTGTTTTCCACCGCCGCCCAGGCGGATCGCCAGGTCACCGATCAGCTCAATCGCCAGGTCACGCTGCCCGATCGCATCACCCGCGCGGTGGTGCTGCAACACCAGACGTTGAACCTGTTGGTGCAGCTTGATGCGATGCCTCAGGTGGTCGGCGTGCTCAGCAGTTGGAAAAAGCAGCTGGGGCCAAACTACCTGCGGCTGGCGCCGACGTTGGCAACCCTGCCGATGCCGGGCGATCTGACTTCGGTGAATATCGAGAGCCTGCTAGGCCTGCATCCGCAGGTGGTGTTCGTGGCCAACTATGCGCCGCCGGAGATGATTGCGCAGATCGAACGAGTGGGCATTCCGGTGGTGGCTATCTCGCTGCGCCGCGAGGCGGCCGATCAGGCGGGTAAAATGAATCCGCAGCTGAGCGATGAGGATCGGGCCTATACGCTGGGGCTGCAGGACGGCATTCGCCTGATCGGCGAAGTGATGTCGCGTCAGCCTCAGGCCGAAGCGTTGATTAAGGACGTCATTCAGCAGCGCGCGTTGGTCGCCGAACGGCTGCGCGATCTGCCGGAAAATCAGCGGGTACGGGTGTATATGGCCAACCCCGATCTCACCACCTACGGCGCCGGCAAGTATACCGGGTTGATGATGCGGCACGCCGGTGCGCTCAACGTGGCGGCGAAGGACATTCAGGGGTTTAAACAGGTTTCTATCGAGGATGTCCTGAAGTGGGATCCGGCAGTGATTTTCGTGCAGGAGCGCTACCCGGACGTGGTGAAACAGATCCTGACGTCACCGCAGTGGCAGCCGATCGACGCGGTGAAGAATAAGCGGGTCTACCTGATGCCGGAGTATGCCAAGGCCTGGGGGTATCCGATGCCGGAAGCGATGGCGTTGGGCGAGTTGTGGATGGCGAAAAAACTTTACCCGCAGCGTTTTGCCGATATTAATCTGCAGCAGCGGGTCGACGCTTACTATCAACGTTATTACCGCGCCACCTGCTGCCAGAGCGGGCAATGAGGCTGGGCTGGCTGGCGTTGTTGACGCTGTGCTGCGCGCTGTTTTCGCTCGGCGTTGGCCGCTTTCAGGTGCCGATGACGCACAGCCTGATGATTTTGCTGGAGCCGTTCACCGGGCAGCATTATGCCGGCATCGATGCTATCCAACGCCAGGTGATCCTGGGTGTGCGCGTGCCGCGAGTGCTGTTGGCGATGGGCGCCGGCGCGGCGCTGGCTCTGTGCGGCGCGGCTTTGCAAGGCGTCTTTCGTAACCCGCTGGTCGACCCGCATATCGTCGGCGTGTCGTCCGGCGCGGCCTTTGGCGGCACGCTGGCTATCCTGCTCAGCCTGCCGTTGGCGGCGCTGCTGCTGTCGGCTTTTGTTTTCGGCATGGCGGCGCTGCTGCTGATTTTCACTCTCACCAGCGCCATTGCGCGGCGCAATATTCTCTCTTTGGTACTGGCGGGGGTGATCCTCAGCGGCTTCTTCTCAGCCTGCGTCAGCCTGATGCAATATCTGGCGGATACCGAAGAGAAACTGCCGAGCATCGTGTTTTGGCTGCTCGGCAGCTTTGCCACCGCCGATCGGCAAAAGCTGCTGATGCTGTTTGTGCCTTTGCTGTTGGCCGGCGGCTTGCTGTTGGCGCTGCGCTGGCGCATCAATCTGCTGTCGTTGGGTGATGAGGATGCCGGTGCATTGGGCATTAACGTTGAGCGCACCCGCTGGCTGATTTTGACGCTGTGCGCCGCCATCGTGGCCGCCCAGGTGGCGGTCAGCGGCAGCATCGGTTGGGTCGGCTTGGTGATCCCGCACGTGGCGAGGCGGCTGGTGGGGCCGGATCACCGGCGCCTGTTGCCGGCTTCACTTTGCCTGGGGGCCCTGTACATGTTGGTGATCGACGATTTGGCGCGCACGCTGAGCAGCAGCGAAATCCCGCTGGGCATTCTGACCGCGCTGATTGGCGCGCCGCTGTTCGCGCTGCTGCTGCGCCGCGCGCAAGTGAGAGGCTGGCATGACTGACACCCTATTGGCCGCCAGGGGCGTGAGGTTCGCCTGGCCGGGCGGGGCACCGCTGTTCCAGCATCTGGACATTCAGCTGCGGCGCGGCGAAGTGCTGGCGGTATTGGGCCCGAATGGGCGTGGCAAGAGCACGCTGCTGCAGCTGCTGTTAGGCAGGCTGACGCCGCAATCCGGCGAGATTGAGCGCCGCGGTGAGATGGGCTTTGTCCCGCAACACTTTGCGCCGCCGTTCGCCTACCGGGTGCTGGATATCGTATTGATGGGGCGGGCGCGCCATGTCGGCCTGTTTCGTTCACCGTCAGCCGAGGATCATCGGCTGGCGAGAGAAGCGTTGCAGTCGTTGGATTTGCAGCACCTGGCAGAGCGCGAGTTTGGCAGCCTATCCGGCGGTCAACGTCAATTAGTGATGATCGCCCGCGCGTTGGCGATGCGCTGCGAGGTGTTGATCCTGGATGAACCGACTTCGGCGCTGGATCTGCATTATCAGGATCGGGTGTTGAGCCTGATGGCGAGCCTGGCGCGGGAGCAGCAGTTGGCGGTGGTGTTCTCTACGCATCAACCCAATCATGCTCACGCGGTGGCCGATCGGGCTTTGCTGTTGGGCAAGGAAGGGCGCAGCCGGCTCGGTGCCTGCCGCGAGGTGTTAACGGCGCAATCCCTGTCACCCCTGTTCGAGCTGGCGATCGAACGGGTGCCGCTGACGGTGGCGGGCCGCCGTTACGCGACGCTGGTGCCGCTGTATCGCAGCCAACTGGAGCGACATGATGAATGATATCCTGCTGTTTGCCGCCGGCAGCCTGCGGCTGGCGTTTGCGCCGCTGCTGTCGGCTTTTCAGCGGCGCGCCGGGCAAAAAGTCACGGCGGAATTCGGCCCGGCGGGGTTGTTGCGCCAGCGGATAGAGAATGGCGAGCGGCCACAGCTGTTCGCCTCGGCCAACGTGGCGCACCCGCAAAGGTTGGCGGATCTTGGGATAGCGGGGGCGGTGCAGATTTTTGCGCGCAATCGGCTCTGTGTGACGGTACGCAACGTGCCGGCATTAACCGAACGTCCGCTGCCGCAGGTGCTGTTCGATCCCCACTGGCGCCTTGCTACCTCGACACCGGAGGCAGATCCTTCCGGCGATTATGCGCTGCAGCTTTTCGAACGCTGTGAGCAATACTGGCCGGGGCAAGGGGAAGCGTTGCGCCGCCGGGCGCTGCCGTTGGTTGGCGGCAGGGATTCTGCCCCGGTGCCGGCGGGCCGATTGGCAGCGGAATATCTGATCGCCGGCGGGCAGGCGGATATTTTTCTCGGCTACGCCAGCTATGCTCCGGCCTTAGCCGCCTACCCGACGTTGGCGGTGCGGCCGTTGGCGCCGCCGCTGGGCATCGAGGCGGATTACGGTTTATGCCTGTTGGATGACGGCGCGCAGCGGTTAGCCGCATTTATCTTGAGCAAACAGGGGCAGGAAATCCTGAGCCGACACGGGTTTATGCGGCGCGCGGAATGACTCGCCGGGCCTGGCGGCCCGGAGAATGTTACCAGAACAGCGGGGTGGTGTTTTCAGCCAGAAACGCCAGCAGGGTTTCGTTGACCGCCGTCGGGTTTTCCTTGTTGCTGATATGCCCGGCGTTGGGGATCAGCACATGTTGACAGCCGAGAAGATCCGCCATGCGCTGGCCTTCCGCCGGCGGGCGTGGCTTATCCTGGGCGCCGGTGATGACGATGCTGGCGGCGGTGATGTTTTCCAGCAGCGCCAGCTTGTCGGGGCGACCGAAGATCATCCGGCCCAGCGGTACGATGCTCTCGCGCAGGCGATCGGCGGGCAGGCTCTGGAGCTGACACAACAGCGATTGCAATAAGGCGTCGGGGACGTCATCGGAATAAAACAGCGACGCGACATGTTCCAGCAGCGGCGAAGTGATGGCGCCGGCTTGCTCCACGGCGGCCAGCATGCCCATATAACGCTGCCGCGCCTCCGGCGTTTCGTCGCCCAGATAGCTGTCCATCAGCGCCAGCACCTTGACCCGTTCCGGCGCCAGCGCCGCCAGTTCGGCGCCCCACATGCCGCCGACGGACAGGCCAACGATGCCGAACTCTTCAATATCCAAGCGATCCATCAGCGCCAAATGATCGGCGGCGATATCCGACAGGCTGTTTCGCCCGGTCGGCAGCGCCGGTGAGTCGCCGTGGCCCCAGAGATCCGGCACGATCAGGCGATAGCGTTTCGCCAGCGCTTCAAACTGCGGCGCCCACATGTTCAGATCGAACAGATAGCTGTGGCCCAGCAGCAACGGAAAGCCTGAGCCTACGTCGAGATAATGCAGGGAGTTGCCCATCGTTGGCATCTTATCGGTTCCTTAATATAAAGAGAGTCCGGCTGCTTATATCACACTCATATTCGAACTGCGGTATTAATTTACCTTAAATTACTCAGGCAAATCCTTATTTTTAATTTTCCTTGATAACAAGACGTCAATGAAAGGTAATGCTAATGATAATATTCTGGTGACGATAAGCGCCTTGGTTTATGCTGGCGCTCCTTTCAAGATGGAATAGCTAAACAGGGAGTCATGATGAAAAAACTTTTCAGGCTATTAATTATTTTGCTTGTCATTTTGCTGCTGGCGGCGGTGCTGTGGTGGTTCTTTGGGCGCGGCAATCCGAATGCGCTGTGGCAAATCGTCAGCCAACAGTGCGTGCCCAATCAGCAGCAGAACGACGATCCGGCGCCCTGCTTAAAGGTTGATTTAACACAGGGTTATGTGCTGTTTAAGGACAGCAAAGGCCCCTATCACGATCTGGTGATGCCAACCGAAAAGGTCAGCGGCATCGAGAGCCCGGCATTGCAGACGGATCACGCGCCGCCTTATTTCGCCCAGGCCTGGAATAACCGCGAACATATATCCGGCGAGCTGGGCAAACCGTTAAAAGATGCGTGGCTTTCGCTGGCGGTCAATTCGAAATATGGCCGTTCTCAGGATCAGCTGCATATTCACGTTGCCTGCCTGCGTCAGGATGTCTATAACGCGCTGGGGCAACAGGTGGAGCAATTAGATCAGCAGTGGCGCCCGCTGGCGGTGAAATTAGTCGGCCACCAATATCTGGCCAGAAAATTGGCGGGTACCGATTTAACCCAGGAAGATCCTTTCCGTTTACTGCACAACTATGTGGTCGAGCAGGGCGACAGCATCGGCAATTATGGCCTGGCGCTGGCGGTCAGCCCGCAGGGTGAGATGCTGCTGTTGGCTAACCGTTTGAAGTTGACCGATCTGAACCTGGGCTCGGCCGGCGAAATTCAGGACTACCACTGCGCGGTGGCGGGGAACTGAAGGTGATGATAACCCGCCGGCTGAGTTAGCCGGCGGCTGCCGCGCGCTCAGAGCTTCTTCAGCAGCGCCAGCAGCTGCGCTTCGCTTTTCTCCGCCAAACCGTCGATGGCCAGCTTGATGATGTCGGAGCGGGTAATGCGCACGATGCCGCTGCGCGCCGCCTGCACGATCACTTCATCGATGGCTTCAATGTGGCTGTCCGTCAGGCTGACGGAAATCGCCTTATAGGTGCGCTTGCGGCCGGCCGGTTTGGCTTCCGGCGCGGGCGCCGCGACCGGCAGCGTGTGCGAGGTGGCGCTGTTGATGAATTCGTCTTCCGACATGCGGTGGGTGGGGGTGCGCTTCTTCACAGGATCACCTCTTTCACCAGGCATTCAATTTCGCTCTGCGCCTTTTCGTTGTTCGCCTCATGCACGGTGATGGCTTCGCCCCAGGCGTCGCGGTAAATCTTGCGGTCGCACAGGCGGTGGCTCACCAGGGTGAACTCAGGATATTCGCTCAGCACTTGCGCCGCTTCGTTGGCTTCATTGATGAAGATGTTGGTCGGGCACATGTTCAGCACGATGTAGCCTTTGACCTTCTCGTTGTATTCCTGCGCGGTGGAGAACATCTCCGACAGATAGCCGATGGTGTCGAGATCCATCTGCGAAGGGCGCAGTGGCGAGAGGAACAGATCGGCGGCCAGCAGCCCGGAGCGCAGTTCGGCGCTGTCGCGGCCGGCGGTGTCGACGATCACGTAGTCGTAATGGCGATCCAGTTCCAGCAGCGTTTCTTTGATTTTGCCCGACGCGGCCACCACCGGAATGTGCGGCAGCCCCTCAACGTTCTGACGGTCGTTGTACCAGGTCATGATCGATTTCTGGTCGTCGGCATCGACGATGATCGCCGTCTTGCCTTGCTTAAGAATCAGATACCCGGCGATATTCACCGCTTTCGTTGATTTGCCGACGCCGCCTTTTTGCGAGCCAATCAGAACAATCATGCTGCCATCTCTCAAGTTATTAAGCTGATAACTTATTAAGTTAATGTGCTTATTAGGTTGATAATCAAACAGGTTAACAAGAACAACTCGCGAACAATATGCACCAACTGCGGCGGCTTGCCAAGCCAGTATGTCGTTAACTGCGCAGCTTATTTTGCGCTGGATGGCCCGGATGGGTAAGTAGGAATTCTCTGGGAAGTGGCGATGCGGAGGCGGGGTTTGTTAATTTAACAGCTTAATAAGTTAGTGGCTCATTAAGCTGTCGGTGGCGTTACTTCTTCATCATCGCCTTCAGGTTGGCGAACGGGTTATGGGTGGCGACGCCGACATCTTTCTGCGCGTCTTCACCGGCCACCACCGTCGAACCGTATTGATCGGCCTCGGTGTATTTCGAGTGTTCATGGTCGTGGCAGTACAGGCACAGCATTTCCCAATTGCTGCCGTCTTCGGGGTTGTTGCTGTGATCGTGATCGATGTGGTGTACCGTCAGCTCGCGCAGGTTGGAATAAACGAACTCGCGCGAGCAGCGCCCGCATACCCAGGGGAACAGTTTCAGCGCTTTTTCGCGATAGCCGGTTTCCAGCTTCGCATAGTTTTTGGGGATATAGGCCATGGTGGTCGTCCGTCGTGAATCACTATGCGGCAAATAATACCACACTGCGTGAGGCGACAACGTGCGGCTCATCCTGTCGCTAGCGAAACGTCTCCACCGCCCAGTCGATAAACGCCCGCAGCTTGCCGCTGAGGTGGCGATTGGACGGGTACACCACGTACATCTGCTCCGGCGGCGGCTGCCAGTCGTGCAGCAGGCTGACCAGCTCGCCGCGCTCGAGGTGCGGCTGCGCCATAAACCGATAGATCTGGATGATGCCCAATCCGGCCAGGCTCGCCGCCAGCAGCGCGTTGCCTTCGTTAATGCTGACCGGGTAGCGCTGTTGAATGGCGATCTCTTTGCCGCGTTCGACATAGCGTTGCGGATGAATGCGGTCGTTGACCGGATGGCGATAGTGCACCATCGGGAAACCCTGTTCCAGATCGCACGGGTGGCGTGGGGCGCCGTGGCGCGCCAGATAAGCCGGGGTGGCGCAGCTGACCCAATCCAGATCGAACAGACGCCGGGCGATCAGGCTGGAGTCGGCCAACGGGCCGCTGCGGATCACGCAGTCCGCGCTGTCGCTGATCAGATCGATAACGCGATCGCCGATGCTGAGATCGATCTGGATTTGCGGGTAGCGTTCCAAAAAGCCGGGCAGCGCCGGCAACAGCAGCTGGCGGGCGGTGCCGCTGCCGGTATCGATGCGCAGCACGCCCTGCGGAGAATTCTGTGACTCGGTCAGACAGCCCTCCATCTGCTCCAAATCCGCCAGCCATTTCACCGTATTCTGGTAATAGCATTCGCCTTCGCGGGTGACCGACACGCTGCGGGTGGTGCGCTGGAACAGCTTGGTCTGCAGGTGATCCTCCAGATTCTGGATCAGCTTGGTGACCGTCGCTTTCGGCATGCCCAGCGAATCGGCGGCGCGGGTAAAACCGCCGGTTTCCACCACGCGGTTAAATACCCGGATAGCGAGCAAATGATGATCCATAGGTTCCCAACGTCATGCTCCGGCAGTGGCCGGGGCATGTTTCTGCAGATAGATAATGATTAACACTGTTTAGCGCCAATCGCGCCGGAGCGCAAGCTGAGGCCGAACACCAGCGTGGCGGAGAGGATCAGTGCGCCGCCGAACAACATGGCACTGCTGACGCCCTGCCAGTCCACCACCTCGCCGCCCAGCAGTGCGCCGGAGGCCAGCGCGATCTGGATGACGCACACCAGCAGCGCCTGGCTGGCTTCCGGCGCCTGCGGCACCGCGGCGAACATCCAGTTGGTGGCGCATACCGGCACGGCGCCGAACGCCAGCCCCCAGACCAACACCATCAGCGTGGCGCCGGCGAGGCCGCTGAGCAGCGGCGAAACGATCAGAATGCCCGCCAGCATGGCGGCGATCAGGATAAAGGTGGCGCGCAGGCTGTGTTCCGCCAGGCGCTCGCCGAGGAAGGTGCCCAGCAGGCCGATGGCGCCATAGGCCAGCAGCTGCAGCGAGATCGCCGATGGGCTGAGCACGAACACCTGTTGCAGCAGAGGGCGCAGATAGGTATAGGCGGCGAAGTGGCCGATGAACAGCAGCACGATGGCGATTAGGCCGATGCGCGCCATCGGCAGGCGCAGCGGCAGCACCAGATCGCGCGGCGTAACCGGCCGGGAAGGCGGTACCGACGTGAGTAAACGCAGCTGCGCCAACAGTACGCCGACCGCCAGCGCCGCCCCGCCGAAGAAGGCGGCGCGCCAGCCGAACAGATCGCCGATCAGCGCCCCCGCCGGCACGCCGCACACCGCGCCGACCGAGATGCCGCTGAGGATCAGCGCGGTGGCGCGGCCCTGGCTGGCTTCCGGCACCAGATGGCGGCCGTAGTTGGCGGCGAACGACCAGAAGCCGCCGACGCAGACGCCCAGCAGCACGCGGCCCAACAGCATCATCGGGAAGTTGACGGCCAGCGCCGCCACTAGGTTGGACACCATCAGCAGCAACGACAGTCCCAGCATTAGCAGGCGTCTGTCCAGCCGGCCGGAAGCCAGGCTCAACACCGGTGCGGCCACCGCCGCCACGATGCCGGGCATGGTGACCATCAGCCCGGCGGTGCCGGTGCTGACGCCGAGCGAAGGGGCGATGTTGGTCAGCAGGCCGATCGGCAGAAACTCGGTGGTGACCATGACAAAACAGGCGACCGTCAGCGAGAAGATCGCCGGCCACGGGGATGATGCAGGTTTATCTTTATTATTCAGCATAATGCCGCTCGTCTTGGGTGAATGCGCAGGCCGCGCTCGGGGCGCGGTGTGACCGAAGTCACAATCTACGGCAGGCCGAAGCCGCGGATAAATCCGTTTGCGGTGGTTACACTGTTTCTGAGGGGAAACAATCGCTGGCGGCGAGTGAAAACGCGGCTTGCGCCGCGCTGCGGGGGAAAGGAATAAAACGGCATAAGGTTATGACCGAATGCCGCTTGCGTTTAAAGCCCCGGCGCTTTCCACAGCGAGGTGGTCAGGCCGTTATCCACCAGCGTCAGCTGATCGGCGTAAACCTGCCGCCAGGTTTCTTTCTGTTCCTGATACAGCGCGTGGTGGGTCATGTCGGGTTGATGCTCGCGCTCCCAGCGCACCAGGCGTTCGCCGGTTTCGGCCAGCGACTCGAACAGCCCGGCGCCGACGCCGGCGGCGATCGCGCAGCCCAGCGCGGTGGCTTCTTTCACCACCGGCACCCGCACCGTCAACCCGGTGACGTCGCTGAGGATCTGGCTCCACAGCTTGCCCTTGGCGCCGCCGCCGGCGAACACCAGCGAGCGCGCCTGCACGCCGGAGAAGGCGGCGATCTGCTCCAGGTTGCAGGCGGAGACGATGGCGGCGTTCTCCTCCAGCGCGCGGAACAGCGTCTGTTTATTGCAGCGCTCCGGGTCGATCGACATATTGATGAACGACGGCGCCGCGTGATACCAGGTTTTGAAATGCATGGCGTCGGAGAAAATCGGCATCACGCCGTAGGCGCCCGGCGGTACCCTGGCCGCCATCTCTTCCAGCAGGCTGTAGGCATCGACCCCCAGCCGCTCCGCCAGCAATTTTTCCTCCGCGCAGAAGGCGTCGCGGAACCAGCGCATGGTCAGGCCGGTAAAGAAGCTGATGGATTCCGCCTGCGCCATGCCGGGAATGACGTGGGGGTTGATGCGGATGTTCATTTCCGGATCGATGGCCGGCTCCGGCAGGTTGACGATCTGCTGCCAGAAGGTGCCGCCGAGCACCGCCGTCTGCCCGGCGCGCACGATACCAAGCCCCAGGCTGCCGAGCTGCACGTCGCCGCCGCCCATCACCACCGGGGTGCCGCGCAGCAGCCCGCTCTCCTGCGCCGCCTGTTCGGTGACGCGCCCCAGCACGCTGCCGGTTTCTTTCACCGGCGACAAAATATCGGCGCGCAGCCCGGCCATGTCGAGCAGCGCCGGCCGCCAGTCGCGGCTGGTCAGATCCAGCATGCCGGTGGTGCCGGCGTTGGAAGGATCGACCGCCAGCTCGCCGCTGAGCATGTTGGCCAGCCAGTCGCTGATCATGGTCAGCGTCGCCGCCTGGCGGTAGATGTCCGGCCGATGGTGCGCCAGCCACAGCAGACGCGGCATGGCACTCAGCGCCAGCGTCTGGCCGGAGTATTGATACACCTCGCGTTCGAAGCCGTGGTTATGCAACTCTTTCAGCTCGCTGACTTCGTGGCTGGCGCGCGCGTCGACGTTGGCGCAGGCCCAGATCGGCACGCCGTTGCGGTCGTACAGAACGATGCCTTCACGCATCGAGCAGCAGGCCACCGCGCGTATCGCCTGCGCCGTCAGCCCGGCGCGCTGCAAGGCCTGGCGAATGCACTGGCAGGCCAGCTGCCAGTTGCGGCTGAGGTCAAACTCCATCGAGCCGGGCACGCCCGGCACCGCCAGGTGTTGCCACTCCGCCTGGCCGTGCGCGATCTGATTGCCCGCCAGATCGAAGATCACCGCGCGAATACTGCCCGTTCCTGCGTCCAGCGCCATCAAGTAGTTATCCATAGCCTATGCTCTCAGGGGGAGGAGTGTTAACTATAGATGCCGCCGCCATACCCCGCCGGGGGAGGAGTGGGCGTCGCCGGTGCGATTTGTGAGCCAGGCGGCAAAATTGCCGTTGCGGCAGGGCAATCGACGGGAATAAACCTATGGTTGGAAAGCGCCATGCTACGGCGCGCCGTTCAAACAAGGAGCTGTCATGCACGTCACATTGGTTGAGATCAACGTTAAACAAGACAAAATAGACGAATTTATCGATGTTTTCCGCGCCAATCACCTGGGTGCAATCGAAGAGCCGGGCAACCTGCGCTTCGACGTGCTGCAGGACGAACAGATTCCGACGCGGTTTTACATCTACGAAGCCTATCGCGACGAGCAGGCGGTGGCGGCGCACAAGCAGACCCCGCACTACCTGCAGTGCGTGGAGAAGCTGGAAGCGCTGATGACCGGCCCGCGCAAGAAGACCACCTTTATCGGCCTGATGCCGGAATAATCGCCGGCGTTTGCCGGTGTCCATACGCCCGGTTTGGTTGTAACCTGCAAGCTAAAGCGAATTTTCAATGGGATAAGCGGGGCGAGGATGACATTGCGCGATCGGCTGTTGGCGCTGTTGGTGGTGGTGATCTGGGGCGTGAATTTCGTCGTGATCAAGTTCGGTTTACAGGGCATGCCGCCGTTTCTGCTGGCCGGGATGCGTTTTTTGCTGGTGGCGTTGCCGGCGATCTTCTTTATCCCGCGCCCGACGATCCCGTGGAAATGGCTGCTGCTGTACGGCATGACCATGAGCTTCGCGCAGTTTGCCTTCCTGTTTGTCGCCATCAAGGTGGGCATGCCGGCGGGGCTGGCTTCGCTGGTGCTGCAGGCGCAGGTGTTCTTCACCCTGCTGTTGGGTGTCGTGCTGATGGGCGAAAAGCTGCGCGTCAACCATTTCGTCGGTATCGCTATCGCCAGCGGCGGCATGCTGGTGCTGGCGCAGGCCAGCCTGCATAAGCCGGGCAGCGGCGCGGTCCCCCTGGCGGGCCTGCTGCTGACGCTGGCGGCGGCGTTTTCCTGGGCGCTGGGCAACCTGACCAACAAGAAGATCCTGGCCGGTTTCCCGCAGCGCAACATTTTGTCGCTGGTGGTGTGGAGCGCGCCGATCCCGGTCGTGCCGTTCCTGGCCTGCAGCTGGCTGTTCGACGGCCCGCAGGCGGTGCTGAGCAGCCTGGGCCATGTGCAGGTCGGCACCTGGCTGGCGGTTGCCTACCTGGCGTTTGCCGCCACGCTGTTCGGTTATTCGGTGTGGGGCAGCCTGCTGGGGCGTTATGAAACCTGGCGCGTTGCGCCGCTGACGCTGCTGGTGCCGCTGGTCGGGCTGTTCGCCGCCTGGCTGCTGCTGGACGAAGCGCTGTCGCCGGCGCAGTTCGGCGGCGCATTGCTGGTGCTGGGCGGCATGGCGGTCAACACCTTCGGGCTGCCGCGCCGCCGGGCGGCGATCGCGCGTTAAACCGAACAGGGCAATTCTGTTCAATACCTTGTCGACGGCGGTCGGCATTCTGGCGCCTGTGAATACTTTCTCAGGTGACCATCATGAATATCTACCTTTCCATGGCCGCGTTTGCGCTGGCGGCCTCCATCACCCCCGGCCCGGTCAACATCGTCGCATTGAGCGCCGGGGCGCAATTCGGCTTTGGCGCGGCCCAGCGCCACGTGTTCGGCGCCACGCTGGGGTTTACCCTGTTGCTGGTGCTGCTGGGATTGGGCATGCACCAGCTGCTGATCCTGTGGCCGGCGCTGACCCGCTTGATTCAGTGGGCCGGCGTGGCTTTCCTGCTGTTTATGGCCTATCGGTTGGCGTTTGACGACGGCAGGTTGGGCAGCGGCGCGGCGCGGGCGCCTTCCTGCCGCTACGGCGCGCTGATGCAATGGCTGAACCCCAAGGCGTGGCTGGCGTCGGTGGCCAGCCTCGGCGCCTTTGTCGGCGACGGCGACATCCGGCTGCTGTGGCAGTTCGCCGGGCTCTACTTCGTGATTTGCTATGCCTCGGTGGCCTGCTGGGCCTATGTCGGCGCGATGCTGCGCGGCCTGCTCAGGCAGGCGCGCAACGTGCGGCGTTTCAACCGCGCAATGGCGGCGTTGCTGGCGACCAGCGCCTGCTATCTGCTGGCGGAGGGTTTTTGATACTGGCCGGGCGTGGCGGCCAGCAGCTGTTTGAAGGTGCGCTGGAAGTGTGCCTGATCGGCAAAGCCGCTTTCGCTGGCGGCCGCGGCGATCGGCAGGCCGCTTTTCAACAGCCGATGGCCGTGCTGCACGCGGCGGTTGACCAGATAGGCGTGCGGCGTCATGCCGTAACGCTGGCGGAAGGCGCGGATCAGGTAAGAAGGGGACAGCGCGGCGGCGCGGCAAATGTCGTCCAGCGTCAGCGGCCGGGTGCAGTGCGCGTCGATAAACGCCGCCGCCGCTTCCAGTCGGGTATGCGGCGGTGTCTCCGGTTGGCGGGCATCGCCCAGCCCGAGCTGCAGGGCGCTGAAATACTCCACCATGGCGATCTGTTTTTCCAGCGCGCTGCACAGCGGATCCGTCAGCAGCGCATAAAGCCGGTTCAGGCCGTGGAACAGCGCCGGATCGCGGCTCAGCGGCTGGCTGAACGGAACAAAACGGTCGCCGTCGCCGCCGAGCAGCTCCTGCTGCAGCGCGCCGAGCCAGGCGAGATCGAGATAGAACATGATGTACGACCAACGCCGATCGGCGATGGGGTTGCAGGCATGCGCCTGCTGCGGGTTGATGACAACCAAATCGCCGGCGCTGACCTGCATGCGCCGCTCGCCGTTGACATAGGTGCTGACGCCGCCGGTGATGGCGCCGATGGAAAAGAATTCGTGGCTGTGCAGGCTGTAGCACACCTGGCGGCCATCCGCGATGGCGCGGGCTTCGACGAACGGCAACTGCGGATCGCGCCAGAACTGCGGCGTTTTTTCACTCATACGCTTTCCTTTTCACTGCGGCGGCATCACAGTGTTATAGCCTGAAAGCGACGAGAGGGGGAATGGCGGATGATGATTTTTAACGTATTCGGCCGTCTGCTGGGCGTGAAGCGCATCGGGGATGAATGGCGGCTGTTCCGCGTGACGCTGCCGGAGCGCAAATATGCTCCCAGCTACGATATCGTGCTGCCGGCCGACCTGCGCGAAGAGGAGATCGCCGGCTATCTGGGGGATATTTATCACGAGGCGGCGACGCTGCAGCGGCCGGAGGTGTTTCGCGTCGAATAGCGCGGCGCGTTACTCTTCCGCGTTGCGCGCCATCATGCGGCGTTGATGCTCCTCGCCGGCGGCCTGGATCTCTTCCAGCACCGAGCCGACGTCGGCGCGTTTCAGGGTTTCGCTGAACCGGCCGCTGAGGACGCTGTCCGGCGTCAGGTTGCCTTCCTGATACAGCGCCCAAATCTCTTTGGCGTATTGGCTATCGCGCAGCTCCGGCGCGAACTGGCCATAATATTCCGCCAGATTGCCGATATCGCGCTCGAACATGCTTTTGGCGTGGTTGTTGGCGGCGGCGTCCACCACCTGCGGCAGATCGATGATCACCGGCCCGTCTTTATCCATCAGCACGTTGAATTCCGACAGGTCGCCGTGGACCAGGCCGGCGCACAGCATGCGCACCGCGTAGTTCATCATCAGGGCGTGATCGGCGCGCGCCTGTTCCGGCGTCAGGATGACATCGCTCAGGCGCGGCGCCACCAGGCCTTCTTCGTCGGTGATCAGCTCCATCAACAGCACGCCGTCCAGGCAGATATCCGGCTGCGGTACCCGCACCCCGGCCTTGGCCAGCAGATACAGCGCGTCCACTTCGGTGTTTTGCCAGGCTTCTTCCTGTTGCTGGCGGCCGAATTTGGAGCCTTTGCTCATGGCGCGCGCGTCGCGGCTGTTGCGCACCTTGCGCCCTTCCTGATAGTGAACGGCCTGCTTGAAGTTGCGCTTCTCGGCCTCTTTGTACACTTTGGCGCAGCGGATCTCATCGCCGCAGCGCACGATAAACACGTCGGCTTCTTTGCCGCTTTTCAACCGGCGGATGACGTCGTCGATTAATCCGTCATCAACCAGCGGCTGGAGTCGTTTTGGAATTTTCATGCAGCCTTGTACCCTATTTAGGCTCCGGTGTGAATGGCTTGCGCAGTTGATAGCGTAAGTTAGACCCGAAAGGCAAACATTAGTTTTGCCGCCGCTGCATCATTGCGCGGCGGCGGGCGCTTACAGGCTGGCGGCCGGCACCCAGACGCTGACGCTGCCGGCGTTGACCGGGAAATGGGCGCTGCCCTGGTCGTCGGTGGTGATTTCCTCCTGACGGTTGCCGAGGAAATCGCGCCAGGCGGTGTGCGCCAGATCGGCCCCCAGCGCGACCGTCTTGCCGCTTTCGCCGCCGTTGGTCAGCACCACCACGCACCCTGGGGCCTCGGCGGTGCCGGCGCGGCTGAAGGCCACGCAGTGGCTGTCGTCGAAGTAGTCGGTTTGCGGGCCGTTGGCGAAACGCTGGCGGGCGGCGATCAGCTTCTCCAGCTCCGGGATCGCCGGCATATCAATTTGGTACTCGCCGCCGTCGCGCCCCTTGTCGCGGTAGCTGGCGCCATACAGGTCGGGATAAAACACGCAGGGCACGCCCTGTTCGCGCAGCAGGATCAGCGCGTAGGCCAGCGGTTTGAACCAGGGTTCCACCGGCGCTTCCAGCGACTGCAGCGGCTGGGTGTCGTGGTTGGCGACCAGCGTCACCGCGTGGGCCGGATCGGCGGCGGTCAGGGTATCGGTGAAGATTTGCGCCATGTCGAAGCCGTCGCCCTGTTTCGACGCCTGATGAAACTTCAGGTGCAGCGCCACGTCGAACAGCATCACCTTGCCGTCCACCAACTCGATGTATTGCTGCAGCGCGCTCAGATCGTGCGACCAGTATTCGGCAACGATCAGCAGGTCGCGCTGCGCGCTGTCGCGCACGTGATCCGCCCACTCTTTGAAGAACCAGGCGGGAATGTGTTTGGCGGCGTCCAGGCGGAAGCCGTCGCACGGCAGGCTTTCCAACAGCCAGCGCGCCCAGTATTTGAGCTCCTCCGTCACGGCGGTATTGCGGAACTCCACGTCGGCGCCCATCAGATAGTCGTAGTTGCCCTTTTCGTCGTCGACCTGATCGTTCCAGCCGTCGTCGCCATAGTCGTTGGCGATTTTGAACACCCCTTTGTCGTCCGGCTGCTCAACGTAGTCGACGCCGCTGAAGCATTTGTAATCCCAGATAAACTCGGAATGCACGCCCTGGCGGCCGGGAAAGGTGAAGCGGGTGTAGGCCAGCGCGTCGAAGCCCTGGTCGTCGATGTCGTTGCGGTTGTTGGCGTCCACCTTGAACACGTGTACCTGTTCTTTCTCGTCCGCGCCGAGCTTGTGGTTGAACACCACGTCGTAGAGCACCCCCACGCCGTGTTCGCGCAGCGTATTGGCGGCGTGTTCGAGCGCCGCCTTGTCGCCGTATTTGGTGGCCACGCTGCCTTTCTGGTCAAACTCGCCGAGATCGAACAGATCGTAAGTATCGTAGCCGACGGAGTAGCCGCCGGAAGCGCCCTTGCAGGCGGGCGGCAGCCACAGATCGGTGATGCCCAGTTCGGCGAGGTGCGGCGCGCGCTCGGCGGCCTCCTGCCACAGTTTGCCGCCGTCGGGGTAGTACCAGTGGAAGAATTGCAGCAGGGTGGTTTTTTTCGTCATGAGCCAGCGTCCCGGTTAGCCAGAAGGAGAGGAGCAGTTGCCGTTAAAGCATGGGCTACTTTTGGCAAAAGGGACAAGTTTGGCATAGGCGGCCCGAGAAGGCCGCCCGAGAGACGGCTTAACGCTGGCTGGCGTAATGAGGTGAGCGTGGGCCATAAAGAATGGCGCCGTTCTGACCTGTCGCCGATAGCAGGCGGGTGTTGGCGATGGCGCCAACATCAAATCCTTTGTCGCTGATGGTATCGGCGATTTGCGAAATCGCGGCGCTGATCACCATGCCCAGCAGGCCACCGGAGTTGTTGTTGCCTTCGTTGCTGGATGCGGTGGCGGTGCCGGCCCACAGCTGTTTGCCGTTGCGCAGATCGACCAGGCGAGCGGCTACGGTAACGCGGGTTTCGCTGCTGATCACCATGTAGCTGGTGCCGTATTGCGTGACATCCAGGTACAGCACGGTGTCGGCGCCGAAAATCTGGTGCAGTTTTTTCGGACTGACGGCGCGGATGTCGTTGGCGTTGGTTAGGCCGTTTTGCAGGAAGGTTTCCTCCACTACAGCGACCGGCAACACATAGTAACCGGCCTCGGCCAGCGGCAAGGTGGCGCTGGCGAGCACGCTGTGGCTGGCTTTGACGTCCGGCGACTGGTTAACCGGCGGCAAGACCAGGATCGACTTCGGCTTGCTCTCATGGAACGCCGCATAGTCATAAGGCGTCTGCTTGGCACAGCCGCTTAGCAACAGGGTGGCGGCAACGGCGAGGAAAGTGAGTACACGTTTCATTTAAAGCTCCCTTTATCCCTGGCCATCAGGAAATTCATAAACGGCGCCGACTCCGGGAACAGCGTTTTTTCCGTGTTGAATTCATTCATGGCTTGTCCGTCGTTGCCGATTTTGCTGTACAGCAGCCCCAGCTGCGCATGCAGACCTGGCGGTACGGCTTTATCCTTGGCGCGGGATTTCTCGACGATCTCTTTCAGCGTGGCGATCTGCTGCTCAGGGCTTTGCCCCTCCTGCTGGTAGTATTGATAGAGAGAAGTCTGGTAGCCATCCCAATTGTAAAGCGTTTTCGGCGCGGCGCAGCCGGCCAGCAGGGTCGCTGCAAACAGCGCCCCGCCCATTTTTTTAGTTATCATCTTTCTGCTTCTATTCCGTTAGTTAGCAGGGCGCCATGCGCCGTTTTCGATACCGGTGACCAGGTTATTGACGGCTTCACGCACGGCCAGATCCAGCACCTTGCCGTTGAGGGTGGAGTCGTAGCTGGCGGTGCCCCCGAAACCGATGATTTCGCGATTGGACAGTTCGTATTCACCGGCGCCCTGAGCGGAATAGACGACTTCTGAGGTCTGTACGTTTACGACGTTCAGATTGACTTTGGCGTAAGCGACCTGTGATTTACCACGGCCCAAAATCCCCCACAGCTGATGATCGCCGACTTCTTTACGGCCGAATTCGGTGACATCGCCGGTAATCACATAGTTGGCGCCTTTCAGCGTTTGCGCCTTCCCTTTAATGCCGGCTTCAGTTTTCAACTCTTCCATGTTGGCGCGATCCAGCACGTTGAAACGGCCAGTCTGCTGCAAATGCGTGATCAGGATAGTCTTGGACTGATTGCCCAGCCGATCGACGCCATCGGAGAAGATGCCGTTCATGTAGCTGGATCGGTTGTCGAATTTGCCGACGGCGATAGGGCTGCGTGGGCCCTGATAAGTGGTGTTGTAGGAAGCCACTTTCGGCACTTCCAAAGAGCGGGAGGATTCGGTCGCGCAGCCCGCCAGCAAAGTGACGGAAAGGGCAACGGAACAGACGGCGAGTGATTTTTTCATTGGCATGCGATCTCTCCATGAGCATAAAACAGCGCGGGAGCAACCCGCGCCCGACGTTGACATAACGAACGTTGTCGCCGTTATGGAAACGCCGCGATCCTGCCATGAATATGTAACAAATTACAACAAGATATCGGCATTAATGTCGTTATTAACATTGTTGTAACCTATTGGAATTCAATGAATTAGTATCGATTTTCTCTTGTCATCACAGCGTTTTCCACGATTGTGCATTTTTTGTCTGGGTTATTGTCTTTTTAATCGCAAACATATGGCCATTAATCCTGAAATATTTTAACTAATCAGTTTGTTGTATTGAGTAATGTTACGTTTTGCATCAACTCCTGTGTTATGCCGGGGTTCATGGCGGCTTGATGATCCGTTAAGGTAGTGAAAATTAGGTAACACTATCAACCAAATGTCATTTTTCATCGGCAGCTAATCGGGGATATCAATTGTGAACATCAGGGATTTCAGAGCATTGGCGCGCAGTTTGGTCAGAGAATTCGGTATGTTGAACAAGCAGAGCAACGGCTCGCGCTTTTCGCCGCTGCAGATCCATCTGATGATCGAAGTCAGCGAGCAGCCGCTGGGCGTCACCGAGGTGGCGGCCCGGCTTTGCATCGACAAGGCCAGCGCCAGCCGGGCGCTGCGCAGCCTGGTGGCCGCCGGCGTGATAGAAACGGTGGATCATCCGGATGACAGGCGGCACAACCTGCATCGGCTGAGTAAAAAGGGCGGCAAGGCGCTGGCCGGCATCGAGAGCGACGCCGACGGTTTTATGCAGGCGGCGCTGGCGCAGTTGGACGACGATGAGCTGGCGAGCACCACGGCGGCGATGAAAAAGATGACCGCGGCGCTGCGCAGCGCGCGCAAACAGCGCGACGCCAACCTGCGGGTACGGCCGATTGCCGCGCGCGACGATGCGGCGATGGCGGCGATCATTCGCGACGTGTTTCGCGAGTACGGCATGGACAAGATGGAAGGGGTCAGCCTGCACGATCCGGATCTCGATCGGCTGACCGGCCTGTATCGCGACAACGGCGGCCACTACTGGGTGCTGGAGCGGGACGGGCAGGTGGTGGGGGGCGTCGGCATGGCGCCGCTGGCGGGCGAAGAGCCCGGCTATTGCGAGCTGCAGAAACTGTTCTTCAAGCCCGGCGCGCGCGGGCTGGGCATGGCGCGCTATATGGTGGTGCAGGCGCTTAAGGCGGCGCGGGCGGCGGGGTATCGCTATTGCTACCTGGAAACCACCGAACAGTTGAAAGAGGCGATCGGGCTGTACTACGCGCTGGGGTTCACCCTGTTGACGGAACGGCGCGGCAACACCGGCCATCACGGCTGCAACGTGTGCATGCTGAAAAATCTGCAGAACGACGATATGTGAGCGGTTTCAAGGTTAGCGCCCGCGCCTTGTGCCACCCTGTTAACCGTTTGATAACAATCACAACGTTTTATCAGGGAGGAAACTATGTTGGGGGATCCGATGGCGCTGTCCGCGCTGGTCACGCTGGTGGTCATCGCGCTATGGGCCAGCGCCCGCTTACCGGAGTATCTGGTCGCGCTGCTGTTCTTCGCGGCGGTGATGGTGTTGCAGCTGGCGCCCGCCGCAGTGACCTTTTCCGGTTTCGCGTCTTCCGCATTCTGGCTGGTGCTCAGCGGTTTCGTGCTGGGCACCGCCATCCGCAGCACCGGCTTGGCGGATCGCCTGGCCAACCGACTCTTGCCGCACCTGGCCGGCTCCTGGCCGCGCCTGGTGGGCGGCGTGGTGGCGATAAGCTACGCGCTGGCGTTTGTCATGCCTTCCAACATGGGGCGCATTACGCTGCTGATGCCGATCGTCATGGCGTTGGCCGATCGCGCCGGTCTGGCGGAGGGCTCGCGCGGCCGCATCGGTTTGGCGCTGGCGGTGGGGTTCGGCACCTTCCAGCTCTCCGCCAGCATCCTGCCGGCCAACGTGCCCAACCTGGTGATGAGCGGCGCGGCGGAAAGCGCCTACGGCAGCCACTTCGCTTATCTCTCTTACCTGCTGTTGCACGCCCCGGTGCTCGGGATCGCCAAAGGCGCGCTGCTGACGCTGTGCATCTGCGGCCTGTTCCGTGCGCGGCCGCAGCCGGTGGCGGCCGAGGCGGCGCAAACCCCGCTCAGCGCCGCCGAATGGCGGCTGATCGCGCTGTTGGGCACCACGGTGCTGCTGTGGATGACCGACAGCTGGCACGGCATCGCTCCCGCCTGGATCGGGTTGGCGGCGGCCTGCTTGTGCCTGTTGCCGCGTATCGGGTTTCTCAACGGCGAGCAGTTCGCCGCCGGGGTTAACGTGCGCACCTGCATCTACGTGGCGGGGATCCTGGGGCTGACCGCGCTGGTCAGCCACTCGGGGCTTGGCGATCGGCTGGGCGGTGCGCTGCTGGCGATGATGCCGGATCTGCACGGCAAACCGTTCATCGCGTTCGGTTCGCTGGTGGGGATCACCGCGTTGCTGAATTTCGTGGTGACCGCCAACGGCGTGCCGGCGCTGTTTACCCCGCTGGCGCAGGCGCTGTCCGCGGGCAGCGGCCTGCCGCTGCTGACGGTGCTGATGACCCAGGTGATCGGTTACGCCACGCCGCTGCTGCCGTATCAGGCTTCGCCGATCGTGGTGGCGATGGGGATGGGCAAAGTGCCGGCGCGCGAAGGGCTGAAGCTGTGCCTGCTGTTGGCCGCGCTCAGCTTTGCGCTGCTGGTGCCGTTGGACTATCTGTGGTTCAGACTGCTGGGGTGGATCCCGTAAACAGCCCCGCGCCGCCGGCAAAACAATCTTCGTCCAGCGTCAGGGTGGCGATTTTATGCACCGGTCCGCGCATGCTGACCTGAAAATCGCCGCTGAAGGCAATCTGCAGTTCGCCGCCAGGCATCCGCACGCTAACCCGATCGCCGACTCGTCCCAACTTGCGCATCACGCTGGCGGCGGCGCAGCTGCTGCTGCCGGAGGCGAGGGTAAAACCGGCGCCGCGCTCCCAGATGCCGATGCGCAGCGTCTGGCGATCGACCACTTCCACCAGTTGTACATTGGTGCGTTTCGGGAACAGCGGATGGCGTTCAATCTGCGGTCCGAGCCGATGCACCTGCGCCAGATCAAGTTTCTCCACCGGCACCACGCAGTGCGGGTTGCCCATCGACACCAGCGAAACGCTTAATGTCTCCTCCCTCAGGGGCAGGGGATAGTTCAGCGCCTCCGGCAGATCGATCAAGGCCGGCAGCGCCGCCGGGCTGAAATTGGCGCGCCCCATCTCCACGGTTATCTGATGCGCGTCTTCCGCCACTTGGCAACGCACGTCGCCGCCGGCGGTGTGCACCAGAAACGGCTGATGCCCCACGCGCTCGCTGTCGAACAGATACCGCGCGTAGATACGCAGGCCGTTGCCGCTTTTCTCCGCTTCGGAGCCGTCCGGGTTGATGATGCGCAGGGTGGGATTGACGGCGTCGCCGCTGTCGATCAGCAGGCCGTCGGAACCGATGCCATAATGCGGGTGGCACAGCAGGCGGATCTGTTCCTGGCTCAGACGATCGGCGACCGAACGGTGGCATACCAGATAGTCGTTGCCCAGGCCGTGATATTTGTGAAACAGCAGGGGAGTCATGTCGTTGCTCGGCTCAGCAAAAAAAGGTTGCTACAGCTTACAACAGAACGTTGGCGTCAAAACAAACAAAAGGCGGCCTGAGCCGCCCTTTTGCACGATTACCTATCTGGCAATTAATTGTAGATGATCGCGGTACCGTGCAGTTTGTTGTCGCCGGTGGTGGCGATGATCTGGAAGGATTTGGCGCCGGCCGCGTCGGCTTTGGCCGCCAGTTTGTTTTCCAGGCTGCTCAGGTCGGAAGCACCGCTGACGGTAACGACGCCGGCTTTTTGCAGATCGGCCGGTTGAGCGTTGACCAGTTCGGCGGCGAAGCTGCCGAAGGAGACGGAGGCTAGTGCGATGGCGGCGATGGTCATTTTCAGGTTTTTCATGGTCTTATTTCCTATCTGTGTTCTTTACGATGTTTGTTTTGTAAGGTCGTTAAATTAATTAACGATCGATAATTTAATGTTAGATGCCGGTTTGACGGATTGCAAGTATTTTTTTAATGCTCGTTAATTAATTTTTTTTGATGCCCTGGCATCGGGAGCAGAATTTCTCGCGATCCGCTGGTTTAATATCTTGTTATTGATAGATTTCTGCGGTGCCATGCAGCTGGTTGTTACCGCCGGCGCCGATGATGCGGAAGGATTTGGCACCCGCCTGATCGGCTTTGGCGGCCAGGCTGCTTTCCAGCGAGGTCAGATCGGATGCGCCGCTGACGGTGATGACGCCCACTTTCTGCTGGTCTGCCGGTTGGTTCTGGACTAAATCGGCGGCGAAGCTGCCGAAGGAAACGCTGGCCAGAGTGAGAGCTGCTAAGGTTAATTTTAAGTTTTTCATAATGTTAATTCCTTTCCGATAACGGTGAATAGAGGGTTTTAATCCGCTTCGCTAAATTATCTTAACGATCGATAACTAAATGCTAATCGGTTCTCGACGAAGGCGCAATATTTTTTTATAATGATCGTTAATTTATTTGTGCTAACCCTGCCGTGGAGCGGGATAGGAGAGGAACGATGAGCATCAATGAAGAGGTTTGCGGCAAGAAAAGCCGCGGCAGACCGAAACAATTTGATCGCGACCGGGCGCTGGAAAGCGCGCTCGATCTGTTCTGGCGGCACGGTTATGAAGCCACCTCGCTGGCCGATCTGGTGGAAGTGACCGGCGCCAAGGCGCCGACGCTGTATGCGGAATTCGGCAACAAGGAAGGAATGTTCCGCGCGGCGGTGGAACGCTATCTGCAAAAATACACCACCTGCACCAACCAACTGTTGGAGCAGGATCTGCCGGTGGCCGAGATCGTCGAGGCCTACGTGCGCTCTTCCGTCGAAGTGTTTACCGACCCCGATACGCCGTCAGGCTGCTTTATGGTGTGCGCCTCGGCCGCGCTGTCGTCCGCGTCCGACGACGTCGCCCAGATGCTGCGCAGGAAACATCATGCGCAGGAAGCGGCGCTGAAGGCCTGCTTCGATCGCAAGGTGCAGCAGGGCGAACTGCTGGCGAAAACCGACACCACGCTGCTGGCGAAATACGTGATTTGCACCATTGAAGGCATGTCGGTGCAGGCGCGCGAAGGGGCAAGCCGGAGCGATCTGCTGCGGTTGCTGGAGGCGTTGATGCTGGTGTGGCCGCGGCTCAGCCAGATCGGCAATAAGGTGTAACAACCGGCCCGGCTTTTACCGGGCCGTGTAACCGATTATTGATTGACCGGGATCACCGCGCCCTGATATTTCTCGCGGATAAAGTCCTGAATCGGTTTGGAGTGCAGCACCTTCACCAGCGCCACGATCTCCGGCTTGTTCACGTCGGCCTGGTGCACGGTGATGATGTTGGCGTACGGGTTGTTTTCGCCGCTTTCGACCGCGATCGGATCTTTGGTCGGGTTCAGCCCGGCGTCGATGGCGTAGTTGGCGTTGATCACCACCGCATCACCTTCGTCGTTGTTGTACATCTGCGGCAGCAGCGCGCCCTCAACGTTGGCCTGGAATTTCAGGTGTTTCGGGTTTTCCACCACGTCGGTGATGCGCGCGTCCACTTTGCTCACCCCCGGCTTCAGCTTGATCACGCCTTCCCGTTCAAAAATAGACAGGATGCGGCCTTCTTCCGCCACCGCGTCGCGCATGATGATTTTGCCGTTTTCCGGCAGATCTTTCAGGCTCTTGTACTTCTTCGAGTAGATGCCGATAGGCTCAATATGGATCGCGCCGGCGCTGACGAAGTCGTAGCTCTTGTCGTCGGCGTGGTCTTTCAGCACCGAGTTCAGATAAGGCACGTGCTGGAAGTAGTTGGCGTCGATGTCGCGGCTGGCCAAGGCGGTGTTCGGCAGGATGTAGTCCTGGAAGCGCTTGATCTGCAGGTCGATGCCTTCCTTCGCCAGTATCGGCTTGGCCTGTTCGAGGATCTCGGCGTGCGGCACGTTGGAGGCGCCGACCACCAGCTTGGTCGCCGCGGCGGCGCCGTAAGAGGCGAGGGTGGCGACGGAGGCGAAAGCCAACATCAGTAGGTGCTTTTTCATCATCATTTTCCTTGGTTAATTAACGTTTATCGAGCGTTCTTGTCAGGGTGTCGCCGATGAACTGAATGACGAAAACGATCAGCAGAATCGTCAGCGTCGCCACCAGCGTCACATCACTGTGGTTGCGTTGAAACCCTTCCAGATAGGCCAGGTTGCCCAGGCCGCCGGCGCCGATCACCCCGGCCATCGCGGTGTAGCTCACCAGCGCGATCAGGGTGACGGTGATGCCGGAAACCAGCGCCGGCGAGCTTTCCGGCAGCAATACGCGGAAAATCAGGGTGCGGTTTTTGGCGCCCATCGAGCGCGCCGCTTCGATCACCCCTTTGTCGACCTCGCGCAGCGCGATCTCCACCAGCCGGGCGTAGAACGGCGCCGCGCCGACGATCAGCGCCGGCAGGGCCGCATCCGCGCCGAGAATGGTGCCGATCAGCGATTTGGTAAACGGGATCAGCAGCACGATCAGAATGATGAACGGAATGGAGCGGAAGACGTTGACCAACACGGAGATCAGCGAGTAGACCGCCCGGTTCTGCCACAGCTGGCCCTTCGAGGTTAAAAACAGCAGCACGCCGAGCACGATGCCCAGCACCAGCGTGGCTAAACCGGCGATGCCGGTCATGTACAGCGTTTCCCAGGTGGCGTCCCACAGTTGGTCCAGACGCAGGTGGGGGAACAGGGATTCAATCATGTTGGATAACCTCGACGGCGATATCTCTTTCGTGCAGCAGGCTGAGCATGTCGGCGACTTGTTGTTCGTTGCCTTCGGCGTGAATGTACAGTTCGCCGAACGAACCGTTGAGGGTGTGGCTGATCTTGCCGTGCAGAATGTTGATGGTCAGGGCGTAGCGCCGGATCACTTCAGAGATCACCGCCTGATGGGTTTGCACGCCCATGAAGGTCAGCTTGAAAATCGCCCCCGGCAGATGAGCGGTGAGCAGCGGGTTGAAGCTCTCTTCGGTATCCGCATACTGCGACACCTGTTTGACGAACTGCCGGGTGATCGGTTGCTGTGGCCGGGTGAACACGTCGAGCACCGGGCCTTCTTCGACGATGCGGCCGTTTTCCATCACCGCCACGCGGTGGCAGATTTTGCGCACCACGTGCATCTCGTGGGTGATCAGCACGATGGTCAATTTCAGCTGGCGGTTGATGTCCAGCAGCAGGTCGAGAATGGCGTCGGTGGTCTGCGGGTCGAGCGCCGAGGTGGCCTCGTCGCACAGCAGCACGCTCGGGTTATTGGCCAGCGCGCGGGCGATGCCGACGCGCTGTTTCTGGCCGCCGCTGAGCTGCGAAGGGTAGGCGTCTTCACGCCCCTGCAGGCCGACCAGCGCGATCAGTTCCGCCACGCGCGGCGCAATCTGCGCCTTGGGCACGCCGGCGATCTGCATGGAAAATGCGATGTTTTGGCTGACGGTGCGCGACCACAGCAGGTTGAAGTGCTGAAACACCATGCTGATTTTCAGGCGCGCCTGGCGCAGATGGCTGCCTTTGGCGCGGGCGATATCGAAGCCGCCTACGTCAATGCGGCCGCTGGTGGGCGTTTCCAGGCCGTTAAGCAGGCGGATGAGCGTGCTTTTGCCGGCGCCGCTGTAGCCGATGATGCCGTAAATTTGCCCGGCCTCTACCGCCAGACTGACGTTGTCTACCGCCACGACGCGGCCCTGTGTGCTGTCAAAAGTTTTGCAAACGTTCGAAAGAACGATCATAGCGAAGCGGATCCTTATCGATACATCACAGCATTCCGTCCAGAGCGCGGTGCGCCGGACAGGGATCGTTCGGCTTTTCGGCGGGCACAACCCGGCGGGGAGTGGCGGACGGAACCTCTGTTGCGGGTGAATACCGGGCAATCCTACCGAGGGTTTATAGTGACAGGAAGAATGTAAATTCTATTACTTATTCTGATTTGATATATAAAACGGCGGGTGAAACAGGGGGGGAGAAAACCGGCCGCAGGGCGGCCGGCGGGAGGGCTAGCGTTTGTCCAGCTTCATGTGCAGCAGCGGGAACGGGTTGCCCTGGCCGTCGAGCGGCGAGCGGCCGGTGATGACAAACCCGTAGTGGCGATAGAAACCGCTGGCCTGCGGATTTTGCTCGTTCACGTCCAGCTGCAGCTCATCGTGCAGCGTTTCCGCATGGGTGAGCAGCGCTTTGCCCACCCCTTTGCCGCGCTGATCGGCGTCGATAAACAGCATCTCCACCTTGTTGCCGTTCAGGCCGATAAAGCCGCAGGGATGCCCCGGCTGCTCTTCGGCCACCCAAACGTTGACCGCCGGCAGGTAGTCGTTCAGCACCAGCGGGAACAGCTGTGCGATGTTGTCTTCGGTTAAAAAATGGTGAGTGGCGCGCACCGAACGCAGCCAGATATCTGCCAATTGCGCGTTGTCTTCCGCCGCGCGTGCTCTGATGGTAATCATCGAACTCTCTGCTATCTAAGTTGGAGGAAAAAAACTAGATAGAGGTTTTGTGGGGTTAGTGCCGAATTAACGTGGGTTAACGCCCTGCAAAGCGCCTCTGCAGTGGATCGAATAGGCCCGCCTTTCTGCCGGCGGTATAATAACTGTAATTCAGTAAGTTAATGCTTTCAACCGCCGCAGGGCGCAATGGGGCGCCCGCCGCGTGATACACTGGCCGCTGAATGAGCGAGAGGGCAGCAGGATGGAAACGGTGCGCGCAGCGATAGAAAAACAGGTGCTCAGCCTGACCGGGCTGGCGCTCGGCGGCGTCGATTTTGAGAACCCGCCGGGCGATCCGGGCTTGTTCGGCCCGCAGTCGGTCATTTGGCAGGTTCACCGCGATTTCACCCCGATGCTGTGCGGCGGCGTCAGCGCCTTGCTGCTGCAGATGCTGCACCCGCTGGCGCTGGCCGGGGTGTGGGATCACTCCAACTTCCGCGACGATATGATTGGCCGCCTGCGCCGCACCAGCCAGTTCGTGTCGGTCACCACCTTCGGCCCGACCGCCGAGGCGGAGCGGCTGATTGCCAAAGTCAAAGCCATCCATCTGCGGGTGACCGGCGTCGGCAGCGACGGCACGCCTTATGCCGCCAGCGATCCGGCGCTGCTGACCTGGGTGCACGTCGCGGAGAGCAGCCGTTTTCTGGCCAGCCACCTGCGCTACCGCAACCCCCATCTTTCCCGCGATTTGCAGGATCAATACTACCGCGAAGCGGCGCGCGTGGCCGCCGCGCTGGGGGCGACAGCAATTCCTCAGTCCTGCGCGGAGGTCGAAGAGTACCTGCAGGCGATGCGGCCGCAGCTGATCTGCGATGAACGCACGCAAGAGGTGGCGCGCATTCTGCTGAAGGCGCCGGCGCCGAGCGCATTGGCGCGCCCGCTCGGCGGGGTGGTGATGCAGGCGGGCATCGATCTGTTGCCCGATTGGGCGCAGCGGCAGTTCGGTTTTCATCCGGGCGCGCTGCGGCGGCGGCTGGTGCGAACGGGCGCCGCAGGCCTCGGCAAGGTGCTGGGCGCGTCGATGCGCAACGGCTCCTATCAGCGCGCGGTGCGGCGCATCACTCAGCCGTCATGAGCCACAGCCGCTATAATTAGTCTTTGTTTATCTTCGTTTACGGCCGCTTTTGAGACTTTTACGGGTGATCCGGCCAGTAATGCGTTTTACACTTGGGGGCAAAACCACATTCCATTTTTGGCGCGCAGCCGATTCTGCCGCGCCCTGACCCTATTGAGGTGATATGAACGAGTCATACGTACTTGCTGAAGTCAGCAATGAGAACCAGACGCTGGTTGCGGTGGTTCAGCAAGGGAGCAGGGCAGCCTATTTTTATATCTATCCCGCCGAAGCCTACAGCGATCGCTATCAGGTGCGCGCCTGCTGGCTGCGCAACCTGGCCGCCGCGCCGCTGCAGGAAGATCGCGCCGCGCTGGAACAAGGGCAGCCGCCGATGCTGGCGGCGGAGTATTGCCGCAACCTGGAAGGCGAAGCGCCGCTGAACCCGGAAGGGCTGATGGTGGTGTGGAGCGAAAGCGACGACGGCGCGGCCCTGTGGTATTACGGCCAACTGCTGGCGGTGATCCCCGGCTGGAGCCTGTATATCGACCATTCGGTGTGCTATTCCGCCAGCTGCATCAAGGAGAGCCCGCTGGCCTATCCGCTCGGCTCGGCCTCGACCAACACCCAGTATGCGCAGGCGGAGAGCACCCGCCAGTTCTGGCGCAGCTGGCAGCGTGAAGAGGGCAACCCGTGGCCGAAGATGCAGCGCGATTTTCAGGCGCGCTATGAGTCGCATTTCGGCCCTTCGGTGAAGTACTACGCCATCGATCAGGGCAAGTGGCCGCCGATGGCCATCACCCAGCACGAGCGCGACGGCATCTATTACTTCCTCACCATGGGGGTCAGCATCCGGCCGATGCCGTGGGTGGAGATCCTGTTCAACGACGAGGCTTCGCGCTATCGCCGTATGGAGATGGCGATCGCCATCGACAGCCAATACATGACCGAAGACAACGCGGTGCAGATGGCCAGCGCGCTGGCCGGTTTCGCGCATGCGCCGTGGGCGCGGCTGACCTGGATCGGCGAAGGGCATACGCTGGAGTCCGACGTGGCGCCGCTGGGCTACGAAGGCTATATTTTATCGTCGTCCTTCTACCCGCATAACGCGCACCTGACTCTGCCGCAGCAGTACGGCGATCCGGTGAACCTGTTTTGGGCCAGCCCGGTGTTTACCGCTGAGCGCCAGCTGGCGCACGCCACGCCGAACGGCGGGCACGATCTGGTGAACCGGCTGTGCGAGCAGGGCGTCGACCATATTTTCCGCCCGCGCCAGCCGGTGTGCTGACGCCACTTATCTTCTCTTCGGGAGCCGCCATGACCAGCGCGCTGTTGATTATCGATGTGCAGGAAGGATTGTTTACGCCGCCGCCGGCGGATGCCGCGGGCACCGTTGCGCGTATCAACCAACTGAGCGAGCGCGCCCGCCGGGCGGGCGTGCCGGTTGTCGTGATTCAGCACCATACGCCGGACGACGAACTGCCGCACGGCAGCGCCGCCTGGCAAGTGCTCGCGGCGCTGAAGGTGGCGCCGGGCGATCATCGGGTGGATAAAACCACGCCGGACTCGTTCCTGCGCACCTTACTGGGTGCGTTGCTGATCGCCAACGGCGTATCGCAGCTGGTGGTTTGCGGCTACTCCACGCCGTTTTGCATCGACACCACGGTGCGCAGCGCGGCGGCGCACGGCTATCCGGTGACGCTGGCGGCTGATGCCCACACCTGCCACGACAAACCCTATGCCGACGGTCTGCTGATCCGCACCCACCATAACGAGACGCTGTCGAATATCGACAGCTTCGGCGTGCCGATCCGTGCCGTGCCCACGGCGGACATCGTGTTCTGAGAACGGAAAAACGGGGGCTAACGCCCCCGTTCGTTATTTCAGGCCCGCCCGCCGCGCCGCCACCTTGGCCAGCGCCGCCCAGTCCAGATCCGCATCCCCCTGCGCCATCGCGTCGAGGAAGTTGTCTTTCAGCACCCCGGCGAACGGCATCGGCGTATGGCTGTCGGCGCCGGCGGCCAGCGCCAGCCCGACGTCCTTCAGCCCCAGCGCCAGCCGGAACCCGGCGGGGGAATACTTCTCGGCGGCGATCAGCGCGCCATAGCCCTGATAGGCCGGGGCGGCGAAGACGGTGCCGCCCAGCATCTGCAGGTAGTCGGCGCCGGACACGCCGTAGTTGCGCACCAGCGCGCTGCCTTCCGCCATCGCTTCAATGGCGCTGGCCAGCGTAAAGTTGGTGGCGATTTTGACCACGTTGGCCTGCGCCGGATCGGCGCCGAAGTGCCAGGTTTTCTGGCCGAGGGCATCGAACAGCGGCTGCGCTTGCTTCAGCCGCTCGCTATCGCCGGCCGCCAGAATATTCAGCTTGCCGGCGGCGGCCACGTCGACCCGCCCCAGCACCGGCGCGGCGAGATAGCCGATGCCGTGTTCCGCATGCAGCGCCGTCAAACGCTTGGCGAGTTCGACCGAGATGGTCGCCATATTGATATGCAGCGCGCCCGGTTTCATCCGTTGCAGCAACCCGCTGTCGACCACCACCTGTTGCGTGGCGGCATCGTCGGCCAGCATGGTGATCAGCACGTCGGCATCGGCCAGCTGTTCCGGCCGTTCTGCCTGCCGCGCGCCGGCGCTCACCAGCGGCTGCGCCGCCTGCGGCGAGCGGTTCCATACCGTTAAGGTGAAGCCCGCTTGCAACAGGTTCGCCGCCATGGCGCTGCCCATCCCACCCAGTCCGGCAAATCCGATCTTCATCATGCGCTCCTTTTTCAGGTTGAAGGTTTTACCCTAGCGCGCCAGGGCAGGAACGCAAATGCCGGAGTGTAACGCCGTCTTACGCGCTATTGACGCGTTGCCGCTGCGGGTATACCTTGATGCCATGAATATATCGATGCACTCCACCCACAATCAGTCATGGTGGCGCCTCTTCTGAGGCGGCACGAGTATTCACATCTCTTATTAATGCCGCCGGTTTGGCGGCATTATTTTTTGTGGCGTTGATCCGGCGGTCTACAGACCTTCAGGAGCACTGTCATGAGCTACACCATTCTTACCGGCGATCGCGCCACCGGCCCACTGCATTTAGGCCACTTCGTCGGCTCGCTGCGCCAGCGCGTCGAACTGCAGCACCAGCATAACCAAACGGTGATGGTGGCGGATCTGCAGGGCCTGACCGACAACGGTAACAACCCGCAAAAAATCAGCGCCAACGTGCTCAACGTCGTGGCCGACTATCTGGCGGTGGGCATCGATCCGCACAAGACCACGATCTGCCTGCAGTCGGCGCTGCCGGCGTTGGCCGAGCTGACGATGTACTACCTCAACCTGGTCAGCGTGGCGCGGCTGGAGCGCAACCCGACGGTGAAAAACGAAATCGCCGAGAAGGATTTCGCCCGCAGCCTGCCGGCCGGTTTTTTGATTTATCCGGTCAGCCAGGCGGCGGACATCACCGCCTTTGGCGCCACCCACGTGCCGGTCGGCGAGGATCAGCTGCCGATGCTGGAGCAAACCAATGAGATCGTGCGGCGTTTCAACCACATCGTCGGCCAACCGATATTAACGGAGTGCCGGCCGTTGTTGAGCAACGTCGGGCGTCTGCCGGGGCTGGACGGGCAGGGCAAGATGTCGAAATCACGCGGCAACGCCATTCAGCTTGGCGCCGGCGCCGACGAGGTGCACAAGGCGGTGATGAGCATGTTCACCGACCCCGGCCATCTCAACGTCAGCGATCCCGGCCGGGTGGAGGGCAACATGGTGTTCACCTACCTGGACGCCTTCTGCGAAGACGCCGCGCTGGTGGCGGATCTGAAGGCGCATTACCGCCGCGGCGGGTTGGGGGACGTGAAAATCAAACGGCTGCTGGAGGATTGCCTGCAGAGCCTGCTTGAGCCGATCCGCACCCGCCGCGCCGAATTCATCGCCGATAAAGGCGAGCTGACGCGCATCCTGCAGCACGGCACCCGCCGCGCGCATCAGGTCAGCCAGCAGACGCTGCAACAGGTCAAGACGGCGCTGGGGCTGGACTTCTTCACCCTGGCGTGAGGCGAACGCCGGGGCGGCACGCGTCACGCTCCGGCCATAAAACCATCATCCCACCGTCATAAACTTATCCGTTAATAGGTGCCCATAATGATTAGCCACTGAAACCAGAGAAATCATATGGCTCAGGCACTGTTAAAATTGGCACAGCACGACTTTCCAGGGCAGCACGCCGCCGCATCCCGCAAAGTATTATCGGTAAAGGGACTCGGCAAGGCCTACAAAGCGCAGCAGCGCGTGCTGGATGACATCAATTTCGATCTGCACGCCGGCGAATTCGTGGCGGTGATCGGCCGCTCCGGCGCGGGCAAGTCCACGCTGCTGCACACCCTGAACGGCACCATTCCTTCCAGCTGCGGCGAGATGCTGCACTTCGAAGACGATGGCGCGGCGCAGGATATCGCCCAGCTGGCCGGCCGCCAGATGCGCCAGTGGCGCGCGCGCTGCGGCATGATCTTCCAGGACTTCTGCCTGGTGCCGCGGCTGGACGTGATGACCAACGTGCTGCTGGGCCGTCTGAGCCACACTTCCACTCTGAAATCCTTCTTCAAACTGTTCGATGACGCCGACCGCGCTCGCGCCATCGAGCTGTTGCAGTGGCTCAACATGCTGCCGCACGCGCTGCAGCGCGCCGAGAACCTCTCCGGCGGCCAGATGCAGCGCGTCGCCATCTGCCGCGCGCTGATGCAAAACCCGCAAATCCTGCTGGCCGATGAGCCGGTGGCGTCGCTCGATCCGAAAAACACCCGCCGCATCATGGACGCGCTGCAAAAAATCAGCGAAGACGGCATCGCGGTGATGGTGAACCTGCACTCGGTCGAACTGGTGAAAGAGTATTGCTCGCGGGTGATCGGCATCGCCCACGGGAAGATCGTGTTTGACGGGCATCCTTCGCAACTGAACGAACGGATCCTGCACCAGCTGTATGGCGAAGAAGCCAATCAGATCCATTGAAGCACTTTTGACCTTTACCCTTTACACACAAGGCACACCTAATGAAAAAAGTATTGAGTCTGACCACCCTGATGGCCGGCGCGATGATGGTATTTAATGCTGCCGCAGCGGATGCGCCGAAAGAGCTGAACCTGGGCATTCTCGGCGGCCAGAACGCCACCCAGCAGATCGGCGATAACCAGTGCGTGAAGCAGTTCCTGGACAAAGAGCTGAACGTCGATACCAAGCTGCGCAACTCGTCCGACTATTCCGGCGTGATCCAGGGCCTGCTGGGCGGCAAGATTGACCTGGTGCTGAGCATGTCTCCGTCGTCGTTCGCCTCGGTCTACATCAAGGATCCGAAAGCGGTGGACATCGTCGGCATCGCGGTCGACGACGTCGACCAGTCGCGCGGCTACCACTCGGTGGTGGTGGTGAAGGCCGGCAGCCCCTACCAGAAACTGGAAGACCTGAAAGGCAAGGCTATCGGCTTCGCCGATCCGGATTCCACCTCCGGCTTCCTGATCCCGAACCAGGCGTTTAAAAAGCTGTTCGGCGGCACGGTCGACAACAAATACAACAACACCTTCTCCAGCGTCACCTTCTCCGGCGGCCACGAGCAGGACATCCTCGGCGTGCTGAACGGCCAGTTCGAAGGCGCGGTGACCTGGGCGTCGATGATCGGCGACTACAACACCGGCTACACCAGCGGCGCGTTCACCCGCATGATCCGCATGGATCACCCGGACCTGATGAAACAGATCCGCATCATCTGGCAGTCGCCGCTGATCCCGAACGGCCCGATCCTGGTGAGCAACTCGCTGCCGGCCGACTTCAAGGCCAAAGTGGTCACCGCCATCAAGAAGCTGGATAAAGACGATCACCAGTGCTTTATCAAAGCGATGGGCGGCAAGCAGCACATCGGCGACACCACCCTGGCGGAATACCAGACCATCATCGATATGAAGCGCGAGCTGACCAAAGGCGACCGTTAATTCCCGGCTGCCCTGGCCGTCAGAATGAAGGGGTTCAGCGTGCTGAGCCCCTTGTTCCATAAAGATGGAAGACCTCTTTTGAATACCGATTTCGCACACTATTACCAACGGATCCGCAGCAAGCAAAAGCGCGAAGCGCTGCTGTGGTCGCTCGGGCTGGTGGCGCTGTACCTGGGCGCCGGCAACCTCGCCGAGTTCAACCTGCACACCGTCTGGGTGTCTATTCCGCACTTCTTCGACTACCTGGCCGAAACCATTCCGACGCTGCACTGGCCTTTGCTGTTCGCCGACGGGCGCACCGAGGGCTCGCTGGCCTACTGGGGTTACCGCCTGAATATCCAGCTGCCGCTGATCTGGGAGACCCTGCAGCTGGCGCTGGCGGCGACCATTTTCTCGGTGCTGGTGGCGACCGTGCTGGCGTTTCTGGCGGCCGGCAACACCTATACCCCGGCCTCGGTGCGGCTGGCGATCCGCACGCTGGTGGCGTTCTTGCGCACCATGCCGGAGCTGGCGTGGGCGGTGATGTTCGTGATGGCGTTCGGCATCGGCGCTATTCCCGGCTTCCTGGCGCTGGCGCTGCACACCATCGGCAGCCTGACCAAGCTGTTCTACGAATCGATCGAAACCGCCTCCAACAAACCGGTGCGTGGGCTGGCGGCCTGCGGCGCCACGCCGCTGCAGCGCATGCGCTTCGGCCTGTGGCCGCAGGTGAAGCCGGTGTTTCTTTCCTACAGCTTCATGCGGCTGGAGATCAACTTCCGCCAGTCGACCATTTTGGGGCTGGTGGGGGCGGGCGGCATCGGCCAGGAGCTGATGACCAACATTAAACTCGACCGCTACGATCAGGTCAGCATGACGCTGCTGTTGATTATCGTAGTGGTTTCCGTGCTCGACTATGTGTCGGGCGAGCTGCGCAAGCGCGTGGTGGAGGGGGCAAAATGATAGCGGGCACTCCGGCGTCGGCGGAAACGCTGCGCCAGTTGAAACAGCAGCATCCGGCGATCTTCGCGCAGCAGGGGCGCTACCTGCGCACCGTCGGCCTGATAGCATTGGCGATCGTGCTGTACTACGTGTTCTTCTTCCTGGTGTTCGGCATTACCTGGCCGCAGTTTATCAACGGCTGCCAGCAGCTGGGGCGCTATTTCCTGCGCATGTTCGTCTGGCACGACTTCGTCAACTGGCCGTTCATGTACTACTTCCAGCAGATCGGCATCACCATCGCCATCGTGTTCGCCGGCACCATTACCGCGTCGCTGATCGCGCTGCCGCTGTCGTTCTTCGCCGCGCGCAACGTGATGTCGACGCCGCTGCTGCGGCCGATCTCCGTGCTGGTGCGCCGCTTGCTGGACGTGCTGCGCGGCATCGACATGGCGATCTGGGGGCTTATCTTCGTGCGCGCCGTCGGCATGGGGCCGCTGGCCGGGGTGTTGGCGATCGTGATGCAGGACGTCGGGCTGCTGGGCAAACTGTACGCCGAAGGGCACGAGGCGGTGGACAAGTCCCCCAGCCGTGGCCTGACGGCGGTAGGCGCCAACGGGTTGCAGAAGCACCGCTACGGCATCTTCACTCAATCGTTCCCCACCTTCCTGGCGCTCAGCCTGTACCAGATCGAGTCCAACACCCGCTCTGCGGCGGTGCTGGGCTTCGTCGGCGCCGGCGGCATCGGCCTGGTGTACGCGGAGAACATGCGGCTGTGGAACTGGGACGTGGTGATGTTCATCACCCTGATCCTGGTGGTGGTGGTGATGATCATGGATAAGGTCTCGTCGATGCTGCGCAACAAGTACATCATCGGCGAAGACATCCCGCTGTATCAGCAAAAAAGCCAAATCGATTGAGAAACCCCTTGCCGATCCCTATACTGCCGCACATTCAAGGTGTGTGGCAGTCATTTCGTTTCGCAATGTGCGCACGTCCCCGTTAGACAAATAAGGCAATGCAATCCCATGATGAACAACGACGTGCTGCGCAGCGTGCGCTATATGCTGAGCATTAACAACGCCAAAATGGTCGAGATTATCAAACTGGACGATTTCGAGGTGGCGGTGTCGGCGATGGACGCTTACGTGATCAAAGAAGGCGAGCCGGGCTACGAGAAGTGCCCGGACGAAGTGATGGCGCACTTCCTCAACGGCCTGGTGTTCTTCAAGCGCGGCAAGGACGACAAGTTCCCGGCGCCGGCGGTTGAGCTGCCGATCACCAATAACCTGGTGCTGAAAAAGCTGCGCGTGGCGTTTGAGCTGAAAGACACCGACATGCACCAGATCTTCACCGCGGTGGACTTCCGTATCTCCAAGCCGGAGCTGAGCGCGCTGTTCCGCAAAGAAGGCACCAAGAACTACCGTCCGTGCGGCGATCAGATGCTGCGCTACTTCCTCAAAGGGCTGGCGCAGCGCGTTCGCGGCGAGTAGCGCGCAGCGTTCATCGAACATCGGGCGCAATCGCAAGGTTGCGCCTTTTTTTTTGCCGCTCTCCCGCCCGCCGTTGTTGTACTGGCCCTCAGCCATCCGCCATCGATGGAGGGCGGGCCGCCCCTCCGGTTACTTTCTCATGGTCAATTCAATCCCCCCAACCATGAGGAAAGCAGGATGCCAACCATCACGAAAACCCAATCACTTTACACGTTGACCCGGCCGGTCTGGCTGGATGCGGCAGGCATGAGCAAGGGTATCGACCACGATCGCCAGCACCTGGGCATCATTCTCGCCGCCGGGCAGGTGCTGCGAGTGCGGCAGACCAACGCGGCGTTTACCGGCAAGCTCACGCTGCGCTTGCTGAATGACGACAGCAAAACGGAGGTTGAATTCAGCGTCGGCGCGAGCTGGGTCGAGGCCCAGGTCAATGCCGTCTCGGTGCCGTTTATCGATACGCCGTACGGGCAGGGCGAACCGGCGCTGGAGTTCGAGTATCCGGACACGGCGAAAGCGCTGCCGGTTTATCGCCGTGGCGAAAACGAAGCCGCATTCTTCGCCCGCTGGGACGATCGGGACGCCGAGTTTGCGCTGGTCGATGCGGAATACGCGGTATTGCTGGTGCCGAAAATCAGTAAACCGGCGCTGAAGTCGCTGGGCGAAGCGAAAAACATCGACGGGCTGATCGCCTACTATGACCGCATTTTCACCTTCTACAATGCGCTGACCGGCGTCTCGTTCGAGGCCGAACACGAATCCGATCGCAATATTCGCAACCGCTACTTTATGAAGGCCGATAAACACGGCGCCGGCGCCGCGTATTACGGCGGGCGCTGGACGGCGGAAACCAGCAACTCGGTCAGCAGCTTCTGGCTGACGCCGAAAGACAGCAACTGGGGCAGCCTGCATGAGATTGCGCACGGCTATCAGGGGCACTTTATGGGCGACAAATATTTCTCCACCGGTGAGATGTGGAACAATATTTACGCCGCTTGCTATCAGGACGTGATGCTGGGAGAGCGCAAATACCAGGAAGGGTGGCTGTATAACTACGGCAACGCGGCCGGCGTCGAGAAGAAAATCGTCGATCTGATCGCTCAGGGCACGCCGCTCAACCAGTGGGATCTGCGCTCCAAGCTGTTCTTCGCGATGCTGATGGTCGACAAGGCAGGCAAGAACGCCTTCACGCACTTTAACCAGCAGTATCGCCAAAGCTGCAATACGCCGGGTTTCGTGCCGTCCGAACATGCCTTGCTGGATCTGCTGTCGGCAAGCTTCGCCGCGGCCGGCGAGCAAATCGACGTGACGCCGTTCGTCGAGCTGACCGGCGGCGTGATCACCCAAACGCAGCGCGATCTCAACGCGTTCAGCCACGCCAAGGCGGTGTATCCGCTGTATCAACTGGTGGATGCGCAGAGTTTGCCGGCGGTGCAGGCACAGCTGAAGCTGGATTCCTCCCTGCGCCTGGTCGATTCCTCTCAGCTCAAGGCGAGCGGCCTGAAAGGCGATGTCGCCCTGAGTCTGGATATCGATGACTTTGCGCAGATCTACGGTGAGGATCTGGTGCTGATGGAAGGGGCGCGCTATGCCCACAAGGTCCGTATCGACGCGCCGACCCTGGCCCTGAATGCGTTGCCGATCGGCGTGTACACCCTGCGGTTACCGACCGGCAAGGATCGCAAATATCGGCCAACGGCGGGTTACCTGACGGTGAAGCAGGGGAAAAACGCGGTAACGCTTCGCTTCGAACGCAAAGCCGCTTCGCCGATCGTTTCACAGGAGATCGCTCTGTTGGGCCTGAGCGATGCGGTCTTCGCCACCGTGGTCGTCGATCGCGCCAAGGGCGCAGTGGTGGTTGACGTGACCAGTACCACGCCGCATTCCTACTTCCCCGGTGAAACCTATGCCCGAGTGACGCTGCGCGATCGGCAGGGCGCGGTGCGCTTCACTAAGGAGATTCAGGGCACTCAGGCTACGTTGAGCCACGACGAGCTGCCGTTTGCCGAGGGCGATGACATCGAGATTTACCATGTGGAGCCGAGCCGGGTGCGCTTGAATCCGGCGGCGGCCGGCGTCATCGACAACAAAAACAACACCAACGTGCTGCGTATCGAAAAAAGCGGGCTGAAAAATCCGGCGTTGCCCGGCGATCCCGAGCAAGCGCTGCTGGCGCGCCTGGAACAGGCGGCGCAGCGTTTGCGCCGCCTGCTGCCGGCTTACTACGCGCCGTCGTCGTTCAAGGACGATATTTATCTGGCGATCGGAACCTTCGCCGAGCCGCAGCGCGAGTCGCTGTTGGCGACCTATCGGGATTGCCTGCCCGCCGACAATACGCCGCCGGACGCTAACGTCGGCAATGCGTTTACCGTGGTTTGCAAAGGGATCGGCGATCGCCAGTTTCTGACCGGCGCCGTCGATCTGGTGAAGAAAACCGTGACCGTGACGCTGGCGGCGGGGATTGCCCACCACTACTTTGCCGACAGCTACGCCTTCCTCAGCGTGACGGATGCGGACGGTAACACCTTGCTCAGCTACGACGTCATCGGCAGCCAAAATCAGCCGGCTAAAACCTGGGTGCTGCCGCTGTCAGGCTATGGCGGTGAGGTGATCCATCTGCGGCATGAAGAGCCGGACAACCGTCTGGCGATCGTCAACGAGATGCAGCACGTGCGGTTGGCGGAGAAGGGCAAGCAACAGACCTACTGCATTACCTCGATCGGTTTGAAACGTATCAACGACTGATCCACATCCCCCTCCCGGAGCGGCGAGCGTCGTCGCCCCGGTTTTCCTCTGCATCATCCCCTTATTGCACTCTTTTTGTTCTCCCGCTGCGCGCCGCTGGTGCAGGTCGTTCGCCGTCGTCGTCATAAGTTTTAATTATAATTTATTGAAATCATGAGATTAAAAATTGGCACGCCGGTTGCTCTGTTGAATCCCATCTTGTGTACCAGATGGAATTCAGCCGATGAGCGACCCTGTTGAAACGTGCGGTTTTACCCTCAGTGAATGGCAGCACCATTATCAAACCCGTCCGGCGGGCGAGCGCCTCGCCTGCGTCAGCGCCACGATCGAAGCGCTGGTCGCCGATTTGGATTCAGACGACAACGCCTGGCTGTATCTCGCCACCCCGGCGCAGCGCGAGCGGCAGTATCGGCAACTGGCACAGAGGCTCGAAGCAGTCGCCGGCGATCTCAGCCGCCTGCCGCTGTTCGGCGTGCCCTTCGCCATCAAAGACAATATCGACGTCGGCGGCTGGCCGACCAGCGCCGCCTGCCCGGCGTTCACCTATCAGGCCGCGGCGGACGCCACCGTGGTCGCCAACCTGCGCGCCGCCGGGGCGATCGCCCTCGGTAAAACCAATCTCGACCAGTTCGCTACCGGGTTGGTGGGCACCCGCTCACCCTATGGCGCAGTGGTCAACAGCTTCGACAGCCGCTACGTCAGCGGCGGCTCCAGCTCCGGCTCCGCCTCGGTGGTGGCGCGCGGCCTGGTGCCGTTCGCGCTGGGCACCGACACCGCCGGTTCGGGCCGCGTGCCCGCCGGGTTCAACAACATCGTCGGGCTGAAGCCGACCAAAGGGCGGTTGTCCAACCGCGGCGTGGTGCCGGCCTGCCGGTTGAACGATACGGTATCGGTCTTCGCGCTGACGGTGGCCGATGCCGCGCAGGTGGCGGAACTGGCGAGCGGCTTTGACGAAGCAGATCCGTATTCCCGCCCCGATCCGCATACCGCGCCGGCGGATATCCCCGCCGCGCCGCGTTTTGCCGTTCCCGCCCAGCTGGAGTTTTTCGGTGACGTGCAGGCCGAGCGGGCGTTTCACCGCGCATTGGCGCAGCTGCAGGCGGGCGGCGCCACGCTGGAGCTCCTCGATTTCGCGCCGTTTCGCACCCTGGCGGAGCAGCTGTATTACGGCCCCTGGGTGGCGGAGCGCACCGTGGCGATTGAGCAGGTGCTGGAAGCGAACCCGCAGGCTATCGACCCGGTGGTGCGCGGCATCGTCGGCAACGGCCTGGGCTACAGCGCCTGCGACGCCTACAAGGCGGAATACCTGCGTGCCGAATTGGCGCGGCAGATCGCTCAGCGGCTGGCGCCGTTCGACGCGCTGGTGGTGCCGACCGCGCCCACTATTCGCACCCTGGCGGAGATGGCGCAGGAGCCGGTGCTGTTCAATTCGCAGTTCGGCACTTACACCAATTTCACCAACCTGGCCGATCTGAGCGCGCTGGCGCTGCCGGGGCCGCTGCGCGAAGACGGGCTGCCGGCGGGCATCACCCTGATTGCGCCCGCCTGGCATGACCGGGCGCTGGCGGCGTTTGGCCTGCGCTGGCAACGGCAAAGCGCCTTGCCGCTCGGCGCAACCGGCCGGGCATTGCCGCCGCAGCCCGCGCCGGCGCCGTCTTCGGGACACGTGCGTCTGGCGGTAGTGGGCGCTCACCTCAGCGGTATGCCGCTCAACGTCCAGCTGACGCAGCGCGACGCGGTGCGGGTGGAGCAAACCGTCACCGCCCCCTGTTACCGCCTGTACGCGCTGGCCGATACCGAGCCGCCGAAGCCGGGGCTGGCGCGCGCGGCGCAGGGAGCGGCGATCCGTCTTGAGCTGTGGGACATTCCGCTGGCCCGTTTCGGCGAGTTTGTGGCGGAAATTCCGGCGCCCTTGGGTATCGGCACGCTGCTGCTGGCGGACGGCCGGCGGGTGAAGGGGTTTATTTGCGAAGCCTGGGCGCTGGAAGGTGCCACGGATATTACCGAGTTTGGCGGCTGGCGCGACTATCTCGCCGGCGTTAAGGGGGCATGAACATGTTTACTACCGTACTGATCGCTAACCGCGGCGAAATCGCCTGCCGCGCCATTCGCACCCTGAAACGCCTGGGCGTCACCAGCGTGGCGGTTTATTCCGACGCCGACCGCAATGCGCCGCACGTCACCGAAGCCGACAGGGCGGTGGCGCTCGGCGGCGACAAGGCCGCCGACAGCTACCTGAGCATCGACAAGATCCTTGCGGCGGCGGCAGCCACCGGCGCGCAGGCGATCTACCCCGGCTACGGCTTTTTGTCCGAGAGCGCCGAGTTTGCCGACGCCTGCGAGGCGGCGGGCATCGCCTTTATCGGCCCGACGGCGGCGCAGATGCGCGAGTTCGGTCTCAAGCACCGGGCGCGCGAGCTGGCGGCGTTGGCCGGGGTGCCGATGACGCCGGGCACCGGCTTGCTGGAGAGCGTGGAGCAGGCGGTTGCCGCCGCCGAGCGCATCGGCTACCCGGTGATGCTGAAAAGCACCGCCGGCGGCGGCGGCATCGGCCTGACGCGCTGTGACGACGAGGCGGCGCTGCGCGAGGCTTACGACAGCGTCAAACGGCTGGGAGAGCAGTTCTTCCGCGACGCCGGCGCGTTTATCGAACGCTTCGTCGATCGGGCGCGTCACGTCGAGGTGCAGATTTTCGGCGACGGCCAGGGGCGGGTGGCGGCGCTCGGCGAGCGCGACTGCTCGCTGCAGCGCCGCAACCAAAAAGTGGTGGAGGAAACCCCGGCGCCACACCTGCCGGCGGCGACCCGCCAGGCGCTGCATCGGGCAGCGGTGGCGCTGGGCGAGTCGGTGAACTATCGCAGCGCCGGCACCGTGGAATTTATTTACGACGCCGCGCGCGACGAGTTTTACTTCCTCGAAGTGAACACCCGCTTACAGGTCGAGCACCCGGTCACCGAGATGGTCACTGGCCTGGATCTGATCGCCTGCATGCTGCAGGTGGCGGCGGGCGATGCGCTGGATTGGGCGGCGTTGCAACGCGCGCCGCAGGGCGCGGCGATCGAAGTGCGCCTCTATGCCGAAGATCCGCTGAAGAACTTCCAGCCCAGCCCCGGCGTGCTGACCGAGGTGCATTTCCCCGCCGACGTGCGCCTCGACGGTTGGGTGGCGACCGGCAGCGAAGTCTCGGCGTTTTACGACCCGATGATCGCCAAGCTGATCGTACACGGCGCTGACCGCGCGCAGGCGCTGGAAAAACTGCGCGTGGCGCTGGCGGCGACCCGTTTGCACGGCATCGCCACCAACCTCGATTATCTGCGGCAGGTGATCGCCACGCCGCAATTTCAGCGCGGCGACGTTTGGACGCGCCTGCTGGACGATTTGCATTACCAGCCGCACTGCCTCGAAGTGCTGCAACCCGGCACCTACAGCAGCGTGCAGGACTATCCCGGCCGCCTCGGCTATTGGGACATCGGCGTGCCGCCGTCCGGCCCGATGGACGACTTCGCGTTCCGGCTGGCCAACCGCATCGTCGGCAACCACCCGGCGGCCGCCGGGCTGGAGTTCACCCTGCAGGGGCCGACGCTGCGCTTTCACTGCGACGCCACCATCGCGCTGACGGGTGCCAGCTGCCCGGCCGATCTGGACGGCGAAGCGGTCACCTACTGGCGGCCGATCGCGGTGCGGGCCGGGCAGGTGCTGACGCTGGGGCGCGCCACGCACGGCTGCCGCACCTATCTGGCGGTACGCAACGGCTTCGACGTGCCGGTGTATCTCGGCAGCCGCTCCACCTTCGCGCTCGGCCAGTTCGGCGGCCACGCCGGGCGCACCTTGCGCGTGGCGGACATGCTGGCGATCGCTCAACCGGAATTGGCCGCCAGCACCACGCCGGCGCCGATCGCCGCGCCGCAGGCGATGGACGACAGCCTGATCCCGCACTACGGCGACCAGTGGCACATCGGCGTGCTGTACGGGCCGCACGGCGCGCCGGACTTTTTCACCGCCGAATCGATAGACGCCTTCTTCGCCACCGACTGGCAGGTGCATTACAACTCCAATCGCCTCGGCGTGCGCCTGGCGGGGCCGAAGCCCGAGTGGGCGAGAGAGGACGGCGGCGAAGCCGGTTTGCATCCTTCCAACGTGCACGACTGCGAGTACGCCATCGGCGCGATCAATTTCACCGGCGACTTCCCGGTGATCCTGACCCGCGACGGGCCGAGCCTCGGCGGCTTCGTCTGCCCGGTGACCATCGCCAAGGCCGAGCTGTGGAAAGTGGGGCAGGTGAAGCCGGGCGACCGCATCCGGTTCCATCCGATCGGTTTTCGCCAGGCGCAGTCGCTGGAACAGGCGCAGCTCGGCAGCATCGAAGCGCTGGCGGCGGTGAAGGCCATCACCCTGCCGCCGCCGGATCTGGCCCCGGCGGAGACCGTTTCCGCCGCGGTGCTGGCGGCGCTGCCGGCGGCGGAAGGGCGCCCGGCGGTGGCGTATCGCCAGGCGGGAGACGGCTACATCCTGATGGAGTACGGCGACAACGTGCTCGATCTGGCGCTGCGGCTGCGCATTCATCTGCTGATGCAGTCGCTGCGGCAGGAGGCGATACCGGGCGTGGCGGAGCTGGCGCCGGGCGTGCGTTCGCTGCAGATCCGCTACGACAGCCGGCTGATAAGCCAGGCCGATCTGCTGCAGCGCCTGCTGGCGCGCGAACGGGCGCTGGGGGACGTCAGCCGCCTGAAGGTGCCGACGCGCACCGTCTGGCTGCCGATGGCGTTCGAGGATTCGGCCACGCTGGGGGCGGTCGATCGCTATCAGCAGACGGTGCGCGCTTCGGCGCCCTGGCTGCCGAACAACGTCGATTTCATTCAGCGCATCAACGGCCTGAGCCGACGCGAGCAGGTGCGCGACATCCTGTTCGACGCCAGCTACCTGATCCTCGGGCTGGGAGACGTCTACCTCGGCGCGCCCTGCGCGGTGCCGCTCGATCCGCGCCATCGCCTGCTGAGCTCCAAATACAACCCGGCGCGCACCCACACCGCCGAAGGGACGGTCGGCATCGGCGGCATGTACATGTGCATCTACGGCATGGATTCGCCGGGCGGTTACCAGCTGGTGGGGCGCACGCTGCCGATCTGGAACAAATTCCTCAAAAACCCGCAGTTCACCGCCGGTGAACCCTGGCTGCTGCGCTTCTTCGATCAGGTGCGCTTCTACCCGGTCAGCGAGCAAGAACTGGACGAGCAGCGCGAAGCGTTCCGCGAAGGGCGCATGCAGGTGCGCATCGAAGAGAGCGAATTCGACTTCGCCGCCTACACCGATTTCCTGGCCGACAACGCCGGGGCGATCGCCGACTTCCAGCATCGCCAGCAGCAGGCGTTCATCGCCGAAGTGGCGCGCTGGCGCAGCGATGACGACGAGGCCGAGGCGCAGCTGTTGCCGCCGGTTGAAGAAGACGCGATCGATGGCGATCTGGTCAGCGCCGATCTGAACGGCAGCGTGTGGAAGATCCTGGTGGAACCGGGGCAGGCGGTGGCGGCCGGGCAGCCGCTGATCGTGGTCGAGGCGATGAAGATGGAATTGGCGGTCACCGCGCCGCGCGCCGGGATCGTCAAACGCATCAGCTGCCGGCAGGGGCGGCCGGTCGGGCCGGGCGACGCCCTGCTGTGGCTGGAAAAAGCGATCTGAACGGAGGGGCGAAGATGCAAATCACCAACGGAGAGCACAAGGCGCGGCCGGAGGGGCTGGCGGAGCGCATTTATCTGCAGCTCAAGGCCGACATCTTCGAGTTTCGCCTGCTGCCGGGCGATCGCTTCAGCGAAAGCGACGTGGCGCAGCGCATGGCGGCCAGCCGCACGCCGGTGCGCCAGGCGCTGTTTCGACTCGAGCGCGAAGGCTATGTCGAGGTGCTGTTTCGCAGCGGCTGGCAGGTGCGGCCGTTCGATTTTGCCTACTTCGAAGAGCTGTACGACCTGCGCATCGTGCTGGAACAAGAGGCGGTGAAACGGCTGTGCGAATGGCCGGCCGGGGAAACGCCGGCCGCGCTGGCGGCGCTGAACCGTTTTTGGACCGAAGCGCCGCGTCTGGCGGACGGCCAGGCGGTGTCGCAGCACGACGAGCAGTTTCACCAGGCGTTGGTGGCCGCGGCGGGCAACGGCGAAATGGCGCGCATCCACCGCGAGCTGACCGAAAAGATCCGCATCATTCGCCGGCTGGATTTCACCCAGCAGGCGCGGGTGGACGCCACCTACCGCGAACACGCCGCCATTTTGCAGGCGATCCTGCAGCGGCAAAGCGGGGCGGCGCAAGCGCTGCTCGGCGAGCATATCGCCGTCAGCAAGGCAGAGGTACGAAAAATAACGCTGCACATGTTGCACCAGGCGCGGGCCCAGCAGCCGGCGCGCTCGGCGTAACGATTTTGATTTCACACACATCAGGAGTTTGAACTATGCAACGTCGTCGTTTTATCAAAGCTTTTGCGCTGTCCGCCGCCGCTGTCGGCCTGGGCCTGGCCTGGAGCGCGCAGGCCGCCGACACCATCAAGGTCGGCATTCTGAGTTCGCTTTCCGGCACCATGGCGATTTCCGAGACGCCGCTGAAGGATGTGGCGCTGATGACCATCGACGAGATCAACGCCAAAGGCGGGGTGCTCGGCAAAAAGCTGGAGCCGGTGGTGGTGGATCCGGCCTCCAACTGGCCGCTGTTCGCCGAAAAGGCGCGCCAGCTGCTGAGCCAGGACAAGGTGGCGGCGGTGTTCGGCTGCTGGACTTCAGTGTCGCGCAAGTCGGTGCTGCCGGTGTTTGAGGAGCTGAACGGGCTGCTGTTCTACCCGGTGCAATACGAGGGCGAAGAGATGTCGCCGAACGTGTTCTATACCGGCGCGGCGCCGAACCAGCAGGCGATCCCGGCGGTGGAATACCTGCTGAGCGAGGACGGCGGCGGCGCCAAGCGCTTCTTCCTGCTGGGCACCGATTACGTCTATCCGCGCACCACCAACAAGATCCTGCGCGCCTTCCTGCACAGCAAAGGCGTACAGGACAAGGATATCGAAGAGGTCTACACGCCGTTCGGCTACAGCGATTACCAGACCATCGTCGCCAACATCAAAAAATTCGCCGCCGGCGGCAACACGGCGGTGATCTCCACCATCAACGGCGACTCCAACGTGCCGTTCTACAAAGAGCTGGCCAACCAGGGCGTCAAGGCCACCGACGTGCCGGTGATCGCCTTCTCGGTCGGCGAGGAAGAGCTGCGCGGCATCGACACCAAACCGCTGGTGGGCAACCTGGCGGCCTGGAACTACTTCGAATCGCTGGATAACCCGACCAACAAGCAGTTTGTCAGTCAGTGGAAAGCCTACGCCAAGGCGCACAACCTGCCGAATTACGCCACCGCGGTGACCAACGATCCGATGGAGGCCACCTACGTCGGCCTCCACATGTGGGCGCAGGCGGTGGAAAAGGCCGGCACCACCGACGTCGATAAGGTGCGCGCGGCGATGGCCGGGCAAACCTTCGCCGCGCCGTCGGGCTTCACGCTGACCATGGACCAGACCAATCACCACCTGCACAAGCCGGTGATGATCGGCGAGATCGAGGGCAACGGCCAGTTCAACGTGGTATGGCAGACCGAGGCACCGGTGCGCGCGCAGCCGTGGAGCCCGTATATCGCCGGCAACGACAAAAAACCGGATTACCCGGTGAAAGGCGGAAATTAACGTCACTCAGCGCCGGCGCGGCCCAGCGCCCGCCGGCCCAACAGAAGAGGCAGCTGATGCAATCTCCGTTTTTATCCTCTCTGCGCGTCGGGCTGTGGCTGCTGTGCGCCTGGCCCCTGCTGGCGCAGGCCGGGCCGGCCGATGAGTTCGCGGCGGCCAACCGTGCGCAGCAGGCCAAGTTGCTGCAGGCCTGGGCGGCCGAGCCGGACGCCGCGCGCCTGCCGCTGCTGCAGGGGCTGCAGCAGGAAACCGTGGCGATCGACGGGGCGAAGCGCGCCTTTATCCGCCAGGGCGATCGCTATCTGCCGCTCGAGGGCGAGGCGGCCCCGGTTGGCGAACCGAAGAAGGTGTGGCTGAACAACCGGCTGCGCATTCTGATCGCCAACGCGTTGTCGGCGCAGCGGCTGGTCAGCGCGGACGCGGCGGTGCGGCTGCAGGCGGCGACCGCGCTGCAGCGCGAAGCGCAGGGCGAGCAGTTGCCGCTGTTGACCCGGCGGTTGGCGCAGGAGAAAGACCCGCAGGTACGCGACGCGCTGAGCATTGCGCTGGCGAACCTGCAATTGACCGACGCCAGCCCGCAGGTGCGCTTCAATGCGGTGCGGCTGCTGGGGGAATCGGGCGAGCCGGAAACCCGCGCGCGGCTGCAGGCGTTGACCGACGCCGCTCACGAGCCGGACGCCGCGGTGCGCGCCGAGGCGCAACGCAGCCTGCAGCGGGTGCAGCATCGCCTGATGATCGGCGATCTGCTCGGCCAGGCGTTCAGCGGCCTGTCGCTCGGCTCGATCCTGCTGCTGGCGGCGCTCGGGCTGGCGATCACCTACGGCCTGCTCGGCGTCATCAATATGGCGCACGGCGAAATGCTGATGCTCGGCGCCTATTCCGCTTACCTGGTGCAGGGGCTGTTTCAGCAGTTTGCGCCGCAGTGGCTGGCGCTCTACCCGCTGGCGGCGCTGCCGGTGGCGTTCGCCATCACCGCCGGGATCGGCATGCTGCTGGAGCGCACGGTGATCCGCCACCTGTATGGCCGGCCGCTGGAAACCCTGCTGGCTACCTGGGGCATCAGCCTGGTACTGATCCAGCTGGTGCGGGTGCTGTTCGGCGCGCAGAACGTCGAGGTCGCCAACCCGGCGTGGCTGTCGGGCGGCGTGCAACTGCTGCCGAACCTGGTGCTGCCGTGGAACCGCATCGCGGTGATCGCGTTCGTGCTGTTGGTGCTGGCGCTGACCTGGCTGCTGCTGAACAAGACCCGGCTCGGCATGAACGTGCGCGCGGTGACGCAAAACCGCGCGATGGCAGCCTGCTGCGGCGTGCCCACCGGTCGGGTGGACATGCTGGCCTTCGGGCTGGGATCCGGCATCGCCGGGCTCGGCGGGGTGGCGCTGTCGCAGTTGGGCAACGTCGGGCCGGAGCTGGGGCAAGGTTACATCATCGATTCGTTCCTGGTGGTGGTGCTCGGCGGCGTCGGCCAGCTGGCGGGGACGGTGGCGGCGGCCTTCGGCCTCGGCATTGTCAACAAGATCCTCGAGCCGCAGATCGGCGCCGTGTTGGGCAAGATCCTGATCCTGGTGCTGATCGTTCTGTTTATTCAAAAGCGTCCGCAGGGGCTGTTCGCCCTCAAGGGCAGGGTGATTGACTGATGAGCCAACCATTGACCGTAACCGGCGTGCAGAAAGCGCCCCGGCTGGCGTTGAGCATCGGCGCTCTGGCGTTGCTGGCGCTGCTGGTGATGCCGTTCATGACGCTGTTGCCGGCGGATCATCCGCTGGCGGTGTCCACCTATACCCTGACGCTGGCGGGCAAGATCCTGTGCTACGCGGTGGTGGCGGTGGCGCTCGATCTGGTGTGGGGCTATGCCGGGCTGCTGTCGCTCGGCCACGGGCTGTTCTTCGCGCTCGGCGGCTACGCCATGGGCATGTACCTGATGCGGCAGGCGGCGGGCGACGGGCTGCCGGCGTTTATGGCGTTCCTCTCCTGGAATGAGCTGCCGTGGTTCTGGAGCGGCACCCAGCATTTCGCCTGGGCGCTGTGCCTGATCGTGCTGGTGCCGGGTCTGCTGGCCTTCCTGTTCGGCTACTTCGCCTTCCGCTCAAAAATCAAAGGGGTGTATTTCTCGATCATGACCCAGGCGCTGACCTATGCCGGCATGCTGCTGTTCTTTCGCAACGAGACCGGCTTCGGCGGCAATAACGGCTTTACCGGTTTTACCACGCTGCTCGGCTTTCCCATCACCGCCCCCGGCACGCGGGTGGCGCTGTTCCTGGCGACGGTGCTGCTGCTGGCCGCCAGCCTGGCCATCGGCTTTGCGCTGGCGCGCAGCAAGTTCGGCCGGGTGCTGACCGCGGTGCGCGATGCGGAAAACCGGCTGACCTTCTGCGGCTACGATCCGAAGGGCTTCAAGCTGTTCGTCTGGACGCTGTCGGCGGTGCTGTGCGGGCTGGCCGGCGCGCTCTATGTGCCGCAGGTCGGCATCATCAACCCCGGCGAAATGTCGCCGACCAACTCGATCGAGGCCGCCATCTGGGTGGCGCTCGGCGGGCGCGGCACGCTGGTGGGGCCGCTGCTCGGCGCCGGCATCGTCAACGGCGCCAAGAGCTGGTTCACCATGGCCATTCCCGAATACTGGCAGTTCTTCCTCGGCCTGATGTTTATCGTCGTCACGCTGTTTCTGCCCAAAGGGGTGATCGGCCTGCTGCGCCGGAGGAAAACCTCATGAAAGCGATGCAAGTGACCGACGAGCTGTTTACCCACCCGCTGCCGGCGGATAAATACCGGCAGCAAACCGATCCGGTGCTGCAGCTCGACAACGTCAACGTCAGCTTCGACGGTTTTCGTGCGCTGACCGATCTGTCGCTGCGCATTGGCGTCGGCGAACTGCGCTGCGTGATCGGCCCCAACGGCGCCGGCAAGACCACGCTGATGGATGTGATCACCGGCAAGACCCGGCCGGACAGCGGCAAGGTGTTTTACGATCAGACCGTCGATCTGACCCGGCTGGCGCCGATGCAGATCGCCCACGCCGGCATCGGCCGCAAGTTTCAAAAACCGACGGTGTTCGAGGCGCTGACGGTGTTCGAAAATCTGGAGATCGCGCAGAAAACCCGCAAGTCGGTGTGGGCCTGCCTGCGCGCCCGCCTGAGCAGCGAACAGCGCGACCGCATCGACGAGATGCTGAAGACCCTGCGGCTGGGGCATGAACGCCACCGGCCCGCCGGGCTGCTGTCCCACGGGCAGAAACAGTTTCTCGAGATCGGCATGCTGCTGGTGCAGGAGCCGCACCTGCTGCTGCTCGACGAACCGGCGGCCGGCATGACTGACGCCGAAACCGACTACACCGCCGAACTGTTCCGCGAGCTGGCGGGCAAGCATTCGCTGATGGTGGTGGAACACGACATGGGGTTTGTGGAAACCATTGCCGATCGCGTGACGGTGCTGCATCAGGGGCAGGTGCTGGCGGAAGGATCGCTGGCGCAGGTGCAGGCCGATGAACGGGTGATTGAGGTATATCTGGGGCGCTGAGGAGGCGTAATCATGCTGCAGGTAGAAGAATTGAATCAATATTACGGCGGCAGCCACATTCTGCGCGGCCTGTCGTTCGAGGCGCGCATCGGCGAGGTGACCTGCCTGCTGGGGCGCAACGGCGTGGGCAAGACCACGCTGCTGAAATGCTTGATGGGATTGGTCCCGGCGCGCAGCGGCAGCGTGCGTTGGCAGGGCGAAACCATCACCGGTAAAAAGCCGCATCAGCGGGTGCGGGCGGGCATCGCCTATGTGCCGCAGGGGCGGGAGATTTTCCCGCGCCTGACGGTGGAGGAAAATCTGCTGATGGGGCTGGCGCGCTTTTCCGGCGCCGCCGCGCGCACGGTGCCGGATCCGATCTATGAACTGTTTCCGGTGCTGCGGCAAATGAAGGATCGGCGCGGCGGCGATCTCTCCGGCGGGCAGCAGCAGCAGTTGGCGATCGGCCGGGCGCTGGCCTGCCGGCCGCAGCTGCTGATCCTCGACGAGCCGACGGAAGGGATCCAGCCTTCGGTGATCAAGGAGATCGGCGCGGTGATCAAACAGCTGGCGGCGAAGGGCGATATGGCGATCCTGCTGGTGGAACAGTTCTATGACTTTGCCGCCGACCTGGCGGATAGCTATCTGGTGATGTCGCGCGGCAGCATCGTGCAGCGCGGCGCCGGCAGCAATATGGAACAGGACGGCGTACGCGGGCTGGTGGCGATTTGACGTTGGATCAGCTGAAAAAGGATCGGCTGAGCGGATCGCGGGAATGATTCAGCACTCTGATGATATTCACCTCCCGCCTGTGCTGACGAAAATAAATCAGGTGGTTGGCGACGGGCAATACCCCTAGGCCGGGGCCGATTGCATCGCTGTTTCTGCCGAGTTGGGGGTGGCTAAGGTTATCGAAAGCCTGATGCAGGTGGCGCAGATAATCTTCGGCCACCTGTAAGCCAAAGTGCGCCAATCCGTAAAAATAGATCTCTTCCATATCGCCAAGGCTTTTGGGCGGACGGTTACTTTCCTGCGCATCCTTTTGCTTTGCTCCGTATTCTTTCCATGAACACATCACGATCCCATTCGACGGCTTCGCCGCTGTGCTCTCCTTCGGCAATCAGGCGCCTAAGCTCTTCCAGTTTTGAGGCGGCGGTACGTTCGCGCAAAGTGCGCACGGATTCGCGGATGACTTCGCTGGGCGTGCGGTAATCGCCGCTGGCCACCAGGTCTTCGACGAAGCTACGCAGTTCGTCACCCAGATCAACCGTTAATGTTCTGCCCATTGTTCCCCCTCACTTTCGGCTATGCTGCGTCATTGTAAGATTAGTTCTTACATTGTGCACGTCAAACTCTCAGGATCTCGACTGCGGCACCGCCATGAGGGCGGAAGCCGCAAGTTTATTAATTAAGGATAACCCATGAACGAAATCACTGTGTCACGCCTCGGCTGCATCGTCCTGTCCCTGTTTCCGGCCCTGTGGGGGCTGTTCAGCCTGTTGAACAATACGGCGGATTTCGCCGGCACCGCGCGCAATGCGGTGGGCCCGCTGCTCGCCATGCAGGATACCTATCAGACGCCGGGGTTGATGTGGCGCGCGATCGGCGCCGACTGGGCCTGTATGTTGGGGTTGGCTGTCATCACCACGCTGGAAACGCTGGCCGGCCTATTCGCGGCCGCAGGCGTGGTGCTGATGATCGGGCGATTTAAAGGCCCTTACGCCGCCTTCGCCAAGGGCAAAATCTGGGCGATGCTGGGGGCGCTTTGCGCGATCGCGGTGTGGGGCGTCGGCTTTATGGTGGTCGCCGGCGACTGGTTTATGGCCTGGCAGGCCAAGCAGGATCCGCTGGCGGTGCAGCTGGGGGCACTGATCTACCTGGCGCCCAATGCGTTTGCCTTGCTGTTCCTGATGCTGCAGCGGGAGCCGCGCTAAACGAAGGCGGAGCGGGGCGCGGTTACAGCGCCTTGCTCATATACCAGATGCCTATCGAGCCCTGGGCGCTGGTGTAGCAGGTCTCGCCACAAATGCTCAATCCCTGGCGCCGATAAAAGCGTTGGGCGCCGGTGTTGCGTTGCAGCACCTCCAGCCACAGCGTCTTCTGCCGGCGCTCGATGGCCCGCTGCTGCACCTGTTCGAACAGGCGCGGGCCATAGCCGTTGCCGGCATGGCCCGGCAGGAAATAGATTTTCTGCAGCTCTGCGCCGCGGGTTTGCGTTGGCGCCAGCAAGCTGTCGACGTTGAGCCGCGCATAGCCGACCAGGGCGTCATCCTCATAGGCCAACAGCCAGCACACGTCGGGATCGCGCAGCGTCCGTTCCAGCGCGGAGACGGCAAAATCCTCGGCCAGAAAGGCCTCCAGCTCGTGCGGGTAGCGCCACAGCTCACCGAAGTGCGCGCGATAGGTGCGGATGCCGATATCGCGTACCTGCGTTAAATCTTCCAGCAATGCCTGACGGACGGTGAACATCTGTGCCCCTTTGAGTAAGAAAAATTACAGCCGTTGTTCCAGATGCCGGTGGGGCACCATCGCCTGATGCAAAATGGCAAGAACGGTGATGCCGGCAGGGCGGCTGCGGTAGTAGATCCTATGGCTGGCGTAAGGAAAACTGCGTATCTCTTCGCCCAGATCGTGAAAGTGGGCTTTACCCGCTTCCGGCATGTCCGCCAGATGATGCATGATCTCTCTCAACTGCTCAAGATAGCGGCGAGATTGCGTTTGGCCCCAGTGCTCGACGGTGAAATGGCGAATAGCCAGCAGATCTTGTTGGGCTTGCGGGGTGAGGCGAAACGCGGGCATATCAGTCGGTTTCATCGGTGAGCAGACGGTTGAAGAAGGCATCACCGTCTACCGCCTTACCGGCGTCTTCCTCGGCGGTAGCCTGCGCGATTTTTTGCTGCAGTGCGCGTAGTTTGAGATCTTCCAGCGCCTGGTAGTCTTCTACCGACATGACGACGGCGACCGGTTTGCCGTTGCGATTGATTTGCACCGGCTCACGCTGCGCCTTGAGCAGCAAATCGCCGAATTGGGTTTTGGCCTCGTTCGCGCTGAGTGCGTACATTTAATCGCTCCAGTTAATTAAATCGTTCGATTTAACCATTATACGGTGCGATGAAAAAAGCACCAATGTTATTCCGGCGGGCAGGTTTCGTTGGACAGATGCCGCGGCGTTTCGCGGCGAAAACCCAGGCCGATGATGCGGCCGAACAGGCGCGGCAGCCAGCGGCTGTTGCCGACGCGGGCGATCAGGCGCGAACCGCCCGCCGCGCGGCGTTCGCCCGGCTTGCGCTGGCTCATTTTGATCTGCAAAAACTGGATGGCTCGGGTGGGGAATTCGCGCCGGCGCTGCACGCTCAGCAGATGCTTCAGCTGCAGCCGATGCTGGCGCAGCGGCGGGATCAGGGCGTTGGCGGCGGCCACCGCGTCCTGAATCGCCAGGTTGACGCCCACGCCGCCGATCGGCGACATGGCGTGCGCGGCGTCACCGATGCACAGCACCCCCGGTTTGGCCCAGCGATCCAGACGATCGATGCGGATGCTCAGCAGCTTCACCTGATCCCACTCGACGATCTCCTGCAGGCGATCGTCCTGGAATGGCGCCACCTCGGCGAGGTGCAGCAAAAATTTCTCCAGGCCGCTGCGGCGGATCGCGTCGAAGCTGCCTTTATCGATCGAGTAGCCGCACTGCCAGTAGTCGCCGCGATCGATCATGATGAAGTTCTGCTTCGGCCCGGTATGGCCCATCGACCAGGCCGGATCGCCCGGTTGCTTGCTGAGCTTCATCCACAATACGTCGCGCGGGGCGCCGAAGGAGCGGCTGCTGAGCGCCGCCTGCTCGCGTACCACCGAGTTGCGGCCGTCGGTGCCGATCACCAGCTGGCTGCGTACGCGGATCGGGCCTTCCGGCGTGTCGGCCAGCACGCCGCATACCTGGCCGCGGTCGTAGAGCAGCTTATGAACCTGCGTCGAGGTGAGCAGCCTGAAATGGGGGAACGCGGCGGCCTGCTGTGCCAAAAAGTTGAGGAACTCCCACTGCGGCATAAAGGCGATAAATTTGCAGCGCGTCGGCAGGCGGGTGAAATCCGCCAGCTTGATGTCGCGCCCGGCGACTTCGGCGTGCAGGGATTCGGCGCGCTGGTGCGGCAGCGCCAGCAGTTCGTCGAGCAGGCCCAGCTGGTGCATGACTTCCAGCGTCGACGGGTGAATGGTGTCACCGCGAAAATCGCGCAGGAAGTCGGCGTGCTTCTCCAGCACCGTCACGTCGATCCCCGCCCGCGCCAGCAGATAACCGAGCATCAGCCCGGCGGGGCCGCCTCCCACGATGCAGCAGGTGGTGGCGTAAGGTGTGATCGGTGATGACGGCATGGCGGTTGACCCCGGAGAGCGGCCCGCATCCCGCGAGCCGCAAGTGAATGTTTAATGTTGATAATGATTATCAATATCAAGTTTGGCTGTCAACCCGCGGCGCAGTGTGGTCAAAGGGGGCGGACAGATGGCCGACGCGGAACAGCTGGCCGTTGTGCGGCTGCGCCTGCGGCGGTTCACGCCATAAATCCAGCCGCACTAACCGCCACTTGGCGGGCTGCGTGCATCGCGAGCATAAGGATTCTCCGCAAAGACGTTGACCGGGAGAGCGTGACACGCCATCTTTATCAGTAAAATCGGTATTATTTTTATCGATGGTTCAGAAAATCAGGATGGTCAGCATGAGGCGAATAACGTTCGATCTCGAGGATTTGCGCAGCTTCGTCACCGGCGTCGAGCTGGGCAGCTTCGCCAAGGCGGCTGAACGGCTGGGGCGTTCGACGTCGGCGGTCAGCGCTCACCTGAAAAAGCTGGAACAGCAGCTCGGCGCGCCGATCCTGCGCAAGGCCGGGCGCGGCATGGTGATGACCGAGGCGGGGGAAACGCTGCTCGGTTACGCGCGCCGCCTGCTGGAGCTCAATGACGAAGCCGCCGCCGCGGTGCGCGGGTTGGATTTGCAGGGCACGGTGCGGCTGGGGCTGCAGGAGGATTTCGGCGAGACGTTTCTGCCGCAGGTGTTGGGCAGCTTCGCGCGCGCCAATCCGAAGGTGCGCATCGAGGCGCGCATCGCGCGCAATGCCGAGCTGATCGACTGGGTGTTGAAAGGCCAACTGGATCTGTCGCTGGCGTGGGATGGCGGTTTGAGCACGCCGTTTCATCAGGCGCTGGGGCAGCGGCAGCTGCACTGGATCGCCTCGCCCGGCTTCGCGCTGGCGCCCTGGCGAGAAGGGGATGAGCCGTTGCCGTTGGTGATGTTCGACGCGCCTTGCCTGATGCGCAGCGCGGCGACGCAGGCGCTGGATCGTGCCGGCATACCCTGGCGCATCGCCTTTACCAGCCGCAGCCTGAACGGCGTGTGGGCGGCGGTGAGCGCTGGATTGGGCGTCACGGTGCGCACGGCGGCGGGTTTGCCGCCCGGCCTGGCGCCGCTGGCCCCCGATCTGCTGCCCGCTCTCGGCCAGCTCGGCGTGGTGCTGCACCGCGCCGAGGATCAGCCTTCGGCCGCCGTGCAGCGGCTGGCGCAGATCGTGGTCGAGCGGATCGAAACTTAATCTTGGGCGATCGGCTGCTTGCCGCTCAGCTGGCCCCATTCGCTCCAGGCGCCGTCATACAGCTTGACCTGCGGCGCGCCGAGCGACAGCAGGCCGAACGCCAGCACCGCCGCCGTCACGCCGGAGCCGCAGCTGGTGATGATCGGGCCGTTGATATCCACCCCCTTGTCGTTGAAGGTTTGGCGCAGCACCTCCAGCGATTTGAAGCGGCCGTTTTCCAGCAGCTCGCCGTACGGAATGTTGATGCTGCCGGGAATATGGCCGCGGTGCAGGCCGGGGCGCGGCTCCGGCGCTTCGGCATAAAAGCGCGGCGCGGCGCGCGCGTCGAGAATTTGCACCGGCGTGCCTAACGCCTGCTCCACTTGCCGCATATCCACCACCGCGTCGGCGTTGAACCGGGCGTTGAACGTCTGCGGCTCAGGCTGCGCCGGGCCGGTTGCCAGCGCCTGGCCCTGCGCGATCCAGCCGTTCAGCCCTTCGTCCAGCACGTAAACGCGCTCGGCGCCGAAATTGCGGAAAGTCCACCAGCCGCGCGGCGCGGAGAACTGGTTGCCCTCGTCGTAAATCACCAGGGTATCGCGTTCGCTGATGCCCAATTGGCCCGCCGCCGCGGCGAATTCCGCCGCCGTCGGCAGCATATGCGGCAGCGCGGTGCTTTTGTCCGCCACCTCGTCGATATCGAAATAGACCGCGCCGGGGATATGGCCGCGTTCGAACTCGGCAAGCATATCTTTCTTCGGCGTCAGCCCCACCGGCGACATCCGGACGTCGATCACCACCAGATTTTCATCGTTGATATGTTGCGCAAGCCATTGAGGGGTCACCAGAAACGGAGAATTCATCGTATTGTTCGCCTGTTGTGAAAACGGATTTTCACTATACACCAGGCCGTGCCGGGATGGAGTATGATGTTCAGGCAACGGTATGGGCGGGAGACGGAAAACATGACGGATCGGGCGTTTGGCGGGGCTAAGATCGCGCTGCTGTGCGACGGCCGCCTGCTGGTTTACCAACGGGACGACAAGCCGGGCATTCCGTGGCCCGGGATGTGGGATCTGCCCGGCGGCGGGCGGGAAAACGGCGAGACGCCGCTGCAGTGCGTGCTGCGGGAAACGCAGGAAGAGTTTGGGGTGTTGCTCGCCGAACGCCAGGTTGTCTGGCAGCGGCGTTACGACGGTATTCAGCCCGGCTACCCGCCGACCTGGTTTATGGCCGGGGTGATCACCCCGGCACAGATCGCCGCCATTCGCTTTGGCGATGAAGGGCAGCGCTGGCGAATGATGCCGGTAGAGCAGTTTATTCATCACCCGCAGGGCATCGGTCATCTGCGCCGCCGGGTGGCGGAGTATTGGCTTCAGTCCGCCTGAGGTTGCAGCACGCCGCTCGGCATCAGTGCCTGGATGGTGGCGCCGACCCGCTGCACCGCCTGTTCGATCTCCGCCGTCAGCTTCGGCGCATAGTTGATGCGCAGGCAGTTGCGGTATTTGCCGGCGGCGGAAAAGATGCTGCCGACGGCGATCTGCACGCCCTGCTGCTCGAGATGGCGGTTCAGCCGCAGGGTGTCGAACGCCTCGTCCAGTTCGATCCACAGCATAAAGCCGCCGCGCGGCCGGCTGACGCGGGTGCCGGCCGGGAAGTGTTTCAGGATAAGGTCGGTCATGCGATCGCGGTTCTGCTGGTAGCGGGCGCGCATGCGCCGCAGGTGCTGCAGATAGTGCCCGCCGCGGATAAATTCGGCGATCGCCAGCTGCGGCTGGGTGGCGGTGGCGCCGGAGCCGATGAACTTCATGTGCAGCACCCGTTCCAGGTAGCGGCCGGGCGCGATCCAGCCCACCCGCAGCCCCGGCGCCAGCGTTTTGGAAAACGAGCTGCACAGCAGCACGCGGCCGTCTTCGTCGAACGACTTGATGGTGCGCGGCCGCGGGTAGTGATAGGCGATGTCGCCGTAGACGTCGTCCTCGATGATCGCCGCGTCGTGGCGCTGCGCCAGCGTCAGCAACCGCTGTTTGTGGGCGTCGGGCATGATGTAGCCCAGCGGATTGTTGCAGTTGGGCGTCAGCAGAATGGCTTTGATCGGCCACTGTTCCAGCGCCATCTCCAGCGCCGCCAGGCTGACGCCGGTGAGCGGATCGGTGGGGATTTCCAGCGCCTTGATGCCCAGGCCCTTCAGCGTCTGCATGGTGCCGTGGAAGCAGGGCGAATCGACCGCCACGATGTCGCCGGGTTGGCAAACGGCGCGCAGCCCGGCGGAGATCGCTTCCTGGCAGCCGGTGGTGATCAGCAACTGATCGGGGCCGATTTGGCAGCCGGAATCCAGCAGCAGGCGGGCGACCTGCTCGCGCAGCGCGGCCACGCCCTGAATGCTGTCGTAATACAGGCTGCGCAGATCGCCGTGGCGGGCGGCGTTGCGCAGGGCGACGATCAGCGGTTTCATCGTCGGCTCGGCGATATCCGGCATGCCGCGCCCCAGCTGGATCAGGCCCTCGCGCGGCCGGCTGCGCACCAGCTCCAGCACCTGCTCCCATTGCGAAATGTCCACCGGCCGCTGCACCGGCGCCGTCATGGCGGGCAGCTCGGCCTGCGCGCGCCGCGTATGCACGAAGTAGCCCGACTTCGGCCGCGCCTCCACCAGGCGCTGTTCCTCGAGCAGCCGGTAGGCTTGCTGCACCGTGCTGATGCTGACGCCGTGGTCCTGGCTCAGCGCGCGCACCGAAGGCAGGCGATGGCCGGCGGGATACAGCCCTTGCTGAATGCGTTGGCTGAGAATGGCGGCCAGAGTGGCGTAGCGTGTCATACAGAGGCCTCTTATCGGGATGCAGGATTAAAAAACCGGTACAGATGCTTTCAAAGTAAACCATTCAGCGGTTTTTTTGGCGCAGCTGTATGAAAAAAATAGCGCCAGCGTGAATCTGTATTGTTTTTCTCCCGGCGAGCATGATGGCTGCAACGCAAAAACAGCAGGGAGAATAACAACATGGCACTGTTTGATGGCATGACGACGTGGCGACGGGTAGGCTGGTCACGCTGGCGTTGGTATTTGTTGCGCCGCAGTACGCGCAGAGAGTTACTGCTGCTGAACGACAGGCAACTGGCGGATATCGGCCTGACGCGGGCGGATGCGCGGCGCGAAGGCGATAAACCGTTCTGGAGAGGGTAAGGAAAGCGAATGCTGAAATTATTGGGCAAAGCCTCATCGATCAACGTGCGCAAGGTATTGTGGACCTGCCAGGAGCTGGGGTTGCCGCTGGTGCGGGAGGACTGGGGCAGCGGCTTTCGCTCCACGCAGGAGCCGGCGTTTCTGGCGCTGAATCCCAACGGCCTGGTGCCGGTGCTGATCGACGGCGAGCGGGTGCTGTGGGAGTCGAACACCATCTGCCGCTACCTGGCCGGACGGGAAGGGCGCCGCGATCTGCTGCCGCAGGAACCCGGCGCGCGCGCGGCGGTGGAGATGTGGATGGACTGGCAGGCCACCGATCTGAACGGCGCCTGGCGCTATGTGTTCATGTCGCGGGTGCGCGGGCATGCGGATTATCAGGATGCCGCCAGCCTGGCCGCCGCCGAGCGTGAGTGGAATCGGCTGATGGGGCTGCTGGACAAGCATTTGGCGCAGCACGGCCCTTATGCCGCCGGCGCGGCCTTCACGCTGGCGGACGTGGTGCTGGGGCTGTCGCTGAATCGCTGGCTGATGACGCCGTTCGAGCGGCCGAATTATGCGGCGCTGGCGGCCTATCAGCAGCGCCTGCTGCAACGCCCTGGCTACGTGCAGCATGGCGCCAACGGTTTACCTTGATATGAAATAAACGGTTCATTTTATCTCACCCGGATACGGCAAGCCGTGTCTGGGCTTTCTGCGTTGCATCATCCCGTCAACGTTTCATGAACGGCATCACGAATATGAACTTTATTTTCCCGCGCGCTTGTTATTGAAATTTATATTCCATATAAACCCGTTATCAGACGGCGCGTTTCATTGAACGGCGCCTGGTTCTACGCAGGATTTCGATCACGGGAGAAAATAATGAAACAGGTACGCGTTGGGTTAATCGGCACCGGTTATATCGGGCGTTGTCACGCCATCGCCTATGCGCAGGCCCCCACGGTCTTTCCTCTGAAAGGGGAACTGGTGCTGGAGATGCTGGCGGAAGTGACGCCCGAGCTGGCGGCGCAGCGCGCAACCGAGTTCGGCTTTGCGCGCTCGACCGGCGATTGGCGGCAGCTGGTGGCCGATCCGGCGATCGACGTGGTGGACATCTGCGCGCCCAATTTCTTGCACAAAGAGATGGCGCTGGAGGCGATCCGCCACGGCAAGCACGTGTATTCGGAAAAGCCGCTGGCGCTGGATGCCGCCGACGCGGCGGAGATGGTGCAGGCCGCCCGCGCCAAGGGCGTGAAAACGTTGGTCGGTTTCAACTACATGAAGAACCCGACCAGCCAGCTGGCGCGTGAGATCATCGCCAACGGCGAAATCGGCGAGGTGGTGCATTTTTACGGCACCCACAATGAGGATTATCTGGCCGACCCGCGCACGCCGCTTGACTGGCACTGCCGCCGCGCCAGCGCCGGGCTGGGCGCGCTGGGGGATCTGGCGGCGCACATCGTCAACATGGCGCACTATCTGGTGGGCGACATCGTGGCGGTCTGTGGCGATATGCAAACCGTGATCAAACAGCGCCCGGATCCGCAAGACCCGGCGCGCCTGCTGCCGGTGGAAAACGAAGATCAGGCCGGCGCGCTGCTGCGCTTCGCCGGCGGGGCGATGGGCACTCTTGAAACCTCGCGCATCGCCTGCGGGCGCAAGATGGGGCTGACCTATGTGGTCACCGGCACCAAGGGCACGCTGAGCTATACCCAGGAACGGATGGCGGAGCTGAAGCTGTATCGGCACGATGAGCCGGCGGAGCGGCAAGGGTTCAAAACGCTGTTGGTAGGGCCGAAGCACCCGGACTACGCGGCGTTCTGCATCAGCGCCGGGCACGGCATCGGCTTTAACGATCAGAAGACGGTGGAGATCCGCGATCTGGTCAACGGCATCGCCGCGGGCGATCGCATGTGGCCGGACTTTGAAGAAGGCTGGAAGGTGTCTTGCGTGCTGGATGCGATAGCCGCCTCCGCCGAGCAGCGGCGCTGGCTGGAGATCAACCGCGATTGAAAATGAAATGGCGCTCTCCCGTGGGCAGCGCCATTAATTTGTTGTGTTGCTAGCTTAATATCTTATTAAGCTAGTTGCATAATAAGTTGCTTGCCTGGCAACTTAGAACGAGAAGCATGAACAGCCGAACGCGCCCCAGAAGGCGTTTTCATCCGACACCGGGATGCTGGAGCGGCGCGCGATGTCATGCTGGTGCGCGTGTACGCCGCACGGGCCGCAGCATTGGTGCGCCTGGCTCAGCACGCCGACTTTGGCCGCCGCCGACGGCGGCGCGGAACGGTAGTGGCCCGGCACCTGGGTGACCGGCGACCACTCCGGCAGTACCGGCAGCGGCGGCGGCGCCAGCGGCGAGAAGCTGCCGGCGGCGTAGACCACCTTGCCGTCCACCACCGTCATTACCGACTCAATGCCTTTGATCTGCTCTTCCGGCACGCTGAAATAGTCCTGCGACAGCACCGCCACATCCGCCAGTTGGCCGACCTTGATCTGGCCTTTCTTGCCTTGCTCGGTGGAGAACCAGGCGCTGCCTTGCGTCCACAGCATCAGCGCCGTTTCGCGATCCAGCCGGGCGCTGTCGTCGTACATCGCCATGCCGCCGACGGTGCGGCCGGAGACCAGCCAGTACAGCGCCGTCCACGGGTTGTAGCTGGCGACGCGGGTGGCGTCGGTGCCCAGCCCGACCGGCAGCTCGGCCGCCAGCATTTTCGCCACCGGCGGCGTATGTTTGGTGGCTGCGATGCCGTAGCGGTCAGCGAAATATTCGCCCTGGAATGCCATGCGGTGCTGCACCGCAATACCGCCGCCCAATGCCTTGACCCGTTCGATATTGCGTTCGGTAATGGTTTCGGCGTGGTCGAACAGCCAGTGCAGCCCGTTGAACGGAATGTCGCGGTTCACCTTCTCGAACACGTCCAGCATGCGGCTGATGGATTCGTCATAGGTGGCGTGCAGGCGGAACGGCCAGCGGTGCTCGACCAGATGGCGCACCACCCGCTCCAGCTCGTCCTCGGTGCCCGGCGGCAGATCCGGGCGCGGCTGCAGGAAGTCTTCGAAGTCGGCGGCGGAGAACACCAGCATCTCGCCGGCGCCGTTGTGGCGATAAAAGTCGGTGCCCTGGCCCGGCTTGAGCATGTCGGTCCACAGCTCGAAGTCTTCCAGCTCCTGCTTCGGCCGCTGGGTGAACAGGTTATAGGCGATGCGAATGGTCAGCTGCTTTTTCTCGTGCAGCTCGGCGATCACCTGATAATCCTCCGGGTAGTTCTGGAAGCCGCCGCCGGCGTCGATGGCGCTGGTGAGGCCCAGACGGTTCAGCTCGCGCATAAACTGGCGGGTGGAGTTGACCTGCTGCTCCAGCGGCAGCTTCGGCCCTTTCGCCAGCGTGGCGTACAGGATCATGGCGTTGGGCTTGGCGATCAGCATGCCGGTCGGGTTGCCGTTGGCGTCGCGCTGGATCTCGCCGCCCGGCGGGTTCGGCGTGTCTTTGGTGTAGCCGACCACCTTCAGCGCCGCGCGGTTGAGCAGCGCGCGATCGTAGAGGTGCAGAATGAACACCGGCGTGTCCGGCGCCGCCTGGTTGATTTCGTCCAGCGTCGGCATTCGGCGCTCGGCGAACTGGAATTCGGTCCAACCGCCGACCACCCGCACCCATTGCGGGCTCGGTGTGCGCAGCGCCTGTTCTTTCAACATGCGCAGCGCGTCGGCCAGCGAAGGCACGCCTTCCCAGCGCAGCTCCAGGTTATAGTTCAGGCCGCCGCGGATCAGGTGCAGGTGCGAGTCGTTCAGGCCCGGAATGGCGGTGTGGCCGTGCAGGTCGATCACCTGGGTTTCCGGCCCGGCGTGCTGCATGACTTCGCTTTCGCTGCCGACCGCCAGAAATTTGCCGTCGCGGATGGCGACCGCCTGTGCGGTGGGATTTTGGCGATCGACAGTGTGAAACTTGCCGTTGGTGATGATCAATGAAGCGTGGTGGTTCATAACATTCTCCCGGCGAACCGCCTAGCGGCGGGTCAGCCATTGATGAAAAACGCGGGTCACGATAGGCATCCACAGGTACACCACCAGGGCGACCACGGTGGCGTCATTGAGAAAATGGCCGAGCAGCGTGCCGTTCAGCTGCGGCAGCGCCAACCCCCAAAACCAGGGCACCAGATTGGTGGAAGGGAAGATCACCAGCAGGGTGATGATGAACTGCTTCCACTGGGGCGGCTGGCGCACGCCGGGGCTGGGCGGGGTAAACCAGAACTCCGCGCCGGGGCGGATCTCGATATGGTCGCTCTCCAGCAACAGCGGGGTGACTTCTTCGATGTATTGCTTGCGCAGCGGCGAGTGGATCCAGCGGTACAGATTGTCGAGGTTGTCGAAGCGGACCAGCACCGTATAGGCCTGCTCGTCGCCGGAAGGGCGAATCACGTTGACGCCCAAATGGCCGGTGAAGCCCGCGGCGTCCGGCATGATGCGGTTCAGCCAGGCCTCATAGGCCTGCTCGTTCCCCGGCGCCAAACGGTGGGTGATCACCAGCGTGACATGCTGCGGATGGGCCATAAAACCGACTCCTGAAAATACCCCGGCGCGGAGCCGGGGCAAGGGGAATTATTTCAGCGTGCGGGCCGGTGCGTGGTGCACCATGGTGTAAGCGTAGTCGACGCCCATGCCGTACGCGCCGCTGTGCTCGCGCACCAGCGCCATCACCGCGTCGTAGGTGTCTTTGCGCGCCCAGTCGCGCTGGTACTCCAGCAGCACCTGCTGCCAGGTCACCGGCACGGCGCCGGCCTGCACCATGCGATCGATCGAACGCTCATGCGCATCGACGGAGGTGCCGCCGGAGGTGTCGGTCACCACATACACTTCATAGCCGGCTTCCAGCGCCATCAGCGCCGGGAAGGTCAGGCACACTTCGGTCCACAGCGCGGAGATCACCAGCTTTTTGCGGCCGGTGGCTTCCACGGCTTTAACGAAGGCCGCGTCTTCCCAGGAGTTCATCGAGGTGCGTTCAATCGGGGTGATTTCCGGGTGTACCGCCAGCAGTTCCGGCCAGATATAGCCGCTGAAGCTTTCGGTTTCTACCGAGGTGAAAAGGGTTGGCACGTTGAAAATCTTGCCCGCCTTCGCCAAACCAACAACGTTGTTTTTCAGTTGCTGACGATCAATATTAGCCACGCCGAAGGCCATTTGCGGTTGATGGTCGATAAAAATCAGTGCGGAGTTGTCTTTATCAAGCAGTTGAAACTTGGACATAATTTACCTTCCCAGTGATATTTCGGTTGAACATCTGATGAGTGTAACGCCGATAAAACGCATGGTAGGCAGAGGGCGATTTCAAAGATACCGCAGAATTTTTGCCGACTTGTTGAGTTTTTTTATACACGGGAGAAAGCATGAGATTAAACCTGGAAGCGCTGCTGATTTTGGACGCGCTGGACCGGCACGGATCTTTCGCCGCCGCGGCCGCCGCACTGTTTAAAACCCCTTCGGCACTCAGCTATATGGTGCAAAAGCTGGAGAACGATCTCGACATCACCCTGCTGGACCGCTCCGGCCACCGGGCGAAGTTCACCGATACCGGCAAGCTGATGCTGGAAAAAGGGCGGGTGCTGCTGCGGGCGGCGCAGGATCTGGAGCAGCAGGCGCGCTACGTGGAGAACGGTTGGGAAAGCGAGATCACGCTCGGGATCGACGCCTCCTTCCCGTTTGCCCGCCTGTTGCCGCTGATCGACGAGTTCTATCGGCAGCATCATCATACCCGGCTGCGTTTCAGCCACGAGGTGCTGGCCGGCTCCTGGGAATCGCTGGTTTACGGCTGCGCCGACATTATCATCGGCGCCATCTGCGAGCCGCCGTCGCGGGTGGGCTATGCGTTCAGCCGGCTGGGGCAGCTGGATTACGTGTTCGCCGTCGCGCCACAGCATCCGCTGGCGGCGCTGCCGGAACCGTTGCCGAAAGATGAGATCCGTCAGCACCGGGCGGTGGTGGTGCGCGATACCTCGCGGGTCAACGCGCCGCAGAGCCTGAACCTGCTCGAAGAGCAGGATACGCTGACGGTCTTCGGCTTCGACGCCAAGCTGCAGGCGCAGTTGGCCGGGCTGGGCTGCGGCTATCTGCCGCGTTCTCTGGCGGAACCTTACCTGAACAGCGGCGAACTGGTGGCGAAACGCGTGGAATCTGAACGCTGCAGCGACGTTGCCTATTTCGGCTGGCGGGAAAGCGCCAGCGGTCTGGCGGCTAAGTGGTGGCGCGAGCGGTTGCAGCGTTACGCGGATGACGGCGAGGCTTACCCGGCGGCGCAGTGAGGGCCGCGCAATAAGGATAAATCCCCCCAATAAGGACATCGGGAATGAAAAAGACGCTAAGCCTGTTGGCGCTGTTGCTGCTGAGCGGCTGCGGCGCCGGGCATCAGGCCGGCATTCCGTTGCCGGAGCCGCAGGCTGAGACGCAGGCCACGGCGCCGCTCAGCTATCCGGTGCGGGTGCATAACGCGGTGAGCCGCGAGCTGCGTTTGCCTGAACGCGCGCGCGGCCAACGCTGCACCATCAGCATTCGGTTGCGGCCGGACGGCAAGCTGGCGAGCAGCAAGATCGTAAGAGGTGACGCGCCACTGTGCGCGGCGGCGAGCGCGGCAGTGCAGCGCGCGCAGTTTCCGCCGATGGCCACCGCCACCGAGTACGCGCTGTTCAACGCCGTGGTGCTCGATTTCGTTCCCTGAAGGGAGGTAACGGACGGGCCGCCTGCGCGGCCCATTTTTTCGCTTTTACGCGTACGCAACCCGCTGAATTTTCACTTAGCTTTGCCATTTTCGTTATTTTGAATGCCGCTACGGCTCACGGATACTGGGAGAAAATCTCTTACCGCGAGCCGCAGCATGTCCCACGCCCACTATTTGCACCCCGAACAGCGCGAACGAATCAGGCAGCTTTATCGGCGCCGGCATTGGCGGCTGGAGCTGCCCACCTGGGGGATCATGGCGGCGGTGTACGGCGGCTGGTTCGGCGTGGCGCTGGGCTGGCAAACGCTGGGCCCGTGGCTTGGCGCGCCGCTGCTGATCCTGCTGACCACCTGGTACATGTCGTTACAGCACGAGCTGATCCACGGCCATCCTACGCGCTGGCCGCGCGTCAATCAGCTGTTCGGCCTGTTGCCGCTGGCGGTGTGGTATCCCTACGGGCTGTATCGCGATTCGCATCTGCGCCACCACCGCAACGACCACCTGACCGATCCGCACGAAGATCCCGAAAGCTATTACTTCAGCGCCGCGCAGTGGCGGCGCTATCCCCGGCTGCTGCCGCTGCTGGCCGCCGTGCGCAATACGCTGATAGGCCGGGTGCTCCTCGGCCCGGCGCTGGATATCGCCGCGACCCTGGTCGGGGCGGTGAAAGCGCTTGCCGCCGGGGAGTGGCGCGTCTGGGCGAGGTGGTTGGTGCACCTGTCGCTGTTGGCGATGCTGCTCGACTGGCTGCAGGCACAGAGTATCGGCGCGGCGTTTTACCTGCTGGCCATCAGCTACCCGGCGCTGGCGCTGACCAAGGTAAGATCGTTTTTTGAGCATCGCGCCGTGGACGCACCGCAGGCACGTTCTATTATTAATGAGGCGGGTTGGCCGTGGCGGCTGCTGTTTCTCAATCTGAACTACCATTTAGTGCATCACGATCTGCCCGGCCTGCCCTGGTATGGTTTGCGCGAAGTCTATCTGGCGGAGCGCGAGGCGTACCAGCGCCGCAGCCAGGGATTTGTCGCGCAAGGCTACGGCGAGTGGCTGCGCGATTACGCCCTGACGCCGATCGACGTCGGCGTGCATCCGTTGCGCGCCGGTGAACCGCAGGGGGAGGGCGATGCCCTGCCGACGGAAAAATTTATTGCGCGCTGGAAGCGCGTTTCTCAGGATTTTCCAACCTAACCGGCCCATGAGCCGGAAAACGTATAACCAGAGGAAAAGTATGGCAATCACCTTATCACGCGGACGTTCCTTTGCCGTCGCGCTGGCCCTGCTGGCCACCGGCGGTCTGGCGCAGGCGGCCGACTCGGTGCGCGTCGGCTCCAAGATCGACACCGAAGGTTCGCTGCTCGGCAACATCATCGTGCAGGTGCTGGAAGCCAACGGCATCCAGACCACCAACAAGCTGCAGCTCGGCACCACCAAGGTGCTGCGCGGCGCCATCACGTCCGGCGAGATCGACATCTATCCGGAATACACCGGCAACGGCGCGTTTTTCTTCTCCGATGAGAAAGATCCGGCGTGGAAGAACGCCCAGGCCGGCTTCGAGAAGGTGAAGCAACTCGACTACGACAAAAACAAAATCGTCTGGTTGGACGCGGCGCCGGCCAACAACACCTGGACCATCGCCATTCGCCAGGACGTGGCGGAGGCCAATCACCTGAAGACGCTGTCGGATCTCGGCAAGTGGATCAACGGCGGCGGCAAGTTCAAGCTGGCGGCCTCGGCGGAATTTATCGAGCGGCCGGATGCGCTGCCGGCGTTCCAGAATGCCTACGGCTTCAAGCTGAATCAGGATCAACTGCTGTCCCTGGCCGGCGGCGATACGGCGGTGACCATCAAGGCGGCGGCGGAGCAGACCTCCGGCGTCAACGCGGCGATGGCCTACGGCACCGATGGCCCGGTGGCGGCGCTGGGGCTGCAGACGCTGGCGGATCCGAAAGGCGTACAGCCGATCTACGCGCCGGCGCCGATCGTGCGCGAAGCGGCCCTGAAGGCGCACGCCAATCTGCCTGAGCTGCTGAAGCCGGTGTTCGCCTCGCTGGACGGGCCGACGCTGCAAAAACTCAACGCGCAGATCGCCGTGGAAGGCCAGGACGCCAAACAGGTGGCGGCCGCTTACCTGAAAGAGAAAGGGTTTGTTAAGGGATAATGCCGAGGTGCCCCCTCTGCCGTCGGGAGAGGGGGTAAACCGAGGGAACCGGAGCGTTTCTTTGACTATCGCCGTAAAACATCGCGTCTTGTTGACGCTGTTCATGCTGTTGCTGCTGGCCGCGTTCGGCCTGCCGTTCCTCAGTTATGCCCCCAATCGCCTGTTGTCGGGCAAAAGCCTCTCCTTGTTCTCCCTGCTGCACGGCCCGGCGCTGTGGCTGCTGTTGCCGCTGGCGGCATTGGCGATCCTCAGCCTGTTGCCGCCGACGCGGGGACGGGCGCTGCTGGCGGCGCTGGCCGCCTGCGGGGTGCTGACGCTGGCCTTCTGGATCAGCGGGCAGGCCGCCGGGCGTCTGGCGCAGGAGGGATCGCGCCTGGCGCGCACCTCCTGGGGCAGCGGATGCTGGCTGACGATGGCGCTGAGCCTGCTGATCGCCGCCGACGCCATGGCGCGCATCACCGCGTCGCATCTGTGGCGCATGCTGGGCAACGCGCTGGTGCTGGTGCCGCCGGCGCTGCTGCTGTTCGGGCATCAGCTCGATCAGCTGTCGCTGCTGAAGGAGTACCACAATCGCCAGGAGGTGTTTGACGCCGCGCTGCTGCAGCACCTGACCATTCTGCTGGCGACGATGGCGCCGGCGCTGGCGATCGGCGTGCCGCTCGGGGTGCTGTGTTTTCGCTCCGAGCGCTGGCAGCGGCCGATTTTCTCCGCGCTGAACATTATCCAGACCGTGCCGTCCATCGCACTGTTCGGCCTGCTGATCGCGCCGTTGGCGGGGCTGGCGACGGCGGTGCCCTGGCTGGCGGAACACGGCGTCAGCGGCATCGGCATGGCGCCGGCGATCGTGGCGCTGGTGCTGTACGCGCTGTTGCCGCTGGTGCGCAGCGTGGTGGCGGGGCTGCAAAGCGTGCCGGCGGGGGTGATCGAATCCGCCACCGGCATGGGGCTGACGCGCGGGCAGATCTTCCTGCGCGTGCAGCTGCCGTTGGCGCTGCCTCTGTTCCTGACCGGCGTGCGCATTCTGGCGGTGCAAACCGTCGGCATGGCGGTGGTGGCGGCGCTGATCGGCGCCGGCGGCTTTGGCGCCATCGTCTTTCAGGGGCTGCTCAGCAGCGCGCTGGATCTGGTTCTGCTGGGGGTGATCCCGGTGGTCATGATGGCGGTCATCGTCGATTCGCTGTTTAAATTTTGGGTTTCAATCCTGGACGTATCGCGCCGATGATTCACTTTGAGCAAGTCAGCAAAATTTTTCAGGGCAAGCCGGCGGTAGACGATCTCACGCTGCACATCGCCGAGGGCGAATTCACCGTGTTGATCGGCACCTCGGGTTCCGGCAAGTCCACGACGTTAAAAATGATCAATCGCCTGATCGAGCACGATCGGGGCAAGATTCTCTTTGCCGGCGAAGAGATCCAGTCGTTCAAACCGCAGGATCTGCGGCGGCGCATGGGTTATGCGATCCAATCGATCGGCCTGTTTCCGCACTGGACGGTGGAGGAAAACATCGCCACCGTGCCGCAGCTGCTGAAATGGCCGCGCGCGCGCATTCGCGATCGGGTAACCGAACTGCTGGAGCTGTTGCATCTGGAGCCGGATCTGTTTCGCCGTCGCTATCCGCACCAGCTGTCCGGCGGGCAGCAGCAACGGGTAGGGGTGGCGCGCGCGCTGGCCGCCGATCCCGAGGTGTTGCTGATGGACGAACCGTTCGGCGCGCTGGATCCGGTCACCCGCGCGGCGTTGCAGGCGGAGATCGCGCGCATCCATCAGCTCTCCGGCCGCACTATCGTGTTGGTGACGCACGACATCGACGAGGCGCTGGGCTTGGCGGATCGCCTGGTGCTGCTCGATCAGGGGCGGGTGGTGCAACAGGGCACGCCGCTGGCGCTGCTGACCGCGCCGGCCAATGACTTCGTGCGGGACTTCTTCGGGCGCAGCGATCGCGGCATCAAGCTGCTGTCGCTGGGAACGGTGGCGGAGCGAGTGCGGCCCGGCGCCGCCGAGGGCGAGCCGATCGCCGCCGCCATGAGCCTGCGGGAGGCGCTGTCGGTGTTTGTGGCGCGCGGCAGCGACTGCCTGCCGGTGGTGGATGAACGGGGCGAAGCGTTGGGGGTGTTGCACTTCAACGATCTGATCGCCGGGCAGGCGTTGTCATGAGCGGGCGCATCTGGCGCCTGCTGCGCGATCCGCTGCCCTGGACGCTGGCGCTGCTGTTGGCGCTGGTGTTCGGCATGGATCATCTGCGCGGCCTGTTTGCCGCCTGGTTCCCCGATCTGGAGCGGCCCATTTATCAGCAGGACAGCTTTATTGCGCTGGTGGGGGCGCACCTGTCGCTGGTGGCGATCTCCAGCCTGATCGCGGTGGCTCTCGGCGTGGCGGCCGGCGTGGCGGTAACCCGGCGCAGCGGCCGGGAGTTTCGTTCGCTGGTGGAAACGGTGGTGGCTGTGGGGCAGACCTTCCCGCCGGTAGCGGTGCTGGCGGTAGCGGTGCCGGTGATGGGCTTCAGCGAACAGCCGGCGATCATTGCGTTGGTGCTGTACGGCCTGCTGCCGATCCTGCAGGGCACGCTGGCGGGCATTGAATCGGTGCCGCCCGCCACGCGCGAGATTGCCCGCGGCGTGGGGATGAGCGCCTGGCAAATTCTGTGGCGGGTCGAATTGCCGCTGGCGGCGCCGGTGATCGTCGCCGGGATCCGCACGTCGGTGATCATCAACATCGGCACGGCGGCCATCGCTTCCACCGTCGGCACCAAGACCCTCGGCTCGCCGATCATCATCGGTCTGAGCGGCTTTAACACCGCCTATGTGATCCAGGGCGCGGCGGTGGTGGCATTGTTGGCTATTATCACCGATATGCTGTTCGAACGTTGGGTGCGTTATCTCACCGCCTGGCGTCAGCAGACGCTGGCGACCACTCCGGCGGGGTAAGGGGGAAATGATGCAGGTGTCTCTACCGATGTACGGCGTTGGCCGGGAGCAGGCCGAATCTTTCTGGCAGGTATTGCGCGACAAGCTGCTGCGCCTGGGGCTGCCGGCGGCGCCGGAGCGGCTCAGTTGGCCGGACGATTTGGCGCAGCACTGGCGGCGCGACGATCTGCTGCTCAGCCAAACCTGCGGTTATCCGTTGGTCAGCACTCTGCCGCAGGTGCAGCTGATCGGCACCTACCATTATCGGGTTGAGGGGTGCGACGGGCCGAATTACCGCAGCTGGCTGGTGGTGCGCGCGGGCGACCCCGGCGAACGGTTGGCGGATTTTCGCGGCCGGACGGCGGCCTATAACAGCACCGATTCCCAATCCGGCTACAACGGCCTGCGCGCGCTGATCGCGCCGCTGGCGCAGGACGGGAAATTCTTCGGTGCGGCGATTGCCTCCGGCGCGCATTATCAGTCGCTGAAGCTGATCCGCAGCGGGCAGGCGGATATCGCCGCCATCGATGCGATCAGCATGGAACTGCTGCGCCGGGCGCAGCCGCAGGCGCTGGAGGGGCTGAAAATCATCGGCCGCACGGCGGCGGTGCCCGGTCTGCCGCTGATCACCGCGGCGGGTACGCCGCCGGAACAGGTGGAAATCCTGCGCGCCGGCGCCCGAGCGATGCTGGATGAGGCGGTCAGCGATCGCCTGCTGATCGGCGATTTCAGCCTGGTGCCGCGTTCGGCCTACCAGATTATCACCGTGCTGGAACAGCAGGCCGCCGCGCAGGGCGTGACGGCGCTCTAGCCGCCGTTACAGCAGGGCGTCGCCGTCGATGTCGATCGCGCTGCCGGTGACGAAGCCGTTCTCCATCGCCAGCAGGTAACCCGCCGCGCGTCGGCCTGCATCAGGCGCAGCGCGTCGTTTTTCTCCCCGGCGTGGGGAAGGCGGCTATGGCGCGGTGAGGAACTGCTCGAAATGCCTGGTGCCCGCATCGCTCGCAGGTGTCGGAACGCGTCAGGCGGCCGCAGCGCTTTTTACAGCTGCGCTGCCAGCGCTGGCTGGACGATCACTTGGCCTGAAGGGTTTCGGTTTGCGCCGGCGTGGCGGCGGCATCCCCGGCAGGCGCGCTTTCTTCGTGCGGGGTGGTGGAACGGGTGTAGATGTTCAGCCCGGCGAGGAATACGCCGCCCAAAGAACCGAAGGCGCACAGGGCGATGACGATGACGAACGCTTTTTTCAGCATAGGAATAATTTCGCAGGTTGCTTGGAACAGCGGGAATTATAGCCCCTTCGCCGGGTGAAACAAGAATCGTTTTTAACGGCGGCCCGCAGACCGCCCTTTGCGATCGCTACCGTTCGCTGTCGATGGCCTGCACGCGGGCCGGGCGGGCGAACAGGTATTTTCCCAGCGTCACCAGCACCACCGCCGCCACGATGATCACCAGCGCCAGCCACTCGCGCGGCGCCAGCGATTCGCCGGCAAAGCCGATGCCGAGCAGCACCGCCACCACCGGGTTGACGTAGGCGTAGCTGGTGGCGACCGCCGGGCGCACGTTCTTCAACAAGAACATATAGGCGCTGATCGCCAGCATCGAGCCGAAGACGATCAGATAGCCCAGCGCCAGAAAGCCGCCGGTGTTCGGCATCTGAGTCAGACGCTCGCCGCTCAGCTGACTGGCTGCCAATAACACCACGCCGGCGACCAGCATTTCCGCCGCGCCGGCCATCGGCCCGGCCGGCAGCGAGATGCGCGATCCCAGTACCGACCCGAAGGCCCAGCTGGCCGACGCCAGCAAAATCAGCAGCGCGCCGGTCGGGTTGCCCACCAGGTTGTTGCCGGTATTAAGCAGCACGATGCCCACCAGACCGAGCGCGATGCCGGCCCATTCCAGTTTGGTGTTGCGCATCCCCCACAGCAGGCTGAAGCAGAGGGTGAACAGCGGCACCGTCGCCACCATCACCGCGGCGATGCCGGACGGCACGTGTTGGTGCTCCGCCACCGTCACCAGGCCGTTGCCCACCGCCAGCAGCAGAATGCCGATGGCGCCGGCGGCCAGCCACTGCTTCGGCGTCGGCAGCGCGTGGCCGCGCCAGGCCAGGAAACTGAACAGCACGATGCCGGCAACCAGAAAGCGAATGCCGGCCATCATCAGCGGCGGCCACTGCGCGACGCCGAGGCGAATGACGAAATAGGTGGAACCCCAAACGATATATAACGTGAACAACGCCCCGATCAACGGCAGGACGCTACGGCTTTGTTGGCTAAGCATAGGGATATGTTTTTGCAGGGGTGATTATTATTAGAACGCTCAGTAAACCCGATCGGGCAACCGATAAGCAATGGCTTTCGGCATTATTTTTCCCGGCCGCCGCCCGCCGTTCAGCTGTCCCGCCGCTTCCACTGCAGCCAGCTGACGGCCGGCAGGTAAATTGACCAGCCGACGGCCAGCAGCAGCAGCATGAAATCCGGCGGCACGCCGGGCAGCAACGCGTCCAGCTTCCAGGACACGGCGTAGGCGAAGGGGCCGACGGTGGCGCCCAGTACCGCCAGCGGCCAGGGGGCCGCTCTGACCACGTCCAGCAGCCAATACCACCAGCAGCCGAAGCCGATCCACAGCGCGATGGTCCAGAGCGGCAGGCCGTGTTGCCCGCTGTAGTGCAGCACGCCGCTGTAGCTCCACAGCCCATCCATGCCGATACCGCCCAGGGCGGCCAGGGCCGCGCCTTTGCGGCGGGCGGCCGGGGTAAAGATCAGCGCCAGCGCCGCGCCGGCCAGCAGGATGCCGTTGAGCCGATCGCGAGTCAGCAGCGCCAGCAGCCAGCAGACGCCCAGTCCCAGCGTCGCCAGCCAGAATCCGGCATGCGGCTTCTTCATCGTTCAACTCCCGTGGGGTTACTCTGCCGCTGCGCGCCAGGCGCCGACGGATTTGCCAGAGCGGGCGCGAGGCCCGCTGTTGGTCTGAATATGCGTTAATTCAACCTTAGAAGGGAAGGTGCGGGATGCACAAGCAGAATAATCTGTACCGGTTGAAAACGTGGGCAAAAACCGGCGTTACAGGAGAGAAATCCGGTAGGCGCAGCGGCGCGAGCCGGCCAGAATGTGTTCGGCGCGCTCCACCTGCGCCTGCAGCACTTCGGTGAAGATGCTCAGCTCCGCCCGGCAGAAGCCCTGGCAGACGGTGGCGGCGGCGCAGATCGGGCAGTGGTTTTCCACCAGCAGATAGGAACCGTCCTCCTCCTGACGCCATTCGGCCATATAGCCTTCGCGGCAGCGGATTTCGGTCAGGCGCGCCACGCGCTCCTGCAGATCGGCGGCGCCGATCATCGCCTGCTTGTAGTTGATGCGGTTTTCCTGCTCGCGGGTCTCGATCAGCACGTCGAGCGCCTGTTCGCCCAGCTTGTCGCGCACGGTGCGCAGCAGCTGCACCGTCAGATCCGCATGGGTGTCGGGAAAGCGCGCGTTGCCGGCCGAGGTCAAATGCCACAGCTGCACCGGGCGGCCCACGCCGCGCGTTTCCGCCACCGCTTCGACCAGCCCCTCTTTCGCCAGCTTGACGAACTGCTGGCGGGCCGCCTCACCGGTGGTGCCGAGCACCTTTCCTGCGTCAGAAGCTTGCTGCGGGCCGCGGGTTTTCAATAGCGTCAGCAAGCGGTCACTGACCGATTGTGCGGTGCCGCCGCTATTTTCCAAGTTTGTTCTTGACATATTTCTCCGCCTCGCCCTAACTTATTCCAAGATAACTCTTGTTAAATTTAACGCAATCTTATGACCAACTCAATGCCATTCCTCTGAAAACAGGACGACAACCGTGATAACCCATGACGATAGCCGCTGGAGCGACCTTTTCTCCGGCAAAAATGCGGCCAGTGCGATCGCGCTTTCGCTCGGCGTGGCGCTGCATGCCATCAATATTCTGGTCGCCACCACCATTCTGCCCTCGGTGGTGCAGGATATCGGCGGTCTGGATCTCTACGCCTGGAACACCACGCTGTTCGTGGTGGCGTCGATCCTCGGTTCCGCGCTGTCGGCCCGGCTGCTCAGCGGCTACGGCGCGCGCAGCGCCTATCTGGTGGCTTCGCTGTTCTTCATCGCCGGGGCGGCGCTGTGCGCGCTGGCGCCGAGCATGCCGGTGATGCTGATCGGCCGTACGGTGCAGGGCTTCGGCGGCGGGCTGATCTTTGCGCTCTCCTACGCGATGATCAACCTGGTGTTCGAGCAACGATTGTGGCCGCGCGCCATGGCGCTCATCTCGGCGATGTGGGGCATCGCCACCCTGGTGGGGCCGGCGGTGGGCGGCATTTTCGCCGAGCTGAACGCCTGGCGTTGGGCCTTCGGCATTCTGCTGCCGATCATGGCGCTGTACGCCGCATTTACCTTCCTGATTCTGCCCAAGGGCAAAGCGCAGCAGGCGGCCGCGCCGTTGCCGACCACGCAGCTGCTGTTGCTGACCGTGGCGGTGCTGGCGGTGTCCGCCGGCAGTCTGGCGCACAGCGCCTGGATCAACCTGGCGGGCATCGCGCTCTCGCTGGTGCTGATGGCCTGGCTGCTGAAGCGCGAAGCGCACTCGCGCGCCCGCCTGTTGCCGCACGGCGCGCTGCGGCGCGGCTCATCGCTGGCGGCGCTCTACATCACGACCGCGTTGCTGGTGATCGGCATGACCAGCGAGATCTTCGTGCCCTATTTTCTGCAGCTGCTGCACGGCCAGTCGCCGCTGATCTCCGGCTATATTGCCGCCGCCATGGCCGCCGGCTGGACGCTGTCCGAGATCCTCAGCTCCGGTTGGCGCGGGGCGGGCATTCGCCGGGCGATCGTCAGCGGGCCGCTGTTTGTGCTGGTGGGGCTGCTGGCGCTGGCGATCCTGATGCCGGTGCCGTCCGGCGGCCACTGGCAGGCGCTGGCGCCGATCGTCATTGCGCTGTTGCTGGTGGGGTTCGGCATCGGCTTCGGCTGGCCGCACCTGCTGACGCGCATTTTGCAGGTGGCGCCCGAAGCGGACAAAGATATCGCCGGCGCTTCGATTACCACGGTGCAGCTGTTCGCCACCGCATTCGGTGCGGCGCTGGCCGGGATGATCGCCAATCTGGCGGGGCTGAACGATCCGGGCGGCGCGGCGGGCGCGGCGTCGGCGGCGCGCTGGCTGTTCCTGGCGTTCGCGCTGGCGCCGCTGCTGGCGGTATTCAGCGCCTGGCGCTGCGCGGCGATCGCGCCGCCGGGCGCCGAGACGGGCAATCTTGTACAAAACCCGCCCTCGCGCGAGTGCTAGAACGCTCCTCCTTCTTCGATGTGTTTGCGGTGATAGTGGCGTTCTTGCTGCGCAGTATGCTGGCGGTGGTGTTGCTGAGCATGCTGATATTCATCGCGCTGCGCGGCATTTTTTAAAATCCGCTTGCCATATCTCTAATTTGAGATTATTTCTCTTATATGGGATTTCAAGGCGGAGTGTGAGCGATGGATAACGGTTTGGAGACTGCCGACCTGAGGTTGGCGCAGCGGCTGGCGGATTTGCGCCAGCAGCAGGGGTGGTCGCTGGAGGAGCTGGCGCAGCGCACCGGTCTCAGCCGGGCGACGCTCTCGCGCGTGGAGCGCGCCGAAACCAGCCCGACGGCGTCGCTGCTGAACCGGCTGTGCGCCGCCTACGGGTTGACCATGTCGCGCCTGTTGAGCGAAATCGAAGACGAACCGCCGGAGCTGTTGCGGCCGCCGCAACAGCCGGTATGGGTCGATCGAGCCAGCGGTTTCCACCGTCGCTCCGTTTCTCCTCCCGCCGCGCTGTATAAGGCCGAGTTTATCGAAGCCCGGCTCGATGCCGGCGCGCAGATTGATTACGACCTGCCGTCGATTCCGGCGCTGGAGCATCACCTCTGGCTGCTGTCCGGGCAACTGGAGCTGACGTTGGAAGGGCGCGTTTTCCGGCTGTCGCCCGGCGATTGCCTGCGCTACCGCCTGTTCGGCGCGTCCCGTTTCCATGTCCCCGGCGATGAGCCGGCCCATTACACGCTCGTTATCTGCAGGCCATAGCCATGATTGAATTGCAACAGTGGGGCGCCGACGCGGCGCAAAACGCCATGGACGACTTGGCCGAGATGCTGCACGCCAGCGTGGCGCACGGCGCCAGCATCGGTTTTGTCATGCCGTTTACAGTGGAGCAGGCGCGGGCATTTTGGCAGGGGCTGCTGCCGGCCCTGGCGCGGGGAGAGCGTGCGATGCTGGTGGCGCTGGCGAACGGTCGGCCGGTCGGCACCGTGCAGCTGCTGTTGGCGATGCCGGACAACGGCCGCCACCGGGCGGAAGTGGCCAAGCTGATGGTGCACCCGCAGGCGCGGCGGCAGGGCGTCGCCCGGCAGTTGATGCAGGAAGTGCAGGCGCTGGCGGCGCGTCATCGCCGCAGCCTGTTGGTGCTGGACACCCTGAGCGGCAGCGCGGCGCAGGGGTTGTACCGCCAATTGGGGTTCGAGGCGGCGGGCGACATTCCGCATTACGCCCGCGCCAGCGACGGCGGGGCGTTGGAAGCCACCTGCTATATGTACAAACTGCTGTGAGGCTTAGCGCCCGCGCCAGGCTTTGATCGCCTGTTGGCGCACCTGCAGCTTCTGCTGCGGCGTCAGCTTGTTGTAGTCGCGGGCCAGCCCGCTTTCCCAATCGCCGTACAGCGGGTTGGGCAGCACGATGAATTCGGTGCCGAACTTGTTCTGGTTCTCGCTGACGAACGCCCGGCGCTGCGCGTTGTCCTGGTGGTAAGTCGCGGCGCCGAAGTCGTTCAGGTTGTCGCCCGCGTACACCACGATATCGTAGCCGGCTTGTTTGATGGCGTCGAAGCGCGCCTGCTTATTGGAGGTATCGGTGCTGAGCAGCACGGTCTTTTCCGACATGCCGGTGAAACCGAGCTTCTGCATGTTGGCCACCGTGGCGGCGTATTCACTCTGCTTGCGGTTCGACACGTAGAACATCGTGCCCTGATGGGCGTTGACGTAGCGGGCGAACGACACCGCGCCCGGCACCGCGCCGGCCTGTTCGGCCTGCGTCCATTTGGCCCAGGTGGCGCCGTCGTATGGCTGGCCCTGCTGCGCCTGCCAGCCGGAGTAGGCGCTGTTGTCCAGCATGGTTTCATCCAGATCGACCACCACCGCCTTTTTACGGCCCGGCGCGGCCCTGGCCTGATCGAAGGCGCGCTGCGCACTGTTGAACGCCTGATGCGCCAGCGCGCGGTATTCGCCGGACTGTTGGAACCAGTTCACCGCCAGCACCGACTGATCCGCCAGCCGCTGCTGGGCCTGCGCGTCGGTGTGCGGCGGCTGCGCGCAACCGGCCAGCGTCAGCAGCGCGACGCCAATCGCCGCGCCGAGGGTGAGTGTCCTTGCCTGTTTTCCTGCCATCGTTATCTCTCTCGGTTTTATTCTTGTGGGCTGTCCAGCAGCATATCCATCTCGAACTGGCGCAGGGGATCCTGCCGCCAGCCAAGATGCGTAAAGAAGGGGGCGGCCACCTCGGGCACAACGACGTTGGCAGTCAGCGGCAAAGGGGCGAACCGTGTTTGCAGGGCGGCCAGCAAGGCGCGCGCATGCCCCTGGCCGCGGTGCTGCGGCGGCACGTAGATCAGGCGCAGCCAGCAGTGCTCGGCGCCGGGCATCACCACGGCGTAGGCCTGGCGATTGAGCGTATAGGCTTGTGGTTTGCCCGGCAGCTTGAACAGCGATTCGGGGGCGATCAGCCAGGGCAGATCGGTGGCGCCTTCCGCCGTCAGGCGATGGCTGACGGTCAGCGGATCGACCGCCTGCAGTTCCGCCGTGCCTGGCGGCGCTTCCGCCGGCGCCTGATGGCCGGTCAGGGTGCGCACGATGCGCAGCCCGGCGCGGTGGTACAGCGCCAGCGCGGCGTCGTTGCCTTCGATCACTTCCAGCGACAGCCGCCGGTCGCCGCGGTGGCGGGCGTCTGCCACCAGCCGCTGCATCAGCGCCTTGCCCAGGCCCTGGCCGCGCATCTCCGGGCGCACGGAAAAGGCCGCGACCCGGCTGTGCCGGCCGCGGCGGGCGATCAGCGCCACCGCCACCGGTTCATGGCGGTGGGTGACGATCAGGCTGTCGTTCAGGCTGAGATCTTCGGCGCCGAAACGGGCGGCGAAGGTCGGCCCGTCGACAACGAAGCGCACGATGTAGTTTTCAAAGCAGTGGCTGAGGATGTTCGCCAGTTCGTCGCTGCTGTAGCGCAGGGCGTTGTGGAAGTCGAAGCGTCCGTCGTTATGCATGGCTGATTTCGCTCGGGGAGAAAGCTATACATGTAGACCCGTTTTTTTTGCAAGGCAAGCGGGGGGATTGGACAGGGGGAAAATAAAAACAAAAAAGCCGGACGCAGCCGCCCGGCGAAATAAAACTCTGGGTATCAAGTGACGCTAAAGTTTGCAGTGGTGGTTATTCATTCATCACATCAGAACTGGTAGGTCAGGGCGACAACAACCACGTCGTCGTTTTTCAGACCCAGCTTGTTGTCGTCATCGAGCTGGTTGATTTTATATTCGACATAAGTGGACATGTTTTTGTTGAAGTAATAGGTTGCCGCTACGTCGAAATATTTCACCAGATCGACGTCGCCGATGCCTTCAATATCTTTGCCTTTCTGCTGAACGTAACCCAGCGATGGGCGCAGACCGAAGTCGAACTGATATTGCGCGACCAATTCAATCCCTTCCGCTTTATTGGCGAAGCCGCTAACGGAAGTGGCATTGTTATTGATGGTGGCGGTGCCGGAAATAGGCGCGATATTGCGGCTCTGCGAATAAGTCGCGGCCAGGTAGACGTTGTTGTTGTCGTATTTCAGACCACCGGCCCAGATATCGGCCTTGTCGCCTTTACCGAAGGTGCCCGCTTTTTGCGTGGTGGTGCGGTTGGAAGAGGCATAGGCGGCGCCCACGCTCAGGCCGTCGATGATTTCGTAGCTGGAGGAGAGGCCCCAGCCGTCGCCGTTCGCCTTGCTGGCGGAGCGGCCGTCGTTTTCGTTCTTGCCCTGGTACTGCACGGCAAATTTCAGGCCGTCGACCAGTCCGAAGAAGTTGTTATTACGGTAGGTGGCGACGCCGTTGGTACGGCCGTTCATAAAGTTGTCGGTCTTGATATAAGCATCGTCGCCGAATTCAGGGATCATATCCGTCCAGGCGCCGACGTCGTAAATGATGCCGTAGTTGCGGCCGTAATCGAAGGAACCGAGATCCTTATATTTCAGACCGGCGAAGCCCAGACGCGTTTTGGTGTCTTTAGTGCCGTCGGATTCCGTGTGGTTGGCGGCGATCTGATATTCCCACTGGCCGTAGCCGGTCAGCATATCGTTAATCTGAGTCGCGCCTTTAAAGCCGATACGCACGTAGGTTTTATCACCGTCGTTGCCGGCATCATCGGAGAAATAATGCAGGGCCTTTACACGACCGTAAAAATCGAGTTTGTTGCCGTCTTTATTGTAGATTTCTGCTGCCTGTGCCGCTTGCGCAAGTAAAAGTGCCGGAATAATAACGGCCAGAAGATTACGTTTCATGGGTTACCCTGCTTTATTCGATTGAAAGACGCTTATCATCAGTTGCATTGCTGTTTTACTGTGCCGCCTGATTGTTGGCGGCGGAGAATTTTTACCGTAGTAATGTGATCTATTTATGACAAAAAATTCATTTTCATGTCGAACGATTAAAAAAGTCGCGTAAAGAGTGAATTTTTTCTTCGGCCGACGGTCGGCGGCTGGTCTACAGTTATCGATACCTTGTTCCGCTGCGGGAGGAATCATGCACGATACTTATACTTTGTTCGGCACGCAGGGCTGCGGCTCGACGATCGTGGCCGCCGCGTTGGTGTTGACCGCTTTCCCCTGGGGCTATGAGGAGGTGGACTACACGCAGGACGGCCCGGAGCGCGATCGCCTGCTGGCGCTGAACCCGTTGGGCCAGGTGCCCACCTTAGTGTTGCCCAATGACGAAGTGATGACGGAGAGTGCGGCGATCATTCTGTTGCTGCACGATCGCGCGCCGCACGCCGAACTGGCGCCGCCCGGCGGCTCGCCGCTGTTGCCGCGTTTTCTGCGCTGGCTGCTGTTCATCAACGCGGAGATTTACCCCACCTTCACCTATGCCGACCATCCGCAGCGCTGGCAGCCGCAGGCGGCGGGGGCGGAACAGCTGAAAAACGCGGTAATGGATTATCGCGAGCGCTTATTGCGGCAGCTGAACGCCGCCGCCGGCGCTGCGGGCCCGTGGTTTCTCGGCAAGAGCTTCAGCGCGTTGGATCTGTACGTGGCGGTGATGTGCAACTGGCGGCCGGGCCGCGCGTGGTTCCGGCAACACTGCCCGCGGCTGTACGCCATCGCAGAGCGGGTGGAACAGCGGCCGGAGCTGAATGCGTTGCTGAGCGCCCATTTCGACGGTGTTGCCCCGCTGGAATCGTGATGCCTCCCCGCCGCCCGGCGGGGAACCCTCCCGTTTTTCTGAACCGAGACTGCTGAAAATCCCGATTTTCACTCGCTGCGGCGGCGGGTAGCGTAAGGCTATCCGCAACTGACAGGAGAGTGTGATGCCATCAGAATCCCAGGCCGGGCAGCAGGCGTTCGGCGATATTGCCCCCAAGCTGGCGCAGCTCAGCGACAGCGTCTTGTTTGACGATATTTGGCAGCGGCCGGCGCTGAGCCCGCGCGAGCGCAGCCTGATTACCGTCGCCGCGCTGGTGGCGCTCAACCGCGTGGAACAGCTGCCGTTTCACCTGCAGCTGGCGCAGCGCAACGGCGTGACGCGCCAGCAGCTGGCCGAGCTCATCACCCATCTGGCGTTCTACGCCGGCTGGCCCGCGGCGGCGTCGGCCGTGGCGCGCCTGCGCGAACTGGAACAGGAGGACAACCATGCCGTTTAGCCGCATCGCCCTGCATCAGGGCAAGTCCGCCGACTATCTGCAAACCTTGTCCGACAGCCTGCATCAGGCGCTGGTGGAGGCCTTCGAGGTGCCGCCGACGGATAAATTTCAGGTGATCGATCAATACCGACCCGGTGAGCTTATCTACGATCGCGACTATCTCGGCGGGCCGCGCAGCGCGGATTTCGTGCTGTTTTACATCACCGCCGGGCGGCCGCGCGACACCGACACCAAGCGGCGCTTCTACGGGCGGCTGGCGGCGCTGCTGGCGGAAAACCTGCGGCTGCGCCCCGAGGATGTGATGGTGGTGATCACCACCACCCAGTTGGACGAGTGGTCGTTCAGCGCCGGGCGCGCCTCGATGATCGATCCGCAGGCGTAACTCGGGCTGACGCCGCGGGCGGTCTGTGGGACAATAGCGCCATCATTTCGTTTAGATAAGAGTTGAATGGCGCTCTCCTCCGCAGTTAAAGATCAGATTGGCCAGTGGTACAAAGCCCTGCAGCAGCAAATACCGGATTTCATTTCCCGTGCGCCCCAGCGCCAGATGATCGCCGAGGTGGCGAAGACGCTGGCCGGCGACTACCCGCGCCATCTGGCGATCGAGGCGCCGACCGGCGTCGGCAAAACGCTGTCTTACCTGATCCCGGGCATCGCCGTCGGGCGGGCGGAGAGCAAACCGCTGGTGGTCAGCACCGCCAACGTGGCGCTGCAGGACCAGATCTACAGCAAGGATTTGCCGCTGCTGAAGAAGATTATCCCCGATCTGAAATTTACCGGCGCCTTTGGCCGCGGGCGTTACGTGTGCCCGCGCAATCTGGCGGCGATGAGCACCGACGTTAGCCAACAGGGCGATCTGACGCTGTTCCTCGACGACGAGCTGGCGCCGTCCAGCGGCGAAGAGCAGGCGCTGTGCCAGAAGCTGACCAAGGCGCTGGCCCGCTTCGAGTGGGACGGGCTGCGCGATCACTATCAACAGAGCATCGACGATCCTTTGTGGGCCAAGCTGAGCACCGACAAGGCCAACTGCCTGGGGCGCAACTGCCACTATATTCGCGAATGCCCGTTCTATATCGCCCGCAAAGAGATCGAGAGCGCCGACGTGGTGGTGGCCAATCACGCGCTGGTGATGGCGGCGCTGGAGACGGAATCGGTGTTGCCGAACCCGAAAGAGCTGCTGCTGGTGCTGGACGAAGGCCACCATTTGCCGGAGGTGGCGCGCGACGCGCTGGAGATCGACGGGGAAATCACCGCGCTGTCGACCAACCTGCAGCTGGACATGATCGTGCGCCAGGTCGAGCAGTGCATGACGCAGTACCGGCCGAAGAATCCGCCGGGGCTGGCCAACAGCGAGCGGCTGAAAAACCATTGCGAGGAGCTGCGCGAGCTGGTGCAGATCTTCGAGCATCAGGTCAGCGCCTATCTGCCCGGCGACAGCGTGGCGGCCGAGCACCGTTTTGAAATGGGCGAGCTGCCGGCGGAGATGGTGGAGAGCTGCGCGCGGTTGTTCAAACTGACCGACGCGCTGCGCGGGCTGGCGGAGTTCGTGCTTAACGATCTCACCGAGCAGACCGGCAAGCATGACATCGTGCGCCTGCACCGGTCGATCATTCAGATGAGCCGCACGCTGGGTTATCTGGAGGCGATGAGCAAGCTGTGGCGGCTGGCGGCGCTCGACAAATCGTCCAACGCGCCGATCTCCAAATGGGTCACACGCGAGCTGCGCGATAACGTCACTCATCTTTACCTGCACTGCGTCGGCATCCGCGTCAGCGACCAGCTGGAGAAGCTGCTGTGGCGCAAGGTACCGCACGTGGTGGTCACCTCGGCCACGCTGCGTTCGCTGAACAGCTTCGCGCGTTTGCAGGAGATGAGCGGGTTGAGCGAGAAGGCCGGCGATCGTTTCGAAACGCTCTCTTCGCCGTTCAATCACGTCGAACAGGGCAAGATTGTCATTCCGCAGATGCGCTACGAACCGGCGCTCGCCAACGAGGCGGAACACCTCGAGGAGATGGCGCGATGTTTCCGCGCCGAGCAGGCGAGCGGCAAACACAAAGGCATGCTGATCCTGTTCAGCAGCCACCGGGCGATGCAGACTTTCCTCAGCTACGTGACCGATCTGCGGCTGATGCTGCTGGTGCAGGGCGACCAGCCGCGCTACCGGCTGGTGGAAGAGCACCGCAAGCGGGTGGAGAAGGGCGTCGCCAGCGTGCTGGTGGGGCTGCAATCGTTCGCCGAAGGGCTGGATCTGAAAGGCGAGCTGCTGACCCAGGTACACATTCACAAAATTGCGTTCCCGCCGATCGACAGCCCGGTGATCATTACCGAAGGCGAGTGGCTGAAATCGCTGAAGCGCTATCCGTTCGAAGTGCAGAGCCTGCCGAGCGCCTCGTTCAACCTGATCCAGCAGGTCGGCCGCCTGATCCGCAGCAACCAATGCTACGGCGAGATCGTGATCTACGATCGCCGGCTGTTGACCAAAAACTACGGTTCGCGGCTGTTGGCGTCGCTGCCGGTGTTCCCGATCGAACAGCGCGCGGTGCCGGAGGCCGACAAGGCGCATCTGGCGGCGCTGAAATCCGCCGCCGACGCGGCCAAAAAAGAGAAGAAGCGCGGCAACCCGTTCGCCCGCAAGCGGCGGCGTTAATCAGAGCAGCGGCGGCAGGCGGCGCTTGACCGGCGTGGTTTTCACGATCGAGGTGTTGCTCTGCGCCTGCTCGGCCAGCCGATCGAGGGTGTGGTCGAGCTGCGCCATCGAGTGCGCCACCAGCCGCACGATAAAGCAGTCTTCGCCGGTCACCTTATCGCATTCGACCACTTCCGGGATCGCCTGAATCAGCTGCTCGACCTTCTTCAGCATGCCCGGCAGCGGCTTGATGCGCACCAGCGACTCGAAGGCGTAGCCTACCGCCTGCAGATTGACGTTCAGGGTATAACCCTGGATCACGCCGCTTTCCTCCAGCCGCCGCAGCCTTTCCGACGTGCTCGGCGACGACAGCCCGACCTGCGCGCTCAGCGTCTTCAACGACGCGCGCGCGTCCTGTGCCAAAAGAGTCAGGATCTGGCGATCGATATCATCCATAACGCCTCCGTTAGGTATTTTCTTTATTATAGCTACGAGAAAAAGGCAGTTAAGCATATCTGCCTTTTTTATGCTATGGAAAGCCGCCCGGCGAAGCCGCAAGCTATGCCTCTGGGCAAGTTTGGAGGAACGCAGAATGAATGCAGAGATAAAACGCGGCTCGCTGGAGATGACGGCGGCGATGCTGATTTCCGGCTCCATCGGCTGGTTTGTGCTGATGTCCGGCCAGCCGGTGGTCAACGTGGTGTTTTGGCGCTGCGCGGTGGGGGCGCTGGTGCTGCTGGCGGTGTGCGGCGCGCTGGGGCAGCTGCGGCGCGATGTGCTGACGCGCGCCACGCTGCTGCTGGCGATCGCCGGTGGGGTGGCGCTGGTGATCAACTGGCTGCTGCTGTTTGCCGCCTATTCCTATGCCTCTATCTCCATCGCCACGGCGGTGTACAACACCCAGCCGTTTATGCTGGTGGGGCTGGGGGCGCTGTTTCTGGGGGAGCGGCTGACCGCCCGCAAGCTGCTGTGGCTGGGGCTGGCGTTCGGCGGCATGATGCTGGTGGTGCTGGCGCAGCCGCGGCGGGCGGGGGAACAGAGTCATTATTTGGCGGGCATTGCGCTGGCGCTCGGCGCGGCGTTTTTCTATGCCCTGATGGCGCTGGCGGCCAAGCGGCTGAAGGGCACGCCGCCGCATCTTATTGCGCTGATCCAGGTGGCGGTAGGGGCGGTGATGCTGTTGCCGCTGGTGGATTTCCACGTTTCGGCCAGCGCTGGGCAGTGGGGCATGCTGGCGACGCTCGGCGTGCTGCACACCGGCCTGATGTACGTGCTGATGTACGGCGCGCTGCAGAAGCTGCCGACCAACCTGATCGGCTCGCTGTCGTTCATCTACCCGATCGCCGCCATGCTGGTGGATCGCCTGGCGTTTGGCCACCGGCTGTCGGCCTGGCAGCTGTTGGGCGCGGCGATCATCCTGCTGGCGGCGGCAGGCATGAACTTGCTGGGCGAGCGGCGAGCGCGGCTGCTGCCGGCCTCGGACGGCCGGCGCGCCGGCTGATGCTCAGTTCGCTTTTTTCAGCCGGCGCCATAAGGTGGTGCGGCTGATCCCGAGCAACCGGGCGGCGGCGGCGTGGTCGCCCCCGCACCGCGCCAGCGCTTCGTGGGCGGAGACGGGCGCTGGTGGTGTCTCGGGGGGCGTGCCCGCCGCCAGCTCCGGCAGCAGCCAGCGCAGCGTCTCGCCGCTCGGCGCGGTGCCGGTGCTCAGCATCAGCGCCACCCGCTCCATCATGTTGCGCAGTTCGCGCAGGTTGCCGGGCCAGGCGTAATGACTCAGCGCGGCGTAACAGCCGGCCAGGGCGGCGCGCAGCGGCTCCGTCAGCGGCACGTCGAGCGCCGCCAGCGACCGCTTCAGAAAGTGTTCCGCCAGCATCGCGATATCGTCGCCGCGCGCCCGCAATGGCGGCAGCTGCAGCCGCAGGGCGCTCAGGCGGTAGAACAGATCGGCGCGAAAGCCGCCCCGTTGAATCGCCTGCTCCAGGTGGTTGTGGGTGGCGCTGATGACGCGAAAGTCGACCGCCACCGGCTGCTGCCCGCCGACCCGGGTGACGGCCTTCTCTTCCAGCGCGCGCAACAGCCGGGTTTGCAGGTGCAGCGGCATTTCGCCGATCTCATCCAGAAACAGAGTGCCGCCGTTGGCGGTTTCCAGCAGTCCGCGTCGGCCGCCGCGCCGTGAGCCGGTAAAGGCGCCTTCCTCATAGCCGAACAGCTCCGCCTCCAGCAGCGATTCGGCGATGGCGCCGCAGTTGATGGCGACGAACGGCGGCGTCGCGCCCCTGGCCGGTGCGCCGCGCCGGGAAAAGTATTCCCGGTGGATCGCCTGCGCCGCCAGCTCCTTGCCGGTGCCGGTTTCTCCTTCAATTAATACCGCCGCCGGCGAGCGGGCGTACAGCATGATGGTGCGCCGCGTCTGCTCCATCTGCGGAGAGTCGCCTTGCAAATCGCTCAGCCCGTAGCGCGGCTGCAGGGTATTGCGCGCGGCGTAATCGCCGCCGCGTTTGCCGCCGCCCAGCATCAGGCGCGTCACGTCCAGCGCATCGCTGAAGGCGGCGCGCAGGGTGGCGGCGGAATAGAGAAAAATGGCGGTGAGCCCGGCCTCTTCCGCCAACTCGCTGATGAGGCCCGCCCCAACCACGGCCTGAATGCCGGCGGCTTTCAGCTCGGCGATCTGGCCGCGCGCATCCTCTTCGGTGACGTAGCTGCGCTGCTCCAGCGGCAGATCGAAGGTCTGCTGGAACTCCAGCAGCGCGGGCAGAGGGGTTTTATAGGTGATGACGCCGATCCGATCGGCGGTCCTGCGCGCCTTGCTCAGCGCCTGCAGCAGATCGAATCCGCCGGGCTTGACCAGGATGACCGGCACCGACAGGCGGCTTTTCAGGTAGGCGCCGTTGGAGCCGGCGGCGATGATGGCGTCGCAAGGCTCGGTCGCCAGGCGGGCGCGGATGTGCTGCACCGCCTCCTCAAAGCCGAGGCGGATCGGGATGATGGTTGCCAGATGGTCGAACTCGAGGCTGATGTCTCGGAACAGATCGAACAGGCGGGTGATGGAGACGGTCCAGATCACCGGTTTGTCCGGCGTGACGTGATCGCTCATGGTGGGTTACCGAATGGAAGTGGCTGCATTAGGTGTAGCCCGGTTTCAGTTATGTTTCAAATTTTCTGCGTGAAACAGCGATTGAAACGTTATCTGAAACGTTTTTTACCTCTTTGTCTGGCCAATGGCGCTGCAGATGTTGTAACTCGCTTATTTTTATCGATTTTAATTTTTCCCCTCACCGAAGTGCAACCTGGCCCGCCCCTTGCTCTGTCTGTTTCATCTGGCTAATCGGAGAAAACGTCATGACGCTGCGCTCACCCGGGCTCGCCTTTCGTCAGGCCCTGAGTAAAGAAAAACCCCTGCAAATCGCCGGCGCGATCAACGCCAACCATGCGCTGCTGGCCCAGCGGGCCGGATTCCAGGCCATCTACCTTTCCGGCGGCGGCGTGGCGGCCGGTTCGCTGGGGCTGCCGGATCTGGGCATTTCGACCCTGGACGATGTGCTGACCGACATTCGGCGCATCACCGACGTTTGCCCGCTGCCGCTGCTGGTGGATGTCGACAGCGGTTTCGGCGCTTCGGCGTTCAACGTCGCCCGCACGGTGCGATCGGTGAGCAAGGCCGGGGCGGCGGCGCTGCATATCGAAGATCAGGTCGGCGCCAAGCGCTGCGGCCATCGCCCCAATAAGGCCATCGTCTCCACCGAAGAGATGGTGGATCGCATCAAGGCGGCGGTGGATGCGCGCAGCGATCCAGACTTCGTGATCATGGCGCGCACCGATGCGCTGGCGGTGGAGGGGCTGGAGGCGGCCATCGAACGCGCTCAGGCTTACGTGGCGGCCGGGGCCGACATGCTGTTTCCGGAAGCGATCACCGAGCTGGGCATGTACCGCCGCTTTGCTGAGGCGACGCAGGTGCCGATCCTGGCCAATATCACCGAGTTCGGCGCAACGCCGCTGTTTACCACCGACGAGCTGCGCAGCGCCCAGGTGGATATGGCGCTGTATCCGCTGTCGGCCTTCCGGGCGATGAACCGGGCGGCGGAGCGGGTGTACCGCGCTTTGCGCGAGGAGGGCACGCAGAAAAGCGTCATCGACACCATGCAGACCCGCAACGAGCTGTATGAAAGCATCAACTATTATTTGTTCGAAGAGAAACTCGACGCCCTGTTCGCTCGCCAGCGCGACGAATAGGCGCCATTCACGCACAAGCCAAACGAGGACGGTATGAGCCAAGCGATCCCCCCGCAAAGCCCGACTGGCGTTAAGCCGAAAAAATCCGTGGCGTTATCCGGCGTGCCCGCCGGGAATACCGCGCTGTGCTCCGTAGGGCGCAGCGGCAACGATCTGCACTATCGCGGTTACGACATTCTCGATCTCGCGCGCCACTGCGAGTTTGAAGAGGTCGCCCACCTGCTGATCCACGGCAAGTTGCCCAACCGCGATGAGCTACAGGCCTACAAACACCGTCTCAAAGCGCTGCGCGGCCTGCCCGCCAGCGTGCGCACGGTGCTCGAGGCGTTGCCTGCGGCGTCTCATCCGATGGACGTGATGCGTACCGGCGTCTCGGCCCTTGGCTGCACGCTGCCGGAAAAAGAGCAGCACGGCGCGGCCGGCGCGCGCGACATCGCCGACCGGCTGCTGGCGTCGCTGGGATCGATGCTGCTGTATTGGTATCACTACAGCCACAACGGCGAGCGCATTCAGCCGGAGACCGACGACGACTCCATCGGCGGCCACTTCCTGCACCTGCTGCACGGCGAAGCGCCTTCCGCCAGTTGGGAGCAGGCGATGCACGCGTCATTGATCCTGTACGCCGAGCATGAGTTCAACGCCTCGACCTTCGCCGGCCGGGTGATCGCCGGCACCGGATCCGACGTCTATTCGGCGATCGTCGGCGCCATTGGCGCGCTGCGTGGGCCGAAGCACGGCGGCGCCAACGAGGTGTCGCTGGAGATCCAGCAACGCTATGAAACGCCGGACGAAGCGGAGGCCGACATTCGCCGCCGCATCGACAACAAAGAGGTGGTGATTGGCTTCGGGCACCCGGTGTATACCGTCTCCGATCCGCGCCATCAGGTGATCAAAGAGATCGCGCTGCGCCTGTCGCGGGAGGCGGGGGCGATGAAGCTGTATGACATCGCCGATCGGCTGGAAAGCGTAATGCGCGACACCAAAAAGATGTTCCCCAACCTCGACTGGTTCTCGGCGGTGTCTTATCACCAGCTGGGGGTGCCCACCGAAATGTTCACGCCGCTGTTTGTCATGGCGCGGGTGAGCGGCTGGTCGGCGCACATCATCGAGCAACGGCAGGACAACAAAATCATTCGCCCGTCCGCCAACTATACCGGGCCGGAAGCGCGGGCGTTCGTACCGCTGGATCAGCGCTGAGCGCTGAGCGCCGATCGCTATCGTGTCGTTTTCACTATGGAGCCTTTGGGAATCATGATGCTTGAGTCTGCCAACACCCGCCGTCCGCCGTTCGATCGCGAAATGGTCGATATCGTCGATTATGTGATGAAAGAGGCCGTCGATACCCCGGCGGCGTACCGCACCGCCCACTATTGCCTGCTCGATACCCTCGGCTGCGGGCTGGAGGCGCTGAGCTATCCGGCCTGCAAGAAACTGATGGGGCCGGTGGTGCCGGGCGCCGAGGTGCTGAACGGCAGCCGGGTGCCGGGCACCCGCTTCCAGCTGGATCCGGTGCAGGCGGCGTTCAATATCGGCGCCATGATCCGCTGGCTCGACTTCAACGACACCTGGCTGGCGGCGGAGTGGGGGCACCCGTCGGACAACCTGGGCGGGATCCTGGCGGTGGCCGACTGGCTCTCGCGCCAGGCGGTGGCGGCGGGCAAAGCGCCGCTGACCATGCGGCAGGTGTTGATCGCCATGATCAAGGCGCATGAGATCCAGGGCTGTCTGGCGCTGGAAAACGCCTTTAACCGGGTGGGGTTGGATCACGTGCTGCTGGTGAAGGTGGCGTCCACCGCGGTGGTGGCGCAGCTGCTCGGCCTGAGCCGGGCGGAGATCCTGAACGCGGTGTCGCTGGCGTGGGTGGACGGGCAGTCGCTGCGTACCTATCGCCACGCGCCGAACGCCGGCACCCGCAAATCCTGGGCGGCGGGGGATGCGACCGCCCGCGCGGTGCGGCTGGCGCTGATGGCCGCCACCGGCGAGATGGGCTATCCCTCGGCGCTGACGGCGCCGACCTGGGGGTTCTACGACGTCTCTTTCAACGGCAAGCCTTTCCGCTTCCAGCGGCCGTACGGCGCGTACGTGATGGAGAACGTGCTGTTTAAAATTTCGTTCCCGGCGGAGTTCCATGCCCAGACCGCCGTGGAAGCGGCCATGACGCTGCACCGCCAGATGCAGGCCGCCGGTAAAACCGCCGCCGACATCGCCAGGGTGAGCATCCGCACCCACGAGGCCTGCCTGCGCATTATCGACAAGCAGGGGCCGCTGGATAACCCGGCGGATCGCGATCACTGCATTCAGTATATGGTGGCGATCCCGCTGCTGTTCGGCCGGCTGACGGCCGCGGACTACGAGGATCGGGTGGCCGAGGATCCGCGCATCGATGCGTTGCGCGGCAAGATCCGCTGCCATGAAGATCCCGCCTTCACCCGCGATTATCACGATCCGGAAAAACGATCGATCGCCAATGCGCTGACGGTGGAGTTTACCGACGGCAGCCGTCTGGATGAGGTGGCGGTGGAGTATCCTATCGGCCATGCGCGGCGGCGTGAAGAGGGCATCCCGCTGCTGGTCGAGAAGTTCAAAACCAACCTGGCGCGCCAGTTCCCGGCTCTGCAGCAGCAGCGCATTCTCGAGGTGTCGCTGGACCGGCAGCGGCTGGCGCAGATGCCGGTCAACGAGTATCTCGATCTGTGGGTGATCTGACGCGAGCGGCGCTGACAAGCCACGTCGGCGCCGCTATGATGGACGCTCCATTCCCGTCCGTCTTCTTATCAGGTGATTCATGATTGATGCCGCAACGCTGTTGTTGTTTTCCGGTGCCTGCGTGGCGCTGGCGCTGACCCCCGGCCCGGATATGCTGCTGATCGCTTCGCGCAGCGTCAGCCAGGGGCGGCGCGCCGGTTTCGCTTCGCTGGCGGGCATTCAGCTCGGCACGTATTGTCACGCGCTGGCGGCGGCGCTGGGGTTGTCGCAACTGTTCGTCGCGGTGCCGCTGGCTTACGACGCGGTGAGAATGCTGGGTGCCGCCTATCTGCTCTATCTGGCGTGGAAAACGCTGCGATCCGGCAGCAGTTTGCAGGCTTCCGCCGGGTTGCAGGCGGTGCCGACGGCGCGCATCTTCCGCCAGGGGCTGTTCACCAATATCCTCAACCCGAAAATGGCGCTGTTCGTGCTGGCGCTGTTTCCGCAGTTTATCGATCCGCGTTCAGGCTCGGTGGTGGTGCAGATGCTGGCGCTGGCGACGGTGCTGAATCTGGTGGGCTTGCTGATTAACGGCGGGGTGATCCTGGCGGTCAGCGGCATGAAAAGCCGCTTTGCCGGCCGCCGCTTCAGCGCCCGCTGGCCGAACTACCTGCTGAGCGGGGTGTTCGCCGGGCTGGCCTGCAAGCTCATTTTCGACAGCCGCCGCTAACCCTCACGCAGCAGCGCTTCAAACGCCGCGCTGGCCGGTTCGTCCGGCAGCGCGCTGTACATCACCAGCCGCAGGTGATTCTCTTCGTCGACGATGAAAGAGGCGTGGTCAAAGGTGACCGGGCCGATTTCCGGGATGGCGAAGCTGCGCCGTCCCTGGCAGCGCCCGTGAATGTCGTGCTGCCGCCAGAGCTGGCGGAACTGCGGCGACACCCGCTCCAGCGCCTGTACCCGTTGGCGCATCACCTCATCCTCCGGCGCGCGAGCGTAGTCGCGGCGGAAGCTGGCCAGGATTTGCGGCGCCTGCGCCCGCCACTCCAGCAGGCGCGCATTGAGCTGCGGATCGGCAAACAGCATCCACAACATGTTGCGCTCTTCCGGCGGGCGTTCGGCGATGGCGAACAGCCGCTGAGCCGCCGGGTTCCAGGCGATGATGTCCCAACTCAGGTTCATGACGTAGGCCGGCCGCAGCGCCAAATCGTCCAGCAGCCGCCGCACCAGCGGCGAGACCTGGCACCACTGATGGCCGACCGGCACCGGCGGCCGCTGATGCGCCAATAAAAACAGGTGGTAGCGGCCGGCGGCGTCGAGCTGCAGCACCCGCGCCAGGTTTTCCAAAAACGCCACCGACGCATTGATTTCCCTGCCTTGTTCCAGCCAGGTGTACCAGGTGAGGCCGACGCCGGCCAGCGCCGCGACCTCCTCGCGCCGCAATCCCGGCGTGCGGCGGCGGCTGCCGCTCGGCAAACCGACCGCCTGCGGCGACAGCTGTTCTCGCTTTTGACGCAGAAAATCCGCCAGTTCGTGGCGAGTGCGCTCGAGGGTGCGTGGGGGCATGGCGGTCGTCCTGTTGCTGTCAGTAATAGTATAAGTGGCTATATAGTAACAGTTTAAAACATGTTTCATACTGCGGCCATCATAATCTCTGGAGGTGGTATGGAACATTCATTATCTCGTGAACGGCGAGGGTTGGCCTGCCTGCCGGTGCTGCTGTTGGGCGGTTTTGTCACGGTGTTCGATCTGTTTGTGGTCAACGTGGCGGCGCCGGTGATCCAGCGAGAATTCGCCGCCGATTTTGCCGGCGTCGGGTTGATCGTCGCCGGTTATGAACTGGCGTTCGGGGTGCTGCTGATCGCCGGCGGGCGTCTGGGCGATCGCTTCGGACGTCGGCGTCTGTTCAGCCTCGGCATGCTGGGATTCACGCTGACTTCATTGCTGTGCGGGTTGGCGGGATCGCTCAGCCTGCTGATCGCCGCGCGTATTCTGCAGGGGGCGGCGGCGGCGCTGCTGTTTCCGCAAATTTACGCCTTGATGCGGGTGCTGTACGAGCCGCAACAGCGGCGGCGCGCCTTCGCCTGGCTGGGCATGACGCTGGGGCTGGCGGCAATCTTCGGCCAGATCCTCGGTGGTTTTATCATCGAGGCCAACCTGTTCGGCAGCGGCTGGCGCATGATCTTTCTGATTAATCTGCCGATCGGCGCGCTGGCGCTGTGGGTGGCGCGGCGCATTCCCGAATCGCGGGTGGCGCAGGCGCAGCGGCTGGATGGCGTTGGCCTGGGGCTTGCGGCGACCGGCCTGTCGCTGTTGCTGCTGCCGCTGCTGGAAGGGCCGGCGCGCGGCTGGCCGTGGTGGATCGCGCCGATGTTGGCGCTGGCAATGCTGACGCTGTGGGGCTTCCTGCGTTGGGAGCGCCGTCTGGCGCAGCGCGGCGACGATGCGGTGCTCGATCCGGCGTTGTTCCGCCAGGCGGGCTTCGCGCCGGGTATGGCGGTGGTGCTGGCGATTTATGCCACCGCTTCCTCGTTTTTTTTATGTTTCGCGCTGCTGCTGCAGGCGGGGGCGGGGCTGACGCCTTTTGAGGCGGGCAGCCTGTTCGCCCCGGCCAGCGCGGCCTTTATGCTGGCGTCGATGCTGGCGCCCCGGCTGGCGCTGCGTTGGGGCAACCGTGCGCTGAGCGCGGGCGTGGCGATTTACGCCGCCGGGCTGGCACTGCTGATGGCGCAGGCGCTGTGGGGCGCGGCGCTGGCGCATCCGCTGCGGCTGCTGCCGGGGTTGGTGGTGCTGGGATTCGGCCAGGCGCTGAGCATGACGCCGCTGCTGAATCTGGTGCTCGGTTTGGCGCACGAGCGGCAGGCGGGCATGGCGGCGGGGCTGGTTGCCACCGTGCAGCAGGTGGGGGGCGCGCTGGGCATCGTGGTCAGCGGCGTCGGTTTCGTGCCGCTGCTGGCGCACGGCGGCGTGGCGGAGCGCTATGCCGAGGCCTTTGCCGGCGCCATGGTATTTAATCTGTTGGCGATGGGCGTCGCCCTGATCTTGTTAAACCGGATCACGCGAAATAGTCAGAAAGCGGATCTTAAGTAGGCCGCCGGCGGGTGCTTTACTGTCGTCATGATGAGAGAGCGTAAGGAGCCACACTGATGTTTCAACCCGCCGCATTTCGTGAAGACGATCTGGATGCCCAACTGGCGCTGGTGCGCGCCCACCCGTTGGGGCTGCTGGTCAGCCACGGTGAGCAGGGATTGACGGCCGATCCGCTGCCGTTTTTGGCCGATGTCGAACAGGGGCAGATCCGGCTGCGGGCGCACCTGGCGCGCGCCAACGAGCACTGGCGGCGGCTGCAGCACGCGGCGGAATGCCTGGTGATTTTTCAGGGGTTGGAGGGCTATGTATCGCCCGGCTGGTATCCGAGCAAGCGCCAGACCGGCAAAGTGGTGCCGACCTGGAATTACAGCGTGGTGCAGCTGTATGGCGTACCGACGGTGACGGACGACCCGGCCTGGCTGCGGCGCCAACTGATCGATCTGACCGCGCAGCAGGAAGGAGGGCGCCCGGCGCCCTGGCGGCTCGACGACGCGCCGGCCAACTACATCACCGCGCAGCTTAAAGGCATCGTCGGTATCGAGATCGCCGTCACCCGGCGCGAAGGCAAATGGAAGATGAGCCAAAACCGCAGCGCCGACGATGCCGATGGGGTGATCGCCGGGCTGCGCGACGGCGATGAAACGCAGCGGCGGCTGGCGGAGGAGGTTGAGCGGCGGCGCGGATAGGGTATGCTAACCGAAGAGTGAGCAAGGGGAACCTTCGGATGGATTACACCAAAATTATCAAAGAAATAGGCCGCGGCAAAAACCATGCGCGCGACCTGGACCGGCAGACCGCCTTTGAGCTGTATCAGGCGATGCTGGCCGGGGCGGTCCCCGAGCTGGAGCTGGGCGGCATTCTGATCGCGCTGCGCATCAAGGGTGAGGCCGAAGAGGAGATGCTGGGCTTCTACCAGGCGATGCAGCAGCAGGTGTTGCCGCTGCAGGCGCCGCAGGGGCGGCCGCTGCCGGTGGTGCTGCCGAGCTACAACGGCGCGCGCAAGCAGGCCAACCTGACGCCGCTGCTGGCGCTGCTGCTCGCGAAAGTGGGCCTGCCGGTGGTGGTGCATGGCGTGCTGGACGACAGCACCCGCGTGACCAGCGCCGAGATTTTCCGCGCCCTGGGGCTGCCGTGGTCGGAACAGGCCGTTCACGCCCAGCAGCGTCTCGATAACGGCGAGGCAGTGTTCATGCCGGTTTCCACGCTGTCGGCGCCGCTGGCGCGGCAGCTCGGGCTGCGTTGGCGCATGGGGGTGCGCAACAGCGCGCATACGCTGGCCAAGCTGGCGACGCCGTTCGGCGAACAGGATGCGCTGCGCCTCGCCAGCGTCTCACACCCGGAGTATGTCGGCCGGGTGGCGTCGTTTTTCCGCCAGATCGGCGCCCGCGGGCTGTTGATGCACGGCACCGAAGGCGAAGCCTACGCCAACCCGCTGCGCTGCCCGCAGATTCACTATATTGCCGGCGGCGAACAGCGCGTGTTGCTGGAGCGCACCTTGCAGGATGAAACGCCGACGTTGCCGGCGGCGAAAGACGCGGAAACCACCGCGCGCTGGATCGAGCGCTGCCTGGCGGGCGAGGTGGCGATCCCGCAGGCCATCCAGCGGCAGGTCGCCTGTTGCCTGGTGGCCGCCGGCGAGAGCGAAACGCTGGAACAGGGGCTGCAGCGCCTGCGTCAGGCCTGAGCGCGACTATACTGGGATATTTCCTCATCGGCAGAGAAGGACGGTTATGCAACAGGCTCTCGATTACTTCAATCAATTGAACCAGGATTACCTCGACGTTCACCGCGCCAAAGAAGAGCTGTTCTGGCAAAACTACATGGGCACCGGCGGTGAAGAGGTGTCGGCGCGCTTTGCCGCCGCGGAAAGCGCCTATAAGCGCTTTATCGCCGAACCGCGCCGGCTGGCGGAGATCCGCAATCTGCTGGCCGGATTGGAAACGCTGCCGCAGACGGCGCAGCGCGAGGCGCTGATCCACGGCCTGCAAGGTTGGCTGCGCTTCTTCGACTGCAACGCCATTGAAGATCCGCAGGCGCAGGCGCTGTTGGATCGGATCATCCACGCCGAGTCCGATCTCTACGCGCGCCGCAAGGGTTATCAGGTGACGCACCTGAACGCCGAGGGCCAGCGGGTGGCGGCCTCGCTCGGCGAGCTGTTGACCAACCAGGCGACCAACCCGAACGAAGACTACCGCCGCAGCTCGCAGCAGGCGCTGCGCGATCTGGAGCAATGGCTGCTGCATAACGGCTTGCCGGAACTGATTGGCTTGCGCAACCGCTTTGCGCGCCAGATGGGCTATCGCAACTATTTCGACTACAAGGTGAACAAAACCGAGCGCATGACGCCGGAGCAGCTGTTCGCCATTCTGGATCGCTTCGAGCGGGAAACCCGCGAGGCCAACGCGCGCAGCCTGCAGCAACTGGCGGCCGACAAGGGCAGCCAGGCGCTGGAGCCGTGGAACGTGCGCTTCGCCAGCGCCGGCGACGTCACCCGCCAACTGGATCCTTACTTCCCGTTTTCTCGTTCGCTGGAGCGCTGGGTCGACAGCTTCAAACGCCTGCACATCGGCTTTGGCGGCGCCGAGATGAACCTCGATCTGCTGGTGCGCAAAGGCAAGTATGAGAACGGCTTTATGCACGGCCCGGTGCCGCCGTTTGTGCGCCAAGGGGAATGGGTGCCGGCGCGCATCAACTTCACCAGCCTGGCGCAGCCGGGGCAGGTGGGCAGCGGCGCTTACGGGCTCAACACCCTGTTCCACGAGGGCGGCCACGCGGCGCATTTCGCCAACATTCGCCAGAATGCGCCGTGCTTCTCGCAGGAATTCCCGCCGACCTCGATGGCCTATGCCGAAACCCAGTCGATGTTCTGCGACAGCCTGCTGGACGACGCCGACTGGTTGAAACGCTATGCGAAAAACGCCGCCGGCGAAGCGGTGCCCGATGCGCTGATCGAAGCCGGCATCGCGGCGCGCCAGCCGATGCGCGCGTTCAACGAACGCCATATCCTGCTGGTGCCGTACTTCGAGTGGGCGCTGTATCAGTGGGATGACGAGCAGCGCACGCCGGAAGCCATCACCGCGCTGGCGCGCGAGGTCGAGCAGAAGATCCTCGGCATCAGCGGCAGCCCGCGCCCGACGCTGGCGATCCCGCACCTGCTGTCGCTGGAGTCCGCCTGCTCTTATCAGGGTTATCTGCTGGCGATGATGGCGGTGGAACAAACCCGCCAGTTCTTCCTGCAGCGCGACGGTTACCTGACGGACAACCCGGCCATCGGCCCGGATCTGGCGCAACACTATTGGTTGCCGGGCAACAGCGTCAGCCATGATGACACGCTGCGCAGCCTGACCGGCGAAGGGTTCAACCCGGACTATCTGGCGCAGGCCTGTAACCAGACGGTGGCGCAGGCGTGGCGCGAGGCGCAGCAGACGATGGCCGCCGCCGCCGCGCGCCCGCAGCCGCCGGCGGATTTCGATTTGGAGGCGCATATTCGGGTGGTGGACGGCGAGACGGTATTGGCGGACAACGCCGACGGCGACGAACGGATGTGTCGCGATTTCGCCGCGGCGATAGAGGCGCGTTTGGTTTAAGGCTGACAATAAAAAAATCCACGCGGCAGCGTGGATTTTATTTAATGATAAAATCTGGGCGTTATTTTATTCGAAATAGACGTCGGGATTATCGGCCAGGGAAACGAAGCTCTTGGTGTTTCTGTCCAGCGTACGAATTTCGCCGCTTTCGATGTCGTACACCCAGCCGTGCAGGCGCAGCCCGCTGTTGCGCAGACCCACCGCAACGGAAGGGTGGGTTTTGATATTATTTAGCTGGGCGATAACGTTCTCTTCCACCATAGCGTTAACTTTGTCTGTTTCGCTATTCCAGGTTTTCTTCTCGACCACCGCTTTGGCCGCATCCGCGTAGTGCAGCCAGTGGGCTACCGCAGGCATGGGATCGAGGCACTGACAGGATGCGATAGCCTTCATGGCGCCGCAGTTCGAGTGGCCACAAATCACGATATCAGTGACGCCCAGCGCCACTACCGCGTATTCGATGGTCGCAGAAACCCCACCCGGCTCCGGGCCGAAGGAAGGGACGATGTTGCCGGCGTTGCGGATAACGAACAGTTGCCCAGGCTCTTGCTGCGTCACCAGCTCCGGCACCAGACGGCTGTCAGAACAGGAGATAAACAGCGCTTTGGGATTTTGGCTGGAGGCCAGGCTGCGAAAGAGTTCCTTACGCTGCGGGAAAATCTCTTTCTGGAAACTGAGGAAACCTTCAATGATATGTTGCATACAACGCTCTCTGCATCTGTAGTCTGCGTAATATGATAATCATCCTCTTCCGTTAGTCCAGCAATGGCACGGTAAAAAAATGTGTGTACATACCCCCCTGTAAACCCCATTAAATACGGGGTTTAAACCCGTTTCCGGCAGCATTGTCCGGTTCGTGTACGGGTGGGTTGCTGATAAAGCGGGCGGTAAAAAACTGGCTGTCGTGCCCATGCCGCGCTGACGCACGCGAAGATAAAAAAAGCCCGCCGGGGTGATATCCGGCGGGCTTTTTGACGTCTGGGGCGGTGATTATTTGTAGATAACCGCGGTGGCGTGCATCAGGTTGTTACCGCTGGTGGAAGTGATGGTGAAGGCCTTGGCGCCTGCGGCATCGGCTTTGGCGGCCAGTTGAGACTTCAGGCTGCTCAGGTCGGTTGCGCCGCTGGCGACGATCACGCCGGCTTTTTCGAATTGGGCGGCATCCTGGGCGCTGACGTGTTCAGCGGCGAAAGTGGTGAAAGAAACGGTGGCCAGGGCGATAGCGGCAGCAAAAGTTTTGATGGTTTTCATGTTCGTCATTCCTGTCAAAGTGAATTAGGGAGAAAGGGGTTTGCCTTTCGATGGGAAGATTATTGCGCAGTGACAGGTGGGATGAAATCGGAGAGTGTTGACGGTTTTATTCAGATTTTTTGATTATTAATCCCCCCCGTTTATCTTCTGCCTAAACGGGGGAGACGATCAGCGCGTCGGGCGCGCCAAATCGAAACGGTGCTGTTCGGAAATGCCGTAGTAGGCGGTCGGGCCGCCGGCGCGCAGGATAGGTTCGGCAGCGGCGGTCTGGTAGACGCCGTGTTCATCCAGCAGCGCCGGATCGAGGTGCACCGCCACCACCTCGCCCAATACCAGCCAGGTTTCCACCTGTTCGCCGGCGGCGGTTTGCAGCTGAATGCACTGGGTCAGCCGGCATTCGAAGTTCACCGGGCTTTCGGCCACGCGCTCGGCTTTGACCCGGCGCCCGGGCAGCGGCGTGACGCCGGCGAAGGCGAATTCATCCTCGCCGCGCGGCAGGGGGATGGAACTGTTGTTCATCGCTTCCGCCAGCGGGCGTGTCGCCAGGTTCCAGACGAATTCGCCGGTTTCTACGATATTCGCCACGCTGTCTTTCCAGCCGGTGCTGGCGAAACCGACGATCGGCGGACGGTAGTTGAAGCAGTTGAAAAAGCTGTAGGGCGCCAGATTGCGCAAGCCGGCGGCGCTGCGGGAAGAGATCCAGCCGATGGGGCGTGGGCCGACGATGGCGTTCAGCGGATCGTGCGGCAGGCCGTGGCCGGCGGCGGGTTCATAATAATAACGAGATTCACGGCTCATGGGGGATCCTGTGGTAATCGATGAGGTTTTCATTGTGCCGGGTTTCCCGCTGCTGCGCCATTGCGGGCGGGATGTGTTATCTTACGCGCCGGAAATACCTTCAAGAGAGCCCGTCACGGTGGAAAAAAAGAAAACCTTCCCGCAGCAGAAAAGCGGCCTGCATCCGCGCAACCGTCATCGTTCACGCTATGACTTCCCGGCGCTGATCGCCAGCTGCCCAGCGTTGGCGCCGTTCGTAAAACCGAACGCCTGGGGCGATGTTTCGGTGGACTTCGCCGATCCGGCGGCGGTGAAAATGCTCAACCGTGCGTTGCTGCAGCACTTTTACGGCATCGAACACTGGGATATTCCGGCGGACTACCTGTGCCCGCCGATCCCCGGCCGCGCCGATTATCTGCACCACCTGGCGGATCTGCTGGCGACCAGCAACGGTGGCGAGATCCCGCGCGGCAAGGGCGTGGCGATCCTCGACGTCGGCGTCGGCGCCAACTGCATTTACCCGATCGTCGGCCTGCGCGAATACGGCTGGCGTTTCACCGGGTCTGAAATCGATTCGGTGTCGCTCAACGCGGCCAAAATGATCGTTGAGATGAACCCGACGCTGCGTAACAGCGTGCGTCTGCGGTTGCAAAAACAGCCTGAGCTGATTTTTAGCGGCATCATCGGCGCGGCCGAGAAATTTGACGCCACCCTGTGCAACCCGCCGTTCCACGCATCCGAGCAGGAAGCGCGCGCCAGCACCCGCCGCAAGCTGCATAAATTGGGCAAAGGGGAAGTGGCCGACAAGCCGGTACAAAACTTCGGCGGCAAGAACAACGAGCTGTGGTGCGAAGGCGGCGAAGAGGCCTTCGTGAGCAAGATGGTGGAAGAGAGCGTCGGCAAGGCCAACAACTGCCTGTGGTTCACTTCGCTCATCTCGAAAAACACCACGCTGCCGGCCATTTACCATGCGCTGAAGGTGGCAGGCGCGGCCGAGGTGCGCACCATCGAGATGGCGCAAGGGCAGAAGATCAGCCGCTTTGTCGCCTGGACCTTCCACGACGCCGAGCAACAGGCCGCCTGGGCAGCCGAACGCTGGCGCTAATCCTTCCGGCGCTGGTTATCCTGCCGGCGCCGACAAAAATCTGCATTTTACCTTTCAATCTTCATCACTTACGTTATTCTCAATACGGAATTAATAATAAAAATCTTAGGCTGTTGGTTTATTTAAATTCGAATAATTACTTTACTGAATAAATAAATTTAATCCGGTTAATAGCAATAACCAGAAGGAACGGCGCTGCCCGTTCCTTCCGCGATGGCACGTCTGCGTGTGGGCGCGGCATGTGGCCAGGCAAAAATAAGAAAAGCGCCATCATCTGCCACAAGGACTACACCTTATGCTGTTACGATTCAGTCAGTTAACTACCCACAAAGGCGCCGAACTGAGCGCGATAGAACACGCCGTTCCGATGATCGTATTCTCGCCCGACGGCACGGTATTGCGCGCCAACGATCTTTTCCTCAGCACGCTGGGATTTCAACGCGATGACGTGATTGGCCGCCATCACCGTATTTTCTGCGATCCGAACTATGTCGCCAGCCCGCAGTACCGCAAACATTGGGAGACGCTGAATAAGGGCCAACCCATCACGGACACCATAAAACGCATCGCGAAAAACGGCGAGGCGGTATGGCTGCAGGGCACCTACGCGCCGGTGCTGAATAAACAGGGTAAGGTGGTGGAAATCGTCAAGATCGCCAGCGAAGTGACCGAGCGAGTGACCCAGGCGCAGGAGCATCGCAGCCTGCTGGCGGCGCTGAATCGATCGATGGCGATGATCGCTTTCACGCCGCAGGGCACCATCGTCAGCGCCAACGACAATATGCTGGCGCTGATGGGCTATCGGCTGGAAGAGGCGTGCGGGCAGTCGCATGCGGTGCTGTGCCCGCCGGAGTTCGCCAATTCCGACGATTATCGGCGGCATTGGCAGCGCCTGGCGCGCGGCGAGTTCATCACCGGGCGTTTTGAGCGCCTCAACCGGCGCGGCGAACGGGTATGGCTGGAGGCCAGTTACAACCCGATCCTCGACAACGAAGGCCAGGTGGTGAAGGTGGTGAAGATTGCCCAGGACATCACCCGGCTGATGCAACAGCAGCAGCATGAAGAAGAGATGGTGCGCAACGCGCATCATCTGTCGCTCGATACCGACCGGCAGGCGGCGCAGGGCGCGATCATCGTGCAGCAGGCGGTGAAAGGCATGCAGCAGGTCGAAGCGGCGGCGCGCGAAACCTCGGACGTGGTCACCGAGCTGGGCAAGTGTTCTCAGCAGATCGGCACCATTGTCGAAGCCATTCGTAAAATCGCTTCCCAAACCAACCTGCTGGCGATTAACGCCTCGATCGAAGCCGCCCACGCCGGCGAGCACGGGCGCGGTTTTGCGGTGGTGGCCAACGAAGTGCGCACGCTGGCGGAACAGTCGCGCAAGGCGGCGACCGAGATCGAACGCATGACCAAGTCTATCCAGCAAGGCGTGGCGGCGGCGATTGCCGGCATGGCAACCTGCGTGGAGCAGGCCGGCGGCGGCGTGGCGCTGACCCACGATGCCGGTGAAGTGATCAACCAGGTCAACATCGGCATGCACGACGTGGTGAAGCTGATGCAGGCGTTTGCATCGGTGAAGCAGAGCGACGCGCTGCACTGACTTTTCATCGCGCCGCCCGCCGAAAACGGGGGCGGCGTTTTTATCTTCCCGCCGATTCGCACGCCGTTGAGCCGTGGTTCAATTTTTCCGGCCTATGCTATCCTTAAATATGAACGAACGTTCGTTCATATTCACTCGATGGCGCCAGGCGCCCCCTTCACCGTTTCGGGAGCTGCCGATGGGAAACCGAGAAAAGATTGTCGAGGCCGCGCTGCACAGTTTTACCCATAGGGGATTTCACCAGACCAGCATGCGGGATATCGCGCAGGCGGCGGGCGTCAGCGTCGGCAACCTCTATAACCACTTTACCGGCAAGGAAGCGTTGATCGGCGAGATCGCGCTGCTGGAAAACGGCGTATTCGCCGAGTTTGCCGCCGGGCTGCGGGCCGACAGAACGCGGCCGAAGCAGGCGCTGTCGGCCTTTTTCACCGCCTATCACGCCTTTGTCGCCGAGCCGGCCAATGTGCAGCTGTCGGCTGAGATCGTGGCGGAGGTGGCGCGCAACCCGGCGTTGGCCGAGCCGTTCAGCGCCAACCAGCGGCAGCTGATTGAGGCGCTGGCGACGGTTATCGCCGAGGCTCAGCAAACCGGTGAGATCGCACCGGCGATAGCGCCGTTGCCGCTCGCGCAGCTGGTGCTGGACGCGATCGAAAGTCAGGCCTGGCGGCAGGCGATCTTTACGTCGCCTGCGCCGGAGGAGACCACGCCGGTGCGGCTGTTGGAACAGCTGCTCTACCGGCATCCCTAGTCGAGGTGGATATGCTGCACATTGAGCCGTACCGCGATGCTGACCGCCTGCAAACGGCGGCGCTGATCTACGCCGCGTTCTGCGACAAGTTTCAGCGCGCGCGCCGTCTGAGCGCCCGCCTTCAGTGGCGTTTGTTCTATCGGCTATGGAGTTGGAAGCAAGGCGGTAGCCGGGAGCGCAGCTTTGTGGTGAAGCAGGATGAACAGGTGGTGGCGGCCTTTGCCCTCAATGCGGCCGCTGGCGAGAACAGCGCCGGGCGGTGTCCGCGCACCTTGCCGATTTGGCGGCTGTGCCGCCGCTATGGCTGGCTGAACGTTTGGCGCATGTATCTGCAAATGGCGGTGTTGCGGCACACCCCGGCGGCCGATGAACTGTATCTCTCTTACCTGGCGGTGGCCGAGAGTCAGCGTGGCAAAGGGGTGGGCAAGCGGCTGCTGCAGTGGATGAACGACTACGCTGCCGGGCAAGGCGCGGGCCGACGCCTGAGCCTGCACGTCAGCCGGCGCAACGTGGATGCGCTGCGCCTGTATCGGCGCTGCGGTTTTCAGGTGCGGCGAGAAGAGCATTACGCTGCGTTGGGATGGCTGTTCGGCCAGGCCTACTGGGTGTTGATGGAGAGACGCTGCGGGGAGGCGACGTGCGCAAAATAGGATTGTGCAGCGTGGCGCTGCTCCTGCTGGCGCTCGGCTGGGTCATTTACGTCAACGACTTTCGTTTTGTCACTGAACCGGTCACGGTGACCGCCGGCGGCAACCGGCTGACCGGCACGCTGGTGTTGCCGCAGCATGCGCCGGTCAAGCCCGGCGTCGTGGTGTTCGTACACGGTGATGGGCCGGCTAACGCCAGCCGCGACGAAGGCTATTACGGCATTTGGGAGGCGATGGCGCAGCAGGGCTACGCGGTTTTATCCTTCGATAAGCCGGGCGTTGGCGGCTCCGGCGGCAACTGGCTGCATCAGACCATGGCGGATCGCGCGCGGGAAACCGCCGATATCATCGACTGGGCCCGGCGGGACGGGCGCTTCGATGCGCGCTGCGTGGGGCTGTGGGGCACCAGCCAGGCGGGGTGGGTGATGCCGGCGGTGGCGCGTTTGCGCCCCGACATCGCCTTCACGCTGGCGCTGGCGCCGGCGATCAACTGGCTGCGGCAAGGGCGTTATAACACCCGGGCGGCGATGGCGGCGGCAGGGGATGATGAAGCGCTGATCCAGGCGCGCGAGGCGCATTGGCGCCACATTCAGACGCTGCTCGAACAGCCGGACGGCTACGCGCAGTACCGCCGCGAGTATGGCGCCGCCGCTGCATTGAGCGCCGACCGCTGGCGCTTTATCCGCGCTAACATGGCCAGCGACGCGACGGCGGAATTGCGGCATTTCACCACGCCGGTGCACCTGATCCTGGGCGGGCGCGACGTCAACGTGGACGCGGACGAAACCGAGCGCGTGTATCGGCAAACGATCCCGGCCTCGCTGCTGACGGTGACGCGCATCGACGAGGCCGATCATGTGATGATCAAACCGCTGTTCGCCCGCCATCCATGGCTGATCAACGTGGTTGGCCTGTTTGCGCCGCGCTCGGTGCAATACGACGCCTACCGACAGGACGTGGCGGCCTTTCTGGCCGCTCAGCCCTGCGGGCGCTAACCGCCGGGGACCGAGGGCGGCGCCTGTTCTTCGTGCAGCTGCGGCGCGCGGGAGATCTGCATCGCCTGCTGCGGCATGCCGATGCCGGCCCGATCGAAATGGATTTTCACCAGCCGATCGAGGGCGTATTGCACCACCCACTGTTTCAGCGCCTGCGTGCGCACCGTTACGCGGGTGGTGAACGAGCGGTCGCCCAGCGCCACCACGCCGTTGAAGACCGGCTCGCCAATCAGGAAATGCTTCACCTGTTCATCCTGCTTCAGCGCCGCGACGGCCTGATGCAGCACCTCATTGACCCGATCGATGTCCTCGTCGCGGCTGACGGTGTAGTTGGCGCGGTATACCCCGAATTCGCGCGCATAGTTGGCCAGCGTGGTGATCGAGGAGTACGGCACGATGTGGTAGACGCCGTAGTCGTCGCGCAGGCCGATCGAGCGGATGGTCATGCGCTCCACGGTGCCGGTGATGCCGCTGACGGTGACATATTCGCCGGTGTTCATGCCGTTTTCGAACTGGATGAACACGCCGGTGATCACGTCTTTCACCAGCGTCTGGGCACCGAAGCTGATGGCCAGCCCCAGCGCGCCGGCGCCCGCCAGCAGCGGCGCGATGTTCAGCCCGACCTGCGACAGCACGATCATCACGGTAATGGTGCTGATAACGATGGCCAGCACGTTGCGAAACAGCGTCAGCAGCGTGCGTTCGCGCGCGCTCGGCCGCACGCCGTTGCTCAGTTCCAGCGCCAGGCGGTGCTCGATGATGCTGGCCATCAGCGTCCAGCTGAAGACGGCGATCAGCAGGATCAGCAGGATATGCACCAGCCCGCCGAGCGTTCGCTGGCCATTTTCGCTGCCCGCCCACTGGTACAGGTTGATCAGGTGCCAGGCATCGAGTAGGAACAGCGTCACTGCCAGCACCACCATCACCCGCAGTATCTTCAGCCCGTTGGGGATGTAGGAGTTGATGCGCCGCTCGAGCATCGGATAGCGCAGATTAACGTCGGTCGGCAGCGAAATGCGGCGGAAAATCCAGCGGGTCAGCATGCCGGACAGCAGAGCGCCGACGCCGACCACCAGCAGGCTTTTCACCGTGGCGCTCATCATAAAGCGCAGGCTGTTGCCGATGTCGAACTGGGACAGCACGAACAACACCAGAAAATAGGCGATCGCCAGCAGATGCCAGATATGCCCCAGGCCGCGCAGGATCGCGCTGAAAAACGCCATCGACCGTTCGGCCAGCAGGTTGATCTGTTGCTGTATCGGCTTGCGGTTGTGCAGGATCAGCCAGATGGCGTACAGCGTCAGCGCCAGCATCACCACCAGGTTGACGGCGGCGGCGGCCGGGTAGCTGATCTGCACCGCCACCACCGGCACCACCACCATCAGGCCGTAGCCGATCAGGCCGCTGAGCCAGGCGAGGCGCGTGTTCCAGTAGCGCGCGCTCTGGTCGCTGAAGGGGAAGGGGCGCAGGTAGTCGAAATTGGGGGCGAAAATCAGCCGCAGCACCGCTTTGAAAAATTCAATCACCGCGAAGGCGCTGAGAAACAGGGTCTGCAGCCGCAGAATGGTGGCGCTGTCGGCGTGGACGTGGCGGGCGAACAGGTTGCCCGCCGCCAGCGCCAGCAGCAGCACCAGCAGATCGACGGCGAAAGCGCCGAGAATGGCGGCGGGGCGCTTATACCACGGGCCGCGCTGTAGCCGCGCGTTGTGCCCCCAGCTGCCCATGCGTTTGTACAGCGGCGCGATCAGCCGCCGGATCAGGTGGAACAGCGCAAAGGTGACCGCCACCGTCAGCAGAAAGTAACCCAGCGCGCGGAAAAAGCCGGCGGGATTGAAAACGCGCTTCGGGCCGGAGTCGATCAGCTTTTGCAGCGCGCCGAGCTTCTGGTTAAAGGTGCCGATGCCTTCCTGCGCCAGCGAGTTCAGGCTGTCGCTCAGCGTGGCCGGCGTTGATTCCTCCGGCGTTGTTGGGGCGGTGGCGGGGGCGTCGCCGGCGGCCTGTTTCAGGTGGTTGATGAGTGCCGCGCGCGCTTTGTCGTCTTGCAGCAGATCGGCCAGCGCGGCGTAGGCGGCCTTCTGCTGCTCGCTCTTGTCGGCGGGCGCGGGCGGCGCGTTTTGCGCCAGCGCCGGTGGCGCGAAGACGTTCAGGGTCAGCAACAGCAGCAGGAAAAGCAGGTGTTCTCGCAGATGAGAACCTCGTCGGGAGTCTGCGTTTGGCGGCATTGTTCCTCTCTTAGCGTTCTGTGATCGGCGGATGTCAGAGCAATACGATGAAAAACAATGAATATAGTAGGAAAGGTGGCGCGATGTGGCGTGGGAACGCGTGCGGAATGAAAGCGGCGGGCGCGTGGCGCGCCCGCCGTGAAACCGCCAGGATCAGGATACGTGCTGCAGGAACTCCTGCAGACGCGGGCTTGGCGGATGGTTGATCAGGTCGTGCGGGTTGCCGTCTTCGGCAATCCGGCCCTTATCGATAAAGATCAGGCGCGACGCCACTTTTTCGGCAAAGCCGACTTCGTGGGTGACGATGACCATCGTCATGCCTTCCTCGGCCAGATCCTGCATCACCTTCAGCACTTCGTGGCGCAATTCCGGATCGAGCGCGGAGGTCGGCTCGTCGAACAGCATCATTTTCGGCTTCACCGCCAGCGCGCGCGCAATCGCCACGCGCTGCTGCTGCCCGCCCGACAGTTCGGACGGATAGTGGTGGGCACGCTCCGCCAGACCAACCTTGGCCAGCAGCTCGCGCGCCAGCTTTTCCGCATCGGACTTCTTCGCGCCGCGCACGCGGATCGGGCCGAAGGCGACGTTTTCCAGCGCCGTCAGGTGCGGGAACAGGTAGAACTGCTGGAACACCATGCCGGCTTCCTGGCGGATCAACCGATCGTCCACTTTCGGATCGTTGGCTTTCAGGCCGTCGACGATCAGATCGCCGCTGGTGACCTCTTCCAGCTTGTTGATGCAGCGCAGCAGGGTGGATTTGCCGGAGCCGGACGGCCCGATGATCACCACCACTTCGCCTTTGTCGATCTTCAAATCGATGTTATGCAGCACCTGGGTTTGGCCAAAATGCTTGGAGACGTTTTTAAATTCAATCACAGGATTTTCATCCTTCTTTCCAGACGACGCAGCACGAAGCTCAGCACCAGGGTAATAATCAGATAGATAACCGCCACGGCGCTCCAGATTTCCAGCGCGCGGAAGTTACCGGCAATAATTTCCTGACCCTGACGGGTCAGCTCCGCCACGCCGATCACGATGAACAGCGAGGTGTCTTTGATGCTGATGATCCACTGGTTGCCCAGCGGCGGCAGCATGCGGCGCAGCGCCAGCGGCATAATGACGTAGCGGATGGTTTCGCGGCGCGACAGGCCGAGCGCCAGGCCGGCCTCGCGGAAACCGTTATGAATCGACAGCACCGCGCCGCGGGTGATTTCCGCAATGTAGGCGCCGGAGTTGATCATGATGGTCACCACCGCCGCGGTGAACGGATCGATGCGCAAATCGGTGAACGCCATCGGCAGGGCGAAGTAGATGAACATCACCTGCACCACGATCGGCGTGCCGCGGATCACTTCGATAAACACCAACGCGATGTGGTTGGCGATCCAACCGCCGTAGGTGCGGGCAAAGCCGGCGACGAGGCCGATGATCAGGCCGCCAATCAGACCGAGGACCGAAATCCACAGGGTCATTTTGGCGCCCTCTAACAAGATAGGAATGGCGGGCCAGATGGCGCTCCAGTCGAACTGCATGATATTTCTCCCGGTGATCCCGAACGTGGGTATCAGATACAACGAAGCGCAGGGGGTAAGCGCCCCCTGTGCTTAAGTTAATAGCTTGCCAAATTCACAGCTTACTTAGGTTCGGTGCCGAACCACTTCTTGTAGATCTCGTTATAGGTGCCGTTCTCACGCAGGGTCTTCAGCGCGCCGTTCACCTTCTCGCGCAGCTCGTCGCTGCCTTTAGGGAAGGCGATGCCATACTGCTGTGCTTCCAGCGAATCGCCCACGGTTTTGAACTTGCCGGCGCCGGCCGTCTTGATGAAGTACAGGATGTTTGGCGTGTCGTGCAGCACCGCATCGGCGCGCTTGGTGCCCAGCTCCATGTAGGCGTTGTCAATGTTAGGGAACTGACGCAGATCCTTGGTTTTGATGTGCTGCTTGGCGTAATCCACCGAGCCGGTGCCGCTCTTCACCGCCACCACTTTGCCGTTCAGATCGTCGATGCTTTTCACGCTGTTGTTGTCGGCGTTGACCATCACCAGCAGGCCGCTCTTGTAGTAGCCGTCGGAGAAGTCGATGGCTTTTTTGCGCTCATCGGTGATGGTGATGCCGGCCAGCGCCAGGTCGACGTTTTTGGTCTGCAGCGCCGGAATGATGCCGCCGAAGTCCATCGGTTTCAGGGTGTAGTCCAGCTTCAGCTCTTTGGCGACGGCGGCCCACAGGTCGATGTCGAAGCCGACGTATTTGTCGCCTTGTTTGAACTCAAAAGGAACGAAAGCGGTGTCGGTGGCGACCACCAGTTTGTCTGCTGCGTAGGAACTTACGGCAAAGGCCAGAGAGAGTGCGGCCAGGGAGACTTTAAAAATCGACTTCATGAGAGGAATTCCTGTACAGGTTGCGGATTACCCATTTTTTATATTGCAGTTGGTGCCATGAAAAAATCGTGCCATGTTTTCAACTACTATAAAAACAAAGAGTTAGTGCGTGATGTTGTGCCGGAAAGGCGAATTGTTATGGTTGTGCACCAAGGTGAGGCACCAAAATGGTGCGTAAGAATTATCTTGGTGCACGGGGCTATCATTAACCAAACTTTGGCTGTGAAACAACCGTTCTTTAACGTTTTTGCTTCAATATTGATAACTAACTCTAACTTTCATGATGCACTGACGGTGCAAGCGGAGCCGCGAGCGGCGAAAAGGGGGGGGGCAGATAATGCTAGCGCAACTGGCTGTCTTTGCTGCCGCGCCGGTTATACAGGCTGGCGGCCGCGTGTTTTTTGTCTTGTTCGGTCTGGCAGGCGAGGCAAAAACGCACGCCGGTTAACGCCTTGCGGCGCGCCTCGGGGATCGGTTCTCCGCATTCCTGGCAATAGCGCTCGCTCTCGCCGTGCCCGAGCGCTTCACGCGCGCGCTGCACCGCATCGTCGACGGTGGAATCAATCTGATCTTGTACGGCGCCGTCCGCCGCCCAGCCGCTGGCCATCATTACCTCCTGACAAAGGAACCTTATCGTTTAATATGGGCCGTTTTTTGTACAATGCAACGGCCGCGCAAAAGAAAACAGGCCGGGCGAAGCCCAGCCTGTTCTGCCCGGAACGACGGGCGCTCTGCAACTTTTTAGCGTTATTCGATGTTGGATTCGATGAACCACAGGAACTTGTCCAGATCGCGCGAGGCGGCGGTGAACATGTCGGCGGTATCTTCGTCTTCCACTTCGGTAATGGCTTTACGGATGTCATTCGCGACCGCGCCGTAGCGATCGGCCAGCGCTTTCAGGTGCTCCTGCACGCTGTGGATATTGGTCGGATAGCTTTTCAGCGGCGTCCGATCGTTAACCACCTGTACGGTGCCCAGTGCCACGCCGCCCAGTTGCACCACGCGTTCGGCGAAGGTGTCCTGATGCTCGATGATGGCGGTGCGGAAGCCGTCCAGCATTTCATGAACCGCGATGAAGTTTGCGCCGCGCATGTTCCAGTGCGCCTGCTTGGTGATCAACGAAAGATCGATGAATTGCACGACCTGATGGTTCAGCGCCTTGATGGCGGCCAGTTTGACTTTTTCGTCCAGATCGTTACGGGTATACAGCAGATCAGAAGATTTCGTTTTCACCAGTTTAGCGGTACTCATATCAGATATCCTCTTGATTAGTCGTTGTCCTATTTCGTTACGGGATCAATTATAGCAGGGGTATTTATTTTTGCCGCACGAAAATGGCTATTGCACAAATAGGAATGGCCGAATGGCACTATTTTTATTTGTTTTTTGTTTTTATGTAACTTTATGAAAGTTATTGTTATTTCAATTTAAGGTATTATTTATGTCAGTGAAGATTTACCCCTGTTATTTTATTTTCTGCCGGCATGCGGGTTCGGCTAAATATCTGCTTTGTTATCGTGGTGTTAATTTCAAGCCTATTCAGATTGATAGCCGTAATTGATGCGGATAAAGTAAGGGAATTAACCCCGGACTTTATTGGCGAATGATGAAAATTAACGTCGTCGGCACCAGCGGCAGCGGTAAAAGCACCCTGGCGCGTCAACTGGCGGAACGGCTTGACGTTCCCTATATCGAGATGGACAGGCTCTATTGGCGGCCCGAATGGCAGGGGACGCCCGATGAGGCGTTCCTGGCGCGGCTTGAGCAGACGCTGGCCGAAGCGGGAGGAGGTTGGGTGCTGGACGGCAACTACAGCCGCACGCAGGCGATCAAGTGGCGCGAGGTCGATTATATCCTGTGGCTGGACTACGGCTTCTGCCGCACGCTGTGGCAGGCCGTGCGCCGCGCGTGCCAGCGCGCGGCCAGCAAACGCGAGCTGTGGCCGGGCACCGGCAATCGGGAAAGTTTCCGCCGTTCTTTCTTCAGCCGCGAGTCGATCGTGCTGTGGACGATCCGCACTTACTCGAAGAACCGGCGAAAATACCTGGCGGAGATGGCCCGTACCGATGCAGGGCGCCGTTTCAAGCGCTTGCGCTCTCCCCGCCAGGCCGCCGATTTTCTACGGACGCTGCCGCAGGTTCACAGCAGCAGGCGGTGATGGATCCTCACCACCGCTTTCTTGATGTGCTGCGGCCGCTGCCACAGGCAGCCGGTTTTGTGCGCTTCCATCTGGAAAAAGATCGCGAACATGCCGTGCGTCATGTGCAGCGTTTGCGGGTGGCGTTTGATGTCCAGCAGCAGAAGGTCGCTATTTTCCGCGTGGGGATGTTCGCGGTGCCAGTCGCCCGCCAGGCCGTATTCGATGCGTTCTTCGCCGCTGATCAGCAGATGCAGCGCGATGTACTCCTGATGCATTTCGGCGCGCTTTTCCGCCGCCGGCACGGTGGTCAGCGTCATCACGTCCATAAAGATGTTGTCGCCGTCGATCGGGTGATGGCCCAGCGCCAGTTCGGGCAGGTCGCATCGGCGTAACTCGGTCAGGGTTGAAACCAGCGCCGGCGCGAGTCCGCGGCCGAAGCGGGGGTTGAACAGGCTGTTGTGAATCACTGTTATTCTCCATGTGAGCGAAAGTCCAAAGAGCCTGCGATACAGGCTAAGGGGAAGTATGCCGATTTGTCACGAGGAAAACAGTTAACCCGCCTGCATTCCGACGTTGCGGTCGGCAGGCGAGTCAGGCGATCAGGAAAGGCTTTCGAGGCGCGGCTTGGGGCGAATGGTCAGGGCGGAGCCCATGGAGGCGGCGATAATCGCCGCCAGCGCCAGCCATTGCACGCCGCTCAGGTGTTCGCCGAGGAACAGCATGCCGGACAGCGCCGCCATCGCCGGTTCGAGGCTCATTAAGGTGCCGAAGGTGCGCGCCGGAATTTTGGGCAGCGCGATGATCTCCAGCGAATATGGCAGCGCGGTGGAGAGGATCGCCACCGCCAGCGCCACCGGCAGAATATCGAGATTGAACAGCACGCTGCCGGTTTGCCAGGCGCCGATCGGGCAGAACACCAGCGCGGCGATCAAGGAGCCGAGCGCCACCGTACCGGGGCCGTGATCGCCGCCGGCCTTCTGGCCGAAGATGATATAGACCGCCCAGCAGGCACCGGCGCCGAGCGCACAGGCGGCACCGAACGGATCGATCCCGCCCACGCCGTGGCCGAGCGGCAACAGGAACCACAACCCGGCGATCGCCAGCGCCACCCAAAGAAAGTCGATCGGCCGGCGCGACGAGAACATGGCCACCGCCAACGGGCCGGTAAACTCCAGCGCCACGGCGATGCCGAGCGGCACGGTGCGCAGCGACAGGTAGAACAGGTAGTTCATCGCGCCGAGCGACAGGCCGTAAATCAGCAGTGGCAAGCGGCTGCCGGCGACGATGCGCATACGCCACGGGCGGAAGATAATGAACAGAATCAGGGTGCCGATGAAAAGGCGCAGCGTCGTAATGCCTTCGGCGCCCACGATCGGGAACAGGCTTTTGGCCAACGAGGCGCCGCTCTGGATAGACACCATGGCGATGATTAACAGACAGATGGGCAGCAGCGCGGAGGGCGCTCTGCCGGAAGTAGATAACGACATCCTTAACGAGCCTTTTTTGCGCCGTTCCTCAGCCTTGAGAAAACGGTCGAAACGGGGATGCGAGCAGTGTAAATGAAATGGCGAAAATCTGTCTGAGAAAAGCGCGCATCGCGGTGAAATCCGCCGATCCTCGGATGAGATGTGGCGGATTTGGTCAAAAAGTGCGCTTTTTCTTAAGAATTATCTGGATATTAAATTGGTGATTTTTGTCACAGAAAGCCGTAGAATACGGCCGAAAATAGAGCGAAAAGAAGCAGATACACTGTTCTTGAAATCTTCTGTTACACGATATAAAGCTTTAGACACTCATTTCAAGGCAGAGTTTCACGCTAATTTTTGTTATATTTTCAAAGCATGAACAAATGGATGTACTTAATAATAAAACGCGTTTGAGGTGGTTATGAAAAAAATTGCATGTCTTTCCGCAGTAGCAGCTTGCGTATTAGCAGTTAGCGCAGGTACCGCATTCGCTGGTCAGAGCACCGTATCCGCTGGCTATGCGCAGGGTGATCTCCAAGGCGTTGCTAACAAGGCCGACGGTTTCAACCTGAAATACCGTTACGAGTTCGACAACAACCCACTGGGTGTGATCGGCTCCTTCACCCACCTGGAAAAAAATCGTTCTGAAAACGGTTTCTACAAGAAATCTCAGTACGATTCCATCACCGCAGGTCCAGCTTACCGCTTCAACGACTGGGCGAGCATCTACGGTGTGATCGGTGTTGGCTACGGCAAAAACATCGACAACGCCCAGGCTGGTGGTAACAAAGGTGGCAACAGCGACTACGGCTTCACCTACGGTGCCGGTCTGCAGTTCAACCCAATCGAAAACGTTGCCCTGGACGTTGGCTACGAGCAGAGCCGCATCCGCAGCGTGGACGTTGGCAGCTGGAACGTTGGCGTAGGCTACCGCTTCTAAGATTTCTTCATGCCTGCGGGCGTGAATGCGCGGCACTGGTTGCCGCGCGGATAAAAAATCCGCCTTCGGGCGGATTTTTTTTATCTGTCATTGGCCGCCGCGCCCCGTCGGCTGCGTCGAAAAGCGCGCGCTGCGGGCATCGCGCTCATAGCCTTGCGGTTCGGTCAGTAAACCGTACAGCTCGGGGCGGCGTCCGTAAATCCAGCGGCGGCCGGTGCTGAGCGGGATCAGCGTCAGATCGAGATCGGCGCTGACCATCCGGTCTTCCGCCGCCCAGGTCTCCGCCACGATGCGGCCGTAGGGATCGAGGATCATCGCATTGCCGGTGCGTACCTCATCGTCATCGCGGCCCACGCCGTTGCTGAACAGCAAAAACAGCCCGTTGTCGTGAGCGCGCGAGGGCAGCCAGCGCATCAGCCAGCCGCGGCCGTGTTCGCCGCGAAAGGCGGCTTCTATCGCCTGCGGATCTTCCGCCCGCCGCTGCCACAGCGCCTGTGGGATCGGCTTCATGCCGTGCGGGCTGCGCGAATGGGTGCCGCCGGTCTGGTGCGGGGCCATCAACACCTCCGCGCCCAGCAGCGCCGTTGCGCGCACATTCTCCACCAGATTATTGTCCCAGCAGATCAATACGCCCACGCGCACGCCCCAGGGGGTGTCGAATACGGTATAGCGATCGCCGCTGGCGATAGCCGGGTGTTCGAAGGCGTGCAGTTTACGGTGCACATGCAGCGCGCCGTCCGGCAGGCATACGGCGTAGGCGTTGTAGCAACGGCCGTCGTCGCCCAGCTCGATCAGCCCGACGCCGACCGCCATGTTGTATCGCTCCGCCAGCGGGCGAATGCGCGCCAGCGAAGGGCTGGCGGCGATCGGTTCCGCCAGCGCCCGCACTTCGACGTCGGACAGATGGCGCACGTGCCAATAGCCGGTGATGCACATTTCCGGGAAGGCCAGCAGCTGTACCTGCTGCTCGGCCGCCTGAGCGATAAAGTGCTCAATGATCGACAGGTTGTAATTCTTATCGTTGGCGCGATGCTGGAACTGCACCGTGGCGGCGCGCAATGAGATGGTCATGGTGTCTCTCCGGTTAGGGTCTGCGTTGATTACAGCAGGTAGATTGATTACTGTATAATCAATTAAATTCCCTATTTGATAACCTGATGGAATGGACATAAAACAACTGCGCGCCCTGGTGGCGCTGGCCGAGCAGGGCAACTATCGACAGGCGGCGAGCCGGCTGTGCATCAGCCAGCCGGCGCTGAGCAAGCAGATTCAGGCGCTGGAAACCCAGCTCGGCGTTCGATTGTTTGAGCGTGGCCGACAGGGCGCGGTGCTCACCGCCGGCGGGCAGCGGCTCTACCCGGAGGCGCAGGCGCTGGTGGAACAGTACCAGCAGTTTCAGCGGCGCGCCCGGCGGGTGGCGCTCGGGGAAGCGGGGCGGCTGGCGCTGGGATTTGGCCTCTCCAGCTTTCATCTGGCGCCGCAGCTGGTGGCGGCTTTTCGCCAACGGTTTCCCGAGGTGGCGATCGGCCTGGAGGACATCCCGTCGGAGCGGCAGTATCAGTTGCTGTTACAGGGGGAGTTGCAAGCGGGGTTCGTGCGTTTGCCGGTCAATACGCCGCTGTGCGGCGTGGCAATGCTGAGTGACCGGTTGGTGCTGGCCGCGCCGGGCGCGCTGGCGCTGCGCGCCGACGATCTGATGGCGCGTTTCAATCAGCTGCCGCTGTTGCAGTTGACTCCGAAGCGCGGGCGCGGGCTGAGCGATCAGTCGCTGCGGTTTATCGCCGCTCACCGCTTGACGCCTAACGTGGTGCAGCAGGCCGGCGATATTCAGACGCTGTTGGCGCTGGTCGCCGCCGGCGTCGGCGTTGCGCTGCTGCCGCACAGCATCACGCATATCGCGCCGGCCGGCATCGATATTTTACCGCTGGGCGGCGAGGAAACGGAGTGGCAGGTCGGTATCGCCTGGGACCCGCAGCGCGCCGACGCGCTGCGGGACAACTTTGTTCAGACGGCGTTGGCGATGCAACGCGGTTAGGTTTTAGAGCGGGCAATGCATCACGACGATCGGGCTTTGGTGATACTCGCTGCGGCGGCTTTCGCTAAAGCCGACTTTTTTCGCCAGCGCCAGCGAAGCCTGGTTTTCCGGCGAGATGATGCAGACGGTTTTCTCCCCCGGCAGGTGCGTTTTACCCCAGGCCAGCGCCGCCCGCAGTGCCTCGGTGGCGTAGCCTTTGCCGTGCGCCGAACTCACCAGCGTCCAGCCCATTTCCGGCGCGTCGAGCGCCGGGGTGATATCGCGCAGGCCGTCGAAGAAGCCGATGCTGCCGAGGTACTCGCCGCTCTGTTTGTCACGCACCGCCCAATTTCCATACCCCAACAGCGCCCAGTGGCCGGCGTAGCGCATCAGGCGCCCCCAGGAGTCTTCCCGATCGCGCGGCGTGCCGCCGATATAGCGTACCACCAGCGGATCGGCCCACAATGCGGCCAGCGATTCGAAGTCGTCCAGCCTGTGCGCGTCCAGCCGCAGGCGTTCGGTGACAAGCGTTGGCGCGGTGTTGATTACGGTCATGTTGCTGCTCCTGCACAGGGTGAAAGGCGATGAAAAACAACGGCGTTCAGTATGCCAGAGAAATCACACCGCCAGCCACAACAGCCAGGTGAACAGAAAGCCGCTCAGGCCGAGCAGGGTGGTCAGCACCGTCCAGGTTTTCAGGCCGTCGGCCACCGACAGCCCCAGATAGCGCGTGACGATCCAAAAACCGGAGTCGTTGACGTGGGAAAGCCCCAGCCCGCCGAAACAGGTCGCCAGCGTCACCAGCACCAGCTGCAGCTGATTCAAGCCGCTGACCGCCTCCGACAACAGGCCGCCGGTGGTCAGGATCGCCACGGTGGCGGATCCCTGCGAAGCGCGCAGCGCCAGCGAAATGATAAAGGCGGCGGGCACCAGCGGCAGGCCGATGGCCGTCAGCACCTCCGCCAGCGCCTTGCCGACGCCGGATTCCACCAGCACCTTGCCGAACACGCCGCCCGCGCCGGTCACCAGGATCACCACCGCGGCGGTCGGCAGCGCAGCGCCCATCACATCGCTGGCGTGTTGCAGGCTCCAGCCGCGGCGCAGCGCCAGGAAGTAGAAGGCCAGCAGCAGGGCGATCATCAGCGCCACCGCCGGCGAGCCCAGCAGCGACAGCGTATCGCGCAGCGCCGAGCCGGCAGGCAACAGCGTGGCGGAGACGGTGCCGAGCATGATGATGGCGATCGGGATGACGATCAGCGCTGCCACCAGCCCGGCGCCGGGCGGGTTGATGCGATCGCTGAGCGGCGCTTGCCCTTCCGGACGCGGTTCCGGCGCCGCCAGCTGCAGCTGTTCCAGCACCTCTATCGATAACGGATAGGTTTTGCGGTTGAGGTAGTTGGCGGCGAAATAGCCGATCGCGCCGACCGGAATACAGATCGCGAGGCCGATGATAGTCAGCCAACCGATGTCGGCGTTGAGCAAACCGGCGGCGGCCACCGGGCCGGGGTGCGGCGGCAGCGCGACGTGAACCGTCAACATCACGCCGGCCATCGGCAGGCCGAACTTCAGCGGCGACACTTTGGCGACCTTGGCGAAGCCGTAGATAATCGGCGCCAGAATGATAAAGCCGACGTCGAAGAACACCGGAATGCCGAGGATAAACGCGGCGAGGGTCAGCGCGGCGACGGTGCGTTTCGGCCCCAGCCCCTGGCTGAAGCGCTGCGCCAGCGACTCGGCGCCGCCCGAGTGTTCGATCATGCGGCCAAGCATCGCCCCCAGGCCGATGATGATGGTCACCGAGCCGAGCACGCCGCCCATCCCGGCGGTCATCACTTTCATCACTTCACCGGTCGGAATGCCGCTGGCCAACGCCACCAGCAGACTGACCACCAACAGCGCGACAAAGGGTTGCACCTTCGCCTTGATGACCATCAATAACAGCAGCACCACGCCGAGAACGGCAATCAGCAACAGCAGAGAGGTAGACATGAAAAAAGCCTTTCGTTGGGTAAGCGTTGGGCACCGCGATCGCCGCGTGGCGATACGGGTGCGTTTCATTGTTATAAAATCGATTTCCTGGTGTCGGCGGCGGCGTTAGCGGTAAGGTTTCAGCCAGCCGAGCCCGGCGGCGGTGTCGCCGCGCGGCCGGTATTCGCAACCTACCCAGCCCTGATAACCGAGCGCATCCAGCCTGTCGAACAGCCACGGGTAATTCAGTTCGCCGTCATCCGGCTCATGGCGATCCGGCACCGAGGCTATCTGGATATGTGCGTAGCGCCCGGCCAGTGTTTCCAGCAGCCCGCTGATATTGCCGTCCACTAACTGCGCGTGGAAAAAGTCGAACTGAATGAACACGTTCGGTCTCTCGATAGCCGCCACCGCCTCCGCCGCATGATGTTGACTGGCGAACAGGTAGTCGGGCTTGACCGGTGGGCTGAGCGCTTCGATCAGCACCTTGACGCCGTGCGGGGCGAAGGCGTCGGCGGCATAGCGCGCATTGGCGATAAAGGTGTCGAGATAACGCTGCCGGTCCGCGCCCGCGGGCACCACGCCGGCCATCAGGTGCACGCAGGGGCAGGCGAGGGCGATGGCGTAGGCCAGCGCGCGATCGATATCGGCGCGCGCATCCTGCTCGCGGCCCGGCAGCGCCGCCAGCCCCCATTCGCCGGCGGCGACATCGCCGGGCGCGGTGTTGAACAGCACCTGTTGCAGGCCGTGTTCGCGCAGTTTTTCCGCCAACAGCTCGGCGGGATGCTCGTAAGGAAACAGGAACTCCACCGCGTTGAAGCCTTGTTCGGCAGCGGCGGCGAAGCGCTCGAGGAACGGCACTTCGTTAAACATCATCGATAAATTGGCGGCAAATTTAGGCATGGGTCAGCTCCGTAATTCGGCAATTTCATCATCGGTCAAATAGCGGATCGGACGATCGCCGAGGGTGAAGATCAGCCGCGCCGCATCTTCCATCTCTTCGGTATTGTCCGCCGCCGCTCGCAGGTCTTTACCCGTCACCACCGGCCCGTGGTTGGCCAGCAAAAAGGCGCGGTGGGTGGGCGCCAGGCGGGCCAGATCCTGCGCCAGCCTTTCGTCGCCGGGGCGATAGTAGGGCACCACCGGCACCTTGCCGACGCGCATCACCACATAGGGGGTGAACGGTTTGATGGCGTTGTCGACGTCCAGCTCCTGCAGGCAAGAGAGCGCCGTGAGGTAGGTGCAATGCAGGTGCACCACCGCTTTGCATTCCGGGTTGTTCAGATACAGCGCGCGGTGAAAGCTGATCTCTTTCGACGGCTTGTCGCCGGACAGCCAGTCGCCGTTCAGGCTCACTTTAGACAGGCGATCGGCCTGCAGCTCGCCGAGACAGGAGCCGGTCGGCGTCGCCAGCAGCGCGCCGTCCGGCAGCAACAGCGAGAGGTTGCCGGCTGAGCCGGTGGCGTAACCGCGTTGGAAAAACGAGGCGCCCAGGCGCACCATCTCTTCTCGTGCCTGCTGTTCGATGGTCGTGGTCATACTGGAAACTCCGTTTGCGCGCGCGCGAAGAAGGCTTCATCGCCAAAATTGCCTGATTTCAATGCCAGGGAAATGGCCCGATCGCTGGCGCGCACCCAGGGAACGCCGGGGGAAATGCTGGGGCCGATATGGAAGCCGCGAATGCCCAGCGCCTGCGTGACCACGCCGGAGGTTTCGCCGCCGGCGACGATAAAGCGGCTGAATCCCAACTGGCGCAGTTGCACTACCAGCTCGGCGAACAACGCCTCCACCGCCTCGCTGGCGGCGCTACCGTACTGCCGTTGCGTTTGCTGCAGCGCTTCCGGCGCTGCGGTGGCGTAGATCAGCGGGGCAAGCGCCTCCCCGGCGTGACGCTGCGCCCAATGCGCCAGCTCGGCGGCGTAGGCGGCGCGCGCCTGCGGATCGAGACAGCGGCCGATATCGATGGCCTGCGCCGCCGCGCGTTCGCGGTAGTGCGCCACCTGCCGGTTAGTCATGACGGAGCAAGAACCGGACAGCACCGCCGCTTTCTCGCCCTGCGGCGCGCCGGCCGCCTCTGCCGAACGCTCGCCGTTCTGCGCCCACTGCCGCGCCAGGCCGATCGCCAGGCCCGAACCGCCGGTCACCAGCTTCATCGTTTTCAACGCTTCGCCCTGGCTGAGCAGATGCCGTTCGTTGAGCGTATCCAGCACCGCGTAGCGCACGCCTTCCTGCGCCAATTGCCGCAGTTTCTCGCTGACCGCCCCGGCGCCGCGATCCATTTCCGCCGCCGTCACCAGCCCGCAGCGCCCGGTGGCCTGGGATTCCATCAGGCGCAGCAGGTTGCTGTCGGTCATCGGCGTGACCGGGTGATGACGCATGCCGGATTCGGACAGCAACTGTTCCCCGACGAACAGGTGGCCCTGATAGACCGTGCGGCCGTTTATCGGCAACGCCGGAGATACCACAGTGAAACTTTCCCCCAGCGCGGCGAGCAGGGCGTCGGTCACCGGGCCGATATTGCCCTGCGCGGTGCTGTCGAAAGTGGAGCAGTATTTGAAGTAGAACTGGCGGCAGCCCTGTTTTTGCAGCCAGGCCAGCGCCTGCAACGACAGTTCGACCGCCTGCTCTGCCGGGCAGGAGCGCGATTTCAGGCTGATGACCGCCGCCTGCGCGCTGACCGGCGTTTCGTCTTGCGGCACGCCGTTCAACTGCACCGTCGGCAGGCCGTTTTGCACCAGAAAACTGGCGATATCGGTCGCGCCGGTAAAATCATCCGCGATTACGCCGAGCAGCATCAGATTGCCTCCTTTTTCTGCGGCAAATCGATGCCGGCAAAGATTTTGATTACCGCACTGTCGTCTTCTTTACCGTAACCGGCGTTGCTGGCGGCGGTAAACATGGTGAAGGCGGTGGAGGCCAGCGGCAGCGGGAAGTGCAGCGCCTTGGCGGTATCGGCCACCAGCCCCAGATCCTTGACGAAGATATCCACCGCAGATTTGGGCGCATAGTCGCCGTCGACCACGTGGCGCATGCGGTTTTCGAACATCCAGGAGTTGCCGGCGGCGTGGGTGACCACGTCGTACATCACGTCCAGCGGGATGCCGGCGCGGGCGGCCAGCGCCATGGCTTCCGCTCCGGCGGCGATGTGCACCCCGGCCAACAGCTGGTGGATGATTTTAACCGTCGCGCCCAGGCCGATCGCCTCGCCGATGCGGTAAACCTTGCCGGCGATGGCGTCCAGCACGGGTTGCAGGCGCTCGAAGGTGGCGTCGGCGCCGGCGGCCATCACCGTCATCTGGCCTTCCTCCGCCTTGGCCGCTCCGCCGGAAACCGGCGCATCCAGCATCGGCAGCCCGTAGTCCAGCAGCCGTTGCTCGATCTGTTTGGCGTCATCGGCGGAAATGGTCGAAGAGACCATCACCGCGGTGCCCGGCTTGAGCTTTGGCGCCAGGCCTTGTTCGCCGAACAGGATCTGCTTCACCTGGGCGGCGTTCACCACCAGCAGCAGCACGGCGTCCAGTTCGGCGGCGAAATCGCGCGCGCTGGTAGACGCGTGTTTTGCGCCTGCCTGTTGCAGCGCCGCCAGCGCCTGCGGATTCAGGTCCGCCCCGTAGGTGGTCAATCCGGCGCGGAGGCACGAGCGCGCCGCGCCCATGCCCATCGCGCCCAGCCCAATGACGCAGACGGCATAATTCCCTGGGTGTGTCATACTGCACTCCTGTTAATTTTAGTGATAATTTGTTTTGTTGTGTTAAATGTAAGCGCTTGACGGCCGTTTATCCGCGATCGATATCACAATAATTAACAATGTGTGAGACGAATTCTTCGTACGGTTTCTGGCCTGTATCAACATTATTGTTATGTTTTTAAATAAGTTTATGTTTTTCTGGCGTCACTGCGCGCGCCGTCACGCCGCGAAAAATTAGGGCTATCGGCGAACGAAAATTGACGTAAAATCACAATTATTATCACCGCAGCAACGAGAGGGAACCGTGATACCTGTAGAACGCCATCAACAAATTCTTGCGCTGGTATCCGAACGCGGCGTCGTCAGCATTGCCGAGCTGACCGAACGGCTGGGGGTGTCGCATATGACGATCCGCCGCGATTTGCAAAAGCTGGAGGAACAGGGCGCGGTGCAGTCGGTCTCGGGCGGCGTGCAGGCACCCGAGCGGGTGGCGAGCGAACCTTCGCACCAGGCCAAAGAGGGGATGTTCAGCCGGCAGAAAATCGCCATCGGCCGGCTGGCGGCGCGGCAAATTCCCGCCAATAGCTGTATTTATCTGGATGCCGGCACCACCACGCTGGCGCTGGCGAAGCAGATCGATGAGCGTGACGATTTGACGGTGGTGACCAACGACTTTGTCATCGCCGGCTTTCTGATCGAACACAGCCAATGCAGAATCATCCACACCGGCGGCACCGTGTGCCGGGAAAACCGCTCCTGCGTCGGCGAAGCGGCGGCGCAGGCGCTGCGCGGTCTGTTTATCGATCTGGCGTTTATCTCCGCCTCTTCGTGGAGCATGCGCGGTCTGTCGACGCCGAACGAAGACAAGGTGATGGTAAAGAAGGCCATCGTCGAGGCCAGCCGCCGCTGCATTCTGCTCAGCGACACCTCGAAATACGGCAAGATCGCGACCTACCTGGCGCTGCCGATCGCCGCCTTTGACGCCGTCATTACCGACGAGGGGCTACCCGCCGCCGCGCGGGAGGCAATCGAGCAAGCTGGGCTTGCGTTGCTGACGGCAGGGGAAGAAGAGTAAGAACGAACCGGAGTCAGGATGAAAGTTCGGTATCGATGCCACGTGCGGGCGGTTCACTTGCTTCAACGCCGCCGCGTTCACGCCATTCGCGGCGCCTTTGTTCCGCCCATTCTTCGTGGAAAGCTTGCATCTCTTTTTGGTGCCGTTCCTTCATGCTCATAGGGGTTGGGTGGGATTCTGCCGTTAACAGGCGGGATTTCGATGACATATAATCCGTCCTCAATAAGCTCCTGGTTGTACAAATAATGTACGCGATGCGCGTGTTTTTTCAAGAGCGAGTCATAAATTCTGGCTAATGCCGGCCTGAGCGGTACGCTGAAAACCAATCTCGCTTGGTATTGCGCAACAAAGGTGACGATCGCCAGACCAATGCCATTAATGAAGAGTTGTTCTCGTTCATATCGGCTGTACGCCATCCTGGTATAGGTATCAAATAAGGATCTGGCTACTTCGGCGCGGACTTCCAATGCTTTTACATCATACAGTTCCATGGCATACGCATTGTCCAATATTTCCGAGGTGGGATAAGCCCCAATAAGCCATTGACGCATCCTTAACGTCGCTTTTTTAAAATCAAGGTAATACGCAGCAGCAGCGCCTGCATTTTTATAAACCGTTATTCGGTATCTATACTCTGTGGCCGGTCGCGCATTGATCTCCCTCACATCAATCTCCATGATGAAATCCTTTTTACTATTATTTTTCCTATAGTTATCCCCTTTGTGACGAACCGATTATTAACTGCGGCGGAGAAGATCCTCCAGCCGCCGATGGAGCTTATGCGCAGCGCCGCGCAAAACTAAATGCCGCTGAACCAGTTGTAGCCCTGATCTTCCCAATAGCCGCCCGGATTGACGTCGCTGACGAAGATGGCGGCGATATGTTTGGCGTTTTTGAACCCCAGCTTGGTGGGCACCCGCAGCCGCAGCGGGTAGCCATAGTCCGCCGGCAGCGCCTTGCCGCCGAAATCCAGCGCCAGAATGGTCTGCGGATGCAGCGCGGTGGCCATGTCGAGGCTGGAGTAGTAGCGATCGGCGCATTTGAAGCCGACGTAACCGGCATTCAGGTCCGCCCCGACATGCTGCAGAAAGGTGCGCAGCGGCACGCCGCCCCATTGGCCGATGGCGCTCCAGCCCTCAATGCAGATCAGACGCGTGATCTGGCTTTGCTGCGGCAGCCGCTGCAGCTGTTCCAGCGTCCAGGGCGCTTTTTTTTCCACTTTCCCCGCGACCTCTAGCCGGTAGCCGGCTAGATCGATCTCGGGGACGTTGTATTCCGGGTAAAACGCGTTGAAGGGGAAAGGCTGGGTAATCTGATCGGGCCGGTAAGTTTGCGCCAGCCGCTGGCCGCTGAACAGCCAGGCCTGCACCCGGTCGTTCCAGCGCGACATGGCCCACAGCACCTTATCCACCCGATCGCCGTCTTGCAGGTTGCAACCGGTGAGCATGGCGATGCCGCCCAGCGTCAGGCCGGAGCGCAGCATCAGGCGGCGCTGCAGATTGACCAGCTGCTTTTTTTGGTCCGGTTCCAGTTTTGGCGCGGTTGCCCGCGGCTTTTTCTCATTCATGTTTGCCACCCGTTATCATCGCCCACAGCGTTTTGGGCACGACGATCACCATAAAGACGTGGATCGCCACGAACAGGCCAATGCCGACCATGGCGAAGAAATGCACGTAGCGCGCGAAATCGAAGCCGCCAAACAGGGCGACCAATCCCTGCAGCTGAACCGGCTTCCAAATCGCCAGGCCGGACAGCACCAGCAATAGGCCCAGCGCCAGCACGCCGAGATACATCAGCTTTTGAATGGCGTTGTAGTGGCCATGCCGGTGGCGCAGGCGCAGCGTCAACGCCAGCCAGATATCCTGCCGCAGCGCGCCGACGCGAAGCGGCAACAGATCGCGGCGAAAATGGCCGCTGAACAGGCTCCACAGCAGATAGCAGGCGGCGTTGAGCGCCATTAGCCACATCACCGCCAAATGCCAACCAATCGCGCCGCCCAGCCAACCGCCCAGCGTCATCTGCGGCGGAAAGCGGAAATCGAACAGCGGCGAGGCGTTATAGATCTCCCAGCCGCTCATAAACATGCACACCATGGCGAACAGGTTGATCCAATGAGTGATTCGAACCGGCCAGCGATGCAGCGGCCGCGACGCGTTGGTTTTCATGGCTTTCTCCGGTTACATCGGCGGTACGGTGCCGTCTTTGCCGGCGGATATGCGGGTGGCGACGCGCTCGCCCTTATCGTTGACGGCGGAGAACAGCACGATGTGCACGCCCGGCTTCAGCAGGCTCAGATCGCCCGGATCCAGCGTCACGATTGGCACGTCTTCCGGCACGACGACGGTTTTCTGCTGGTTGCCGTAGGTGACGGTCAGGGTGCGGCCGTTGGATTTCACCAGTTTGCCGACGGTGCCGTTGGTCATGGTGTCCACTTTGCCGTCGGCGGATTCCCAGGCCGAGTGCCCTTCGCCGGTGCCGCGCAGGCTGGCGGCGAACACGTGCACCTCCAGCGCTTTGAGCGTGCCGTCCGGCTGCGGCACGGCGGCGGTGCCGATAAAGCTGTCCGGTTTGATGTCGTCCAGCGTGGCCTTGGACACGCTGAGCACTTTGGTCTGATCGTTCAGCTTGACGCTGAGCGTCTCACCCTTGCGATCGGTCAGCTGCAGATTGCCGTCGGCCACCTGGCTGATGGTGCCGCGCAGCGGCGCGATAACCTTGCCCGGCGTTTGGGCGGCGGCGGCCAGGCCGCTGGACAGCAGCAAAGTGGACAACAGTAAACCGGCTATACGATGACGGGTAATCATAACGTTCTCCTGAAATGAGTTTGCCGGGTAAGCATGGTTGAGCCATTGGGTCAGCGCCATGGCCGTTTGATGACATTAATGTCATCAAGTTTGTCCGCTGAAGCTGCTAGTATTTTTGCAGACGTAACGAGGTGGCGAGCATGCGAATACTGGTAGTTGAAGACGATATCGGCACAGGGGATTACCTGAAGAAAGGGCTGAGCGAGGCGGGGTACGGCGTCGATTTGGCGCGCACCGGCACCGACGGGTTGTTTCGCGCGTTGGAGCAGGATTACGATGCGATCGTGCTCGACGTGATGCTGCCGGGGCTGGACGGTTGGCAGATCATCGAGGTGCTGCGCAAGAAAAGCGACGTGCCGATTCTGTTTCTCACCGCTCGCGACGGCGTGCAGGATCGCATCCACGGTCTGGAGCTGGGCGCGGACGATTATCTGATTAAACCGTTTTCGTTCACCGAACTGGTGCTGCGTTTACGCACCTTGCTGCGCCGTGGGCCGGCGCGCGAAGCCGATCATTATGCCATCGCCGATCTGCAGCTGGACGTGCTGCGCCGCCGGGCGGTGCGTCAGGAACAGGTGATCCCGTTGACCAACAAGGAGTTCATGCTGCTGCACCTGCTGGTGCGGCGCGAGGGCGAAGTGCTGTCGCGCACGCAGATCGCCTCTCAGGTGTGGGACATGAATTTTGACAGCGATACCAATGTGGTTGACGTGGCGATCAAACGCCTGCGCGCCAAAATAGACCGGCCGTTCGACGTCAAGCTGATCCACAGCGTGCGCGGCATCGGCTATGTCTGCGAGCCGCGCTCGTGAACGGGCGCACTTCACGTCGGCCGGTATCGCTGACGCTGCGCACCGCCACGCTGTTCGCGCTGGTGGCCGCTTTGGTGGTGAGCGGGACGGGCGGGTATCTGTACAGCGCCATGCGCCAGGAAATGACGCTGCGCAGCGATCTGCAGGTGACCGGGCGCGTAGAGTATTTCCGCCATTTGCTGGGACAGCGCTTTCCTTTGGCGCGCCTGACCGCCAATAACGGCCTGTTTGAAAACATGCTGGGCAATGAACAGGACGTGCTGATTTTCCAAATTCCGGGGCAAAAACCGCTCATCAACGTGAACCCGGCCGGGGTGGCATTGCCGCCGATCGCGCCGACGCCGGCCGGCCAGGCGCAGACGTTGGCCGCCGTGCGCGGCGGGGAAACGGCGCAGGGGGTGCCGCTGCGCGCGGCGTCGGCGATGGTGCGCCTGGAAGACGGCAGCCTGTTGCAGATCTCCGCCGCGCACGTGATGGTCAACGAACAGAAGATGCTGGCGCGTTACCTGTGGCGCATCGTCGCGGCGGTGGCGGTGGCTTTCCTGCTGATTGCGCTGCTGGGGTATGGGGTTATGCGCCGGGGATTGAAGCCGTTATGGCGCATGGCGGCGCAGGCGTCGCAGATTGCGCCCAATACGCTGTCGACGCGCCTCAGCGAGCAGGGAGCGCCGAAGGAGTTGCAGCAGTTGACCCGTTCGTTCAATGCGATGCTCGATCGGTTGAATGAAGGCTATCAGCGCCTGACGCAGTTTTCCGCCGATCTGGCCCATGAGATCCGCACCCCGATAGGGGCGCTGATGGGCCAGTGCCAGGTGGCGCTTTACCAGCCCCGCAGCGTGGAGGAGTACGAAACCCTGCTGTCGAACAATATGGATGAGCTGGAGCGCATTTCCCGCATGGTGGAAAACATCCTGTTCCTGGCGCGCGCCGGGGAGGCGCAGTCTGCGCTGAACTACGGCCGTCTGGATGTGGCGCTGGAACTGCGGCGGGTGGCGGATTACTTCGAAGGGCTGGCGGAAGAACGCGGCATCGCGCTGAGCTGCGAAGGGGAAGGCGAGTTGAAGGCGGACGCGATGTTGTTCCAGCGGGCGCTGAGCAACCTGGTGGCCAACGCGGTGCGCTATGCCGATGAAAACAGCCTGATCGCGTTGCGGGCTGAACGGCGCGCCGATGCCTGGTGGGTGCAGGTTATCAATCAGGGGCCGCCGATCGCGCCGGCACAGCTGGAAAAACTGTTCGATCGTTTCTACCGCGCCGATCCCGCGCGCAGCGCCGGCAATCATGCCAGTGGGCTGGGGCTGTCTATCGTGCGCGCCATCATGACGCTGCACGGCGGTGAGGTGCGCGCGCAGTGTTCCGCTGGCCAGGATGCTGCTTGCTTGACCTTTAGCCTGATATTCCCTTCATCAGTTCAATGAACTGCGCGAATGTTTTCGCCTGTTGCGAATAATGCGACAGGCGTCATTCGTAAGCTTTTCCTTTCATTATTATTTCCCCAGCGCCTTGGCTGAACCTAAATTTTAACATTTGCGTCGCGGCAAGCGTGTTAATTCATCAGGCTAATGCGTATGCTGGCTATATGTGATTGCACTCAACATTCACGTGTTATTATTTTTTTATTAAAATTTAGTTCTGCGACCATTTTTTGAGATGATTTTCCTTAAAGTTTGTAATTTGCGATATAAAAAACTAACTTTGTGGTTTTTGTCACGTCAATATATCAATGGGCGTGGTGATTGGTTAACCTTTGGTTATGGTTTGCAAGAAAAATCCTATATAACGGTGGTGAGGTGAAAAAGCGTATTTCGTGGCGTTGATTGCGTGGTTTTTCTTGCCTGCATTTGGATGTTTTTGCGAATTAACCCGATTTAATATTTCATTAACATTTGACGCCAAACTATAAATTATCGCTATAGTGAAAACATGTGAATAAAATGAAATATAGATTTAATGACCATATTCTCTTTGACGCAGACACCAGAACCCTTAGCCCAACTGATTTTTCTGACGATCCCATATCCATATCCAGTCCTTCCAAGCGGTTGTTGCTGCTGCTGATTGCCCACCATGGCGAGGCCGTGGGGCGTGAATTGATATTCAAGAAGGTCTGGGACGATTACGGCATGGTTTCCAGCAATAATAATCTTAATCAGTGCGTCAGCAAATTACGCCGGGTGATTAAAAATCTGGGCGTCGAAGAAGAGGTTATTGTCACTGTCCCTAAAGTGGGTTTTATGCTGCGTGATGAGATTACCATCGAGTCTTATGAGGAAGCGGAAGATAGACACGATGCAGAACCCGCCGCCTCTTTGCCGGAGCCTGCGCCCGAAGCGGCGATAAACCCGCCATCCGCAACCGTCATCAACCGGGCCACCTCTTTTTTCGGTGATTCCCGCCGCGGCTGGCTGATGATCTGTGCATTGGTCCTGGGGGGGATCCTCATGGCCATTGCTGTCACCGCCTATTTCAGCGGCTCGGAGGCCCGGCAGGAGAGCTACCTGGGAAAGTCCGGCAATTGTAAGGTTTTCATGTCCTTGCCTGCCGCCTCAGCGTCGGTCAACGCCAGCCTGAATCGGGACATTCTGGCTTACGCCGCTCACCAAACGGGGGAATGCAGCGGCGATGAGTTTTTGCTGGTGGTGCGCAGCAATCAGGTCAGGGCTTACATTTCCGGCATTTCCCGCTTATTCCTGCTGCGCTGCAAGATTTTGCGTGAACATAAAATGGAGATCTGTTCCGGTTTGGAAAGCGACAATGCCGAGTTTATTAATTGACCATCGATAGCCGTCGGCCCAACGCGATTGAAAGGACGGTGGATATGACAAAAATATTACAGCATTGAAATTGAACGTTTGATTTTCATTTGGCGGGGTGCCGTGTGGCGTTTATCGAGAGGTATTTCCCTTTCTCTACCGCTTTCTACCTCATTATGGTGATTATGTATGGTTAAAGCCGATCTCGGTGATGCGCTGCTATTTTTTGAACCCAGCTATTTAGTGAGAACAGGAATGGAAGCATTTCTCGTTACCCGATCAAGTGACAGGTATTTTATCGATACCTTGAGCGAGCTGGAGGGAGCATTGAAAGGGGGGAAGCCGCGCGCGCTTATTATGGAGTTATATCATCAGAACGAATATTTGTATGATGTATTGCGGTTCGTTCTGACGGCAAAAAATGTCTGGCCGGAAATTCCCTTGGTGATTTTCACCGCGGTAGAACATCCCGGTATATTAGCGCTGTTAGCGACGGATGCGCGCATAGCTATAGTGGCAAAGGAGGAGCCTTTGCATTGCCTGCGTGATGCCATTGCGGCTGCGGGGGAGTTCTCCGGCTATCGTTCCCCGCATATTCGCGCCCGGTTGGCCCATTCGCCTGTCGCATTATCTGACGGTGAATGGCGAGTTTTGGCCATGATGGCTGCCGGCGCATCTCCACGAAGCATTGCCAACCTGACCCGGCGAAGTTACAAAACCATCAGCTCCCATAAACTGAATATTATGCGAAAACTGAGCCTCAATCAGGCCGGTTTTATGCGGCTTATTCTTACCCTGAGAACCCGCTATCCTTCCTGAAATGTGGCAAGAGTCACCTCTTCTCTGCAGCAGTCGATCTTCATTGGCTGCTGCTCTCCTGAGTTAATCCAATCAATCTTCTCTCCGCAACGAATGACGCGGGCTGAAATTCTGTACGGACATGGCAAGGATAAACAGGGCTGCTTTGTGGTTAAACAACAACCGCTTTGATGGGGTTAAACCACAATATGATTGTGCTTTCATCAAAGGCTTAATCCGTGTTTTAACGTGACTGGAGGTGGTTAAAACCTTAATTGTGGTATTTAAATCTAAATATTTGAACTTTAATAGTTAATGATTCTTTTTTGATCGGCTGGGGATATTCTTGTGGCGTCAAGCAGACTGGCTAAACGCAGTGATGCAAACGGCTGGCTGAGAATGGACGAAAGAAAGAAAACATATTCAACATTGAAGGGAGTTATACCATGAAGAAAATGACACTGGCTCTGGCGATCGTTTCCGCCTTTGCAGCGGTCAGCACTGCTCAAGCCGCCGACGTTACCGCTCAGGCGTTGGCAACCTGGTCTGCGACCGCCAAGAAAGACACCACCAGCAAACTGGTTGTGACGCCGATTGGCAGCCTGACCTTCAACTATGCAGAAGGCATTAAGGGTTTCAACAGTCAGAAAGGCCTGTTTGACGTCACCGTGGAAGGCGATACCACGGCCACCGCTTTCAAACTGACCTCAAAACTGGTCTCCAATACGCTGACTCAGCTGGATACTTCCGGTTCTACGCTGGAAGTCGGGGTGAACTACAACGGTGCTGCGGTAGAGAAAACGGCTGAAACCACCATGATCGACACCACCGCCGGCATTTTGGGCGGCAATCTGAGCGCCCTGTCCAACGCCTATAACCAGGCCGGCCGCACCAGCGCGCAGGATCAATTCACCTTCAGCATCATCGGCGCGACGTCAAACGGCACCACCGCCGTCACGGATTTCAGCACGTTGCCGGAAGGTATCTGGAGCGGCGACGTCAGCGTCGAGTTCAACGCGACCTGGACTTCCTAATCCCCCGAACGATCTGCACCTGGCAGGGGGGAGACCTCCTGCTATTTATCGCTCATCAACGCCAGTGGAATACCGCAATGACACGCTTTTCTCTCGCCGTCACCCTGATGTTAATGCTGCTGCGGCCGGCTTTGGCTCTCGATGTGGGTGAGATCAGCTCCTTCATGCCTGGCGACAGCGCGCGCCTGAGCAAGGAAATCAAAAACACCACCGACAGCGGCCGGCTGGTGAACATCAAGATCGAACGCATTTCCAGCCCCCTGGCCTCCGGTACGGCGATCCCGATGAGCAGCCGGGATGAAATGCTGCTGTCGCCCGCCAGCCTGATCTTGCCGGCCAACGCCAGCGACGTGATCCGCTTTTACTACAAGGGGCCGAACGATGCTCAGGAGCGCTACTACCGCATCGTTTGGTTCGATCAGGCGCTGAGCGAGGCGGGGCAAAACTCGGCTCGGCGTAATGCCATGGCCACCACGTCGGCGCGCATCGGCACCATTTTGGTGGTGGCGCCTCGGCAGGATCGCTTCGCCTATCAGTTCGCCAACGGACGGATCAAAAACACCGGCAACGCCACGTTCAAAGTGGTGGCCTACGGCAATTGCAGGAACAAGCAAGACGGCAGCGACTGCAAGGAGAACTATTTCGTGATGCCGGGCAAGGAACGCGCCTTCAGCAAGGTTGACGTCAACGATAAAAAAGGGCGCGTCGCGCTGTGGCACGGCGAACAGTTTATCCCGGTGAAGTAATGCGCGCGTTATCCACGATGGATGCAAAACAATCACGCAAGGAGTGGCATGTGAACGCTGTGCTGTTGAAAACGCTTTTGGCTGCCGGTGCGCTGGCGCTGCCGACGCTGTTACCTGGCCGTATGGCGATGGCGGCCGGTTTGACGCAGATTAACGGCGTGCTGATCCCGCACACTTTCAGCCTGGCGTTGCGCGAGGGGATGAGTATTCCGCTGTTGTTGCATTATGAAAAGAGCGATGGCGTCAAAGACGACAGCCGCATCGGCCATGCCTTTCTCTACCTGGATCAGGACAGGCTAACGATTCGTCGGGTGACGCTGGAGGATAACGACGACGGCGCCCGGCTGACGGCGGCGATAGCCGGCCAGCTGCAGGCTTTGCAGGATGCGCCATTCGATCGGCAGCAGCATATCCGGGTCGCGGACGACGCCTGGCTGGCGCTGGATTTCCGGCAGCTCAACCTGCAGCTGGTGGTGAAGGAATCCGCGCTCGGAACGGTGCTGCGCGCCCGCTCCAGCGACATCGGCGCGTCCAGCGTGGATGCCGTAAGCAGCACGCTGGATTATAACCTCGGGGTCTACGATAACCGGGCCCGCGCCAGCGAAGGCAATACCTCCAGTTATTTATCGCTCAACAGCGTTACCGCGTTGCGTGAACACCACGTGGAGTTGAACGGTTCCATCTACGGTATCGGCAGCGGCGATGAAAACGCCACGCTGTACAAAGCGATGTACGAGCGTGATTTCGCCGGCCGCCGTTTCGCCGCCGGCATGCTGGACAGCTGGAATCTGCAGTCGCTGGGGCCGGTCACCACCATCAACTCGAGCAAGATTTATGGTCTGTCCTACGGCAACCGCGCCAACTCGACGGTATTCGATAATTCCCAATCGCTGACGCCGATCGTGGTTTTTTTCCCCTCGGCCGGCGAGGTGCATTTGTCGCGCGATGGGCGGCTGCTCAGCGTGCAAAACTTCACGATGGGCAACCATGAAGTGGACACCGGCAGCCTGCCCTACGGCATTTATGACGTCGAGGTGGAGATCGTGGTCAACGGCAAAGTGGTCGATAAACGCATGCAGCGAGTGAATAAACTGTTCAGCCCCAATCGCGGCGCCAATGCGCCGCTGGCCTGGCAATTCTGGGGCGGGATGCTGCGCATGGACGACTGGCGCGGCGAACGGGAACGCCACCGCCCGGCAAAGGACTCTTATTTGCTTGGCGCTTCGGCTACCGGCAATCTGCAAACGCTTAATTGGGCGCTGTCGGGGTATTCGTTTGACGGCAACGCCGTCGGCGAGAGCCGCGTCAGCCTGCCGGTGACCGAGTCGATTCAGATCAACCTGCAAAATATGGCGGCCTCCGATCGCTCCTGGAGCCTGGTCAACAGCGTCAGCGCCGCGTTGCCCGGCGGCTTCAGCAGCGTATGGATCAATCAGGAGAAAACGCAGATTGGCGATCGTCTGTTGCAAAATGACGCCTATAACCGCGCCGTTGGCGGCAGCCTTAATCTGGGGGCGCTGTGGTCTCCGCTGGGCACCCTGAGCGCCAGCTACAACGACGATAAGAAGAACGACAGCCACTATTACAACGCCGACTATTACCAGAACATCTTTACCGGCCGCTTCGGCACGCTGGGCGTGCGTGCGGGCGTGCAACGCTACAACAACGGCAGCAGCAACGCCAATACCGGCAAGTACATCGCGCTCGATTTTTCACTGCCGATGGGCAACTGGCTAAGCGCCGGCGTTTCCAATCAAAACGGCTACACCACCGCCAACCTGGCGGCGCGCAAGGACATCAAGGACGGGCCGATCCGCACCCTGGGCGCCAACCTGTCGCGGGCGATTTCCGGTGATACCCGCGGCGACAACCGCTTCAACGGCGGTGGCTATGCGCGCTTCGACACCAAGTATTCTGCCGGCACGCTCAACGTCAGCAGCTCCGCCGACGGCTACGTTAACAGCAGCCTGACCGCGAGCGGCAGCATGGGCTGGCAAGGGCGTGATATTGCCATCAGCGGCCGCAACGAAGGCAACGCCGGGATTATCTTCAATACCGGCATTGAAAACGACGGCCTGCTGACCGCACGGGTTGACGGCCGGATGGTGAAGCTGAGCGGCAATAAGAATTACCTGCCTTTGTCGCCTTACGGTCAGTACGACGTTGAGCTGATGAACAACAAAAACTCGGCGGAGAGCTTCGACATCGTCACCAAGCGCAAGAGCAAGCTCACCCTGTATCCGGGCAACGTGGCGGTGATCTCGCCGGAGATAAAACAGATGGTGACGGTGTTCGGCCGCATCAAGGCGGAGGACGGCACGCTGCTGGCCAACGCCTATATCAAGAACCATATCGGCCGCACCCGCACCGATGAGAAAGGCGAATTTATCATGGACGTCGACAAAAAATTCCCGGTTATCGATTTTACCCACAGCGGCAATCAGACGTGCGAAGTGGATTTGGATCTCAGCAAGGCGCAAGGCGCGGTGTGGGTCGGCGACGTGATCTGCACCGGGCTGAAAACCTATGCGGGCAATCTGTCATCCGGGGAGTCTGACCATGAGAGCTAACGTTGCGCTGTTGTTGTTGGCGCTGGTCGCCCCCGCGCTGCAGGCGGCGGTCAGCCAGACCAACTGGCCGGATGCGGCGGTAATGAAATTTGTCTTCGTGGAGAACAACGCCGACGACAACTTTTTCGTTACGCCGGCCGGCGGGCTGGATCCGCGCATGACCGGCGCCAACAAGTGGACCGGGCTGAAATACGGCGGTTCCGGCACTATTTATCAGCAAAGCCTAGGGTACGTGGATAATGGCTACAACACGGTGCTGAATGCCAACTGGCGCTATGACATGTGGCTGGAAAATGCGCCGATAAAGAATCCGTTCCTCGGCTTGCGCTGCATCAACTGGTATGCCGGTTGCAATATGGATACCAGCTTGATTCTGCCGCAGACCACCGACGAAAAGGGATTTTACGGCGCCGTGGTCACGCCCGGCGGCGCAAAATGGATGCACGGCATGATGTCGCCGAGCTTCTATCAGTATCTGAAGCAGATGGCGGCGGGTGACGCTTTCAGCATGCAGATCAACGGTTGCCAAACGTCGGTGGCTTACGACGCCGCGGCCGGCGGCCGTTGCCAGGATCAGGCCAGCGGCAACTGGTACAAGCGCACCGTCACGCACAGCAAGGCCGCCCACCTGCGCTTTATCAATACCAACGCCGTATCGGAGGTGTTCGTCAACAGCGATGGGGTGCCGATCATCGGCGAGGGCAATGCCGATTGCAAGAACCAGACTATCGGCGCCCGCTCGGGCATCATGTGCAAGATGGTCAGCTATGATTTGCAGACCGACGGCAGCGTCAGCAATACCTCGATTCATGTTTTCCCGGCGATTAACCATGCGGCGCTGTCATCCGCGGTGAACGCCGCCGACCTGCAGTTCAGTCTGAACGGCAACACCTGGAAAAACACGTCGGGCACCGGCAGCTACTATACCTTTAACGAGCTGAAGAGCAGCAACGCCGTCTATGTGTTCTTCTCCAGTAATTTCTTCAAACAGATGGTTGCGCTGGGGATTTCCGACAGCGGCACCCGCGATCTGATCAATTTCCGTTTTCAGAACACCACCTCGCCGGAGTCGGGATGGTATGAGTTTTCCACCTCAAACCAGCTGATTATCAAGCCGCGCGATTTCAGCATCAGCATTATTTCCGATGATTACGACAACAGCCCACATCGTGAAGGTTATGTCGGCCCGGCGGAGCCGGCGCTGGAGTTCGGCTACCTGGTGACTACCAGCGGCAAAACCGCCGCCGATCAGGTGAGGGTGATGGCGACCGGGCCGACTCAGGCGATCAACGGGGTGAACTATTGCCTCTTTTCTTCCGCGGATAACAGTACCCAGGTGCCGTTTCCCGCCACCCTCGGCATCACCACCAGTACCAACGGCCAGCAGAGCTTCGCCGCCGGCTGCGATGGCCAGTGGCACGACATGACCAATGCGCTCTGGAGCAGCACCCCGTGGAATGATATTTCCGGCGAAGTGGGGGTGCTGAACAAGACCCGCGTGACCTTTAGCATTCCGATGAATAATCCGATCTCGCTGAGAACCGTCGACGGCAACGGTTGGTACGGCGACGTCAGCGCCGCCGGTGAAATTCATGTCGAAGCCACCTGGCGCAACATCAATTGAGGACAGTGCGTGAAACTTGTGCTGATAGGGTTGCTGTGTCTGTCCTTCCCCTTTACTGCCGCCGCGATCAATGTCGGCACCCTGACGTTTGCCATGGATCAGGATCGCTCATTCACCGCCAAGCGGGTGTTGAATAACAACCGCAGCGCGCGCCTGTATCAGGTGAGCATTCGCGCCATCGATCGGCCGGGAGAGCGCGAGGTGCGCAGCCGGCCGGCGGATGGCGAGCTGCTGTTCGCGCCGCGCCAGCTGACGCTGCAGGCCGGGCAGGCGGAGTACTACAAGTTTTTCTACCGAGGGCCGCAGGATAATCGCGAGCGTTATTACCGGGTATCATTTCGCGAAGTGCCGACCCGATTGTTCGAGCCGGGGCCGCGTCGGGGCGCCGGCGTCAACCTGGAGCCGATCGTGGTGATGGACACCATTCTGGTGGTGCGCCCGCGTCAGGTAAACTTTGCCTATCGGCTCGATACCCAGCGCGGTACGCTCACCAACACCGGCAACACCTACTTCAAGTTCCTGCTCAAGCCGGGCTGCAACAGCACGGATGAAGAGGGCGTCACCGAATACCTGCGCCCCGGCGATACGCTGACCCATGCCGGTATTCGGCTGAAGGGGCAGAAATTCATTATTTATAACGACAAATTTATCAGCGTCGATCGCAGCTGCCTCGATTAACGCGGCGGAATGGCAAAGCGGAAGCAGGCGCCGCTTTGCGCTTGTTCGATCAGCTGAATATCGCTGTCGTGCAGCTGCAAAATGCGCCGCACGATCATCAACCCCAGCCCGCCGGAAGGGCGCCGGGCGCCGCTCAGGACAGACGGGCGCACGAACAGATCGGCGCGCAGCGTCTGCGGAATACCAGGGCCGCTGTCGCTGACCTGCACCATCACCCGATCATCCTGCCGCCACAGCCGCACGCCGATGTCGCCGCCGGGCGGCGTATGGCGAATGGCGTTGTCCAACAGGTTGGTCAGCACCCGCTCAATCATGCTGAGATCGGCGAACACCGGCGGAATGCCGGGGGGAATGTCGGCGTGCAGCCGCTGGTTGCGCGCCTCCGCCGCCAGCTCGAACTTTTGGAACACGTCCTGCAACAGCTCGCTGAGGGAGAAGGGCTCTTTCTGCGGTTTCACCACGCCATACTCCAGCCGCGCCAGCTCGAACAGCTCCTGCGCCAGCTTGCCCACCTTGCGGCTCTGCGCCAGCGCGATCTCCAGATAGCGCTGCCGATCGGCTTCGCTCAGGGTGGCGGCTTTGACCGACAGCGTCTCCAGATAGCCGTGCAGCGAGGTGAGCGGGGTGCGCAGATCGTGCGAGACGTTGGCGATGAACTCGCGCCGCAGCCGATCCTGCTGCGCCAGCGTTTGCCACTGTTCGGCAAGGCGCTGCGCCATGCGGTGGAAGGCCTGCTGCAGCTGGCTGACTTCGTCGCGCCCGGCCCTTACCGCCGGCAGCGCCGCGTAGGCCTGCACCGCCTCGATGCCGCCGCTGTCCAGCGCGCTGACCTGCCGGGTCAGGCGACGGATAGGGCGCGTCACCCAATAAAACGCCAAACCGCCGGCCAGCAGGCTGAACAACACCATCAGCCCGGAGGTCCACAGCGCCATCCTGACCGCCGAGTTGAACTGGGCGTTGCTGGCCAGCGCCGTGTACTCTTCGCCAAGCAGCACCACGTACAGATAGCCTTCGATCCGGCCATCAACCTTTAGCGGCGCGACGCTGAACACCTTGCGCCCGTCCGCGCTGCGCGGATCGTCGCCATACACCGGCATCGGCGCGCCACCGAGCAGCGCCTGCAGCGGCGGCAGCGCGACCCGCTGCCGCTTCAGATGCCCGGCCGGCGCGGCGTTGCCGATAATCGTGCCCTGTTTGTCGAGCAGGTAAACCTCAACGCTGGGATTCACCGCCATCAGCTGATCGAACAGGGTATGCACCGCCTGCGGATCCGGCCCGTTCACCCCCAGCAGCGGGTTGCTGTCGGCAATATGCTGCGCCAGGTTGCCGGACAGGCGCTGGATCACTGCCTGGCTGTACTGGGTGCTGCTGCGCACCTGCATCCAGCCGGAAAAGGCGCAGCCGATGACGATCAGCAGCGCGAAGATCAGCGTGAGGCGTTGCGCTAACGTAAGGTTTTTCATGGCTCACTCTTGCGGCGCGGCCGCGAATTTATAGCCCATGCCCCACACCGTGAGGATGCGCTCGGGTTCCGCCGGGTTGCGCTCGATCTTGATGCGCAGCCGGTTGATATGGGTGTTGACGGTGTGCTCATACCCCTCGTGCTGATAGCCCCAAACCTGATTCAACAGGCTCAGGCGCGAGAATACCTGGCCCGGGTGGCGGGCGAAAAAATACAGCAGGTCGAATTCGCGCGGCGTCAGCTCGACCGGCTGCTGGTGCAGGTGCACTTCGCGGGCGATGGGATCGATGGTCAGATCGTTGAAACTGAGCACGCCGGCGTCCATGCGCAGGTTGCGGCTCATCGCTTCCTGGCGGCGGAACAGCGCCTTGACCCGCGCCACCAGCTCCAGCATGGAGAAGGGCTTGGCCAGATAGTCGTCGGCGCCCAGTTCCAGCCCCAGCACGCGGTGTACCTCGCTGGAGCGCGCGCTGATGATGATGATCGGCGTGTAGCGCGTCATGGTGCGCGCCCGGCGGCAAATTTCCAATCCGTCCACGCCCGGCAGCATCAGATCGAGGATGAGGGCGTCCCAGCCGCCCTGTGCCAGCATCGCCATGCCCTGGTTGCCGTCGGCGGCGTGGCTGATGGCGTAACCTTCGTCGCGCAGATGCAGCTGCAGCAGTTCGGCGATGTCGCCGTCGTCCTCGACGATCAAAATTCGTTTTGGCTTGTCCATTCTCATTACCGCTGATTGCCCGTTTCTCTCTGAAGTCTACACAACCCCCACCGGCGGAGTTATCACATTTTATTTAACTTTGCGTGAGGTCTTGGGGAACAAATCCGAGGAATACTCGGCTCATCGCCTCATTGGTCGCCAGGAGTTCGCATGAGCCTCATTCTCACCCCGGAACAACGACAGACGGTGCATCCGCTGTGGCTGCGGTTGACGCACTGGCTGAATGCGCTGGCGATGCTGATCATGGTGACCAGCGGCTGGCGCATCTACAACGCCTCGCCGCTGTTCAACTTCAGCTTTCTCAATGAGCTGACGCTCGGCGGCTGGCTGGGCGGCGCGCTGCAGTGGCACTTCGCCGGCATGTGGCTGTTCGGCGTCAACGGGCTGTGCTACCTGCTGATCAACCTGGCCAGCGGGCGTTTCAAACGCAAATATTGGCCGCTCAGCCCACGGCAGTTTCTCGCCGATATAGGCGCCGCGCTGCGCGGCAGGCTGCAACACGCCGACCTGCGCCACTACAACATGGTGCAGCGCGTGGCCTATCTGTCGGTGATGATCCTCGGCGCGTTGAGCGCGCTGTCCGGGCTGGTGCTGTGGAAATCGGTGCAGTTTCCGCTGCTGCGCACGCTGCTCGGCGGCTATGAGGCGGCGCGCTATATCCACTTTTTCGCCATGTCGGCGCTGGTGGCCTTCGTCGCGATTCACCTGGTGATGGTGGCGCTGGTGCCCCGGACGCTGCTGGCCATGCTGCGCGGACGCTAAGGAGTGAATGATGGAAAAGGATAAACAGATCATGACGATCGATGAAGGGCAGGCGATCGTCAAAGAAGCGCAGCGGCTGTTGAGCGCGTCATCCCGCCGCCGCTTTCTGCGCAATGGCCTGACGCTGGGCGGCATCGCCATGCTCACCGGCTGCGATCTCAGCGATAACGCCAACGTTGAACAGGCGCTGAGCCGCATGTCGCGCTTCAACGATCGGGTGCAGGGCTGGCTGTTCAACGGCGATCGCCTGGCGCCGGTCTACCCGGAATCGATGATCACCCGGCCGTTCCCGTTCAACGCTTTCTACGCCGAGGAGGACGCGCCGGACATCAACGGCGACGACTACCGGCTGGAGGTGGCCGGACTGGTGCAGGACAAACGCGCCTGGAGCCTGCCGCAGCTGCACCGGATGGTGCAGGTCAGCCAGGTGACGCGCCATATCTGTGTCGAGGGCTGGAGCGCCATCGGCAAGTGGGGCGGCGTGCCGTTCGCGACCTTCCTCAAGGCGATTGGCGCGGATCTGAGCGCCCGCTACGTCAGCTTCAAATGCGCCGACGACTACTACACCAGCATCGATATGGCCACCGCGCTGCATCCGCAGACGATTATCGCGCTGACCTATGACGGCCAGATCTTGCCGCGCAAGTACGGCTACCCGATGAAGCTGCGCATGCCGACCAAGCTGGGCTACAAGAATCCGAAACACATTCAGGTGATCGAGGTCACCAACCGCTTCCCGGGCGGTTACTGGGAAGACCAGGGCTACAACTGGTTTGGCGGCAGCTGAGGCGGCCGCCGGCCATTCTCCGGCACTCCGGTGCCTTTGACATGACGGAAGGAAATACCATGAAAAAGTTATTTGCAATGATGATGTGCAGCGCGCTGATGCTGGGCGTAGCCGGCGCCAACGCCGCTGATGGCATGAGCAAAGACGCGATGAAAAAGGACGGCATGAGCCAGATGTCGCACGACGGCATGGCGAAAGATGGGATGAAGAAAGAGTGCATGGGCAAGGACTGCATGAAGAAAGACAAGATGGGCAAAGACGCCATGAAAAAGGATGGCATGGCGAAAGACGGCATGAAGAAAGACGAAATGAAGAAGGACGCGATGGGGCACTAAGCCGCCGCACTCCGCGGCCGCCAGCGGGCGATCCGCGGCGGCCGTGGGCAACATAAGGAGAGAGGATGATGCTGGCGACATGGCTGCGGCGCTTTCAACGCTCGAACGGGGACGTTATCTTTATGCGCGCGGCGCTGGTGGTGATCTTCGCCGCCTTCGGCTACGCCAAATGGTTTGATTACGAGGCGCAGGGGCTGGTGCCGCTGATCGGCAACAGCCCGCTGCTGAGCTGGATGCATCAGGCGTTCGGCATCCGCGGCGCCAGCTATGCGCTGGGCGTCGCCGAGTGGAGCTTCGGTTTGCTGCTGCTGGCGGGATTCTGGTCGCGGCGGCTGGGGTTGCTGGGGGCGATCGGTTCGACGGTGACCTACCTGACTACGCTGACGCTGATCTTTTCCACGCCGGGTGCCTGGGAGCCTTCCGCCGGCGGTTTTCCGGCCATGGCCGGCGCCACCAGCTTTTTGATCAAGGATCTGGTGTTGCTGGCCGGTTCCCTGGTGCTGCTGAAAGCCGATTTGCCGGCCGAGCAGGCATAAAAAAGGGCGTAGCCTGGCTACGCCCTCTGGTTATTGATCGACCGTCACATATCCGGGAAGGTCAGGGTGCCCCCCGGCGCTTCGCGATGAATGTGCAGGAAGTTCAGGTGCTTCTCGTACTGGTCGAGGATATCGCCAATCACCTGTTCCTTGCTGTAGTCCATCAGGTCGTTGCCCTGGGTGCCTTCCATCAGGAAGGTTTCCAGCCGGTAGTAGTGCGACTTGCCGGAGCGGGCGCGGTAGGTGAAGCCCGGCACCGAGTAGCGCATCGGCCAGATCTGATAGATGAAGTTCTGTTCCTCGCCCAGGTGCACCAGCAGCTCCAGGTGGTTCAGGCGCTCGTCTTCGGTCGGCGGCACTTCACTGAACTCCACTTTCGCGCCGCGCAACTCCAGCTCGCGCGCCACGTCCTGCATCGCCGGGCGGCAGACTTTATCCAACATTTTCTGCGTGTACTGGGTGCCCGGGTAGTTCATCACCCGCGACAGGCGCTGTTTCCAGTTGAGCACGTCGTGGCTGGAGACCGGCACCGGCGCCAGGGTGCTGAGCGCGCTGGCCTTGCGGTAGTCTTCCACCCGCAGCGATTTATACAGCCCGGCCATCACGAAGAAGATCACGAAGCTGAACGGCAGGCCCATGATCACCGTGGTTTTCTGCAGCGCCGGCACGCCGTCGGTCATCAGCATGCCGATGGTCAGCAGGCCGATGGCCACCGACCAGAAAATCCGCAGCCAGTTTGGCGCATCATTATTGATGTCGGCCAGGCGCGAGGTGAAGTTGCCCAGCACCAGCGAGCCGGAGTCCGCCGAGGTGACGTAGAACAGCAGGCCGGTGATGGTGGCCACCGAGGCGCTGAAGGTGAAGCCGGGGTATTGCGCCAGCAGGCTGTAGAAGCCGCGCTCCGGGAACTGCATCACTTCCTGCGCAAACTCGGCGTTGCCGTGAATGATCTGGTACAGCGCGCTGTTGCCGAAGATTGACAGCCACAGCAGGGTGAACACGAACGGAATGATCAGCGTGCCGACCACGAACTGGCGAATAGTGCGCCCGCGCGAGATGCGCGCCAGGAACAGGCCGACGAACGGCGACCACGCCACCCACCAGGCCCAGAAGAACAGCGTCCAGTTGTTCATCCACTCCACCGGCCGATCGAAGGCGAAGCTGTTGAGCGTCATGCCCATAAAGCGGTTGATGTAATCGCCGACGTTGAGCACCAGCGCATTGAGCAGGAACTCGGTATCGCCGAAGAACAGCACGAACAGGATCAGGCCCAGCGCCAGCAGCACGTTCAGCTCGGACAGGATGCGGATGCCCTTGTTGACGCCCGAGGTGACCGAGATGGTGGCCATGATCACCGACAGCAGGATCAGCGAGCCCTGCACCGTCAGGTTTTCCGGGATCTCGAACAGCACCTTGAGGCCGTAGTTGAGCTGCACCACGCCGATGCCCAGCGTGGTGGCGATGCCGAAGATGGTGCCGAGCACCGCGGCGATGTCCACGCTGTGGCCGATCGGGCCATTGATGCGCTTACCGAAGATCGGGTACAGCGCCGAGCGGATGGTCAGCGGCAGATTGTAGCGATAGCTGAAGTAGCCGAGGGCGATGCCCATCAGCGCATACATCGACCAGCCGGTCAGGCCGTAGTGGAACAGCGTCCAGACCATCGCCTGGCGCGCGGCCTCCAGCGTTTGCGCGTTGCCTTCCGGCGGCATCATGTACTGGGTCACCGGCTCGGCGACCGAGAAGAACATCAGGTCGATGCCGATGCCGGCGGCGAACAGCATCGCCGCCCAGCTCATCAGGCTGAACTCCGGCTTGGACTGCTCCGGCCCGAGCTTGATCGAGCCGAAGCGCGAAGCGGCGATAAACACCACGAACACGATGTACAGCGTCGCCGCCAGCAGGTAGTACCAACCGAAGGTGGTCGACACCCAATTCAGCGTGCGGGTGATCCACTGCCCGGAGAAGTCGGTGAAAAAGATGGTCATCAGCGAGAAGGCCAGGATCAGCCCCGCCGAGGTGAAGAAAACCACAGGGTTGAGGCGGTCCTGCTGCGGTTTGGAGGAGGTTTCGTGGGTTGTCATCGTCATCCTCTGAACTGAGTAAAATCGTGCCGCTCCGCATTTCGGGGCGCGTTGGCGCCGCCGGAAAACGGGCGAATGAAGGCGGCGGCCACCCCATCAGGAGGGCCTGAGTGACGCCGCTTTCGCCTGTTAACGAAGCGCCGGCGCGCTTCGCGGCGGGAACCGCTTACAGCCACTGATTTTGGTCAGATTCGTTAATTACCTCACAAAAATCAGCCAGTTCCACAACCAGATAGTACAAATTTTTAACCAGGCGGCAATAAAATATATGCAATTTTTATTGAACGTTCAATCAAAAAAAAGTTTAATAGTCCCCATGATGACCTGAATCACGGGCGAAACGGCAGTGAAATTTGCCCGCTGAGATAAGGCCGAATTCGGTTTTGTGAGAGTCGAAATATGCCAAAGGTAGGAATGCAGCCAATCAGAAGGCAGCAGTTGATTGATGCCACGCTCGCCGCGGTAAACGAAGTGGGAATGCATGACGCCACCATCGCGCAGATCGCGCGGCGGGCCGGCGTTTCCAACGGCATCATCAGCCATTATTTCAAGGACAAGAACGGCCTGCTGGAAGCCACGATGCGCTATCTGATCAGCCATCTGGGCGAGGCGGTGAAGCTGCGTTTGCAGGCGCTGACCGATAACAGCCCGGCGGCGCGGCTGCAGGCGATCGTCGCCGGCAACTTCGACGACAGCCAGATCAACAGCGCGGCGATGAAGACCTGGCTGGCCTTTTGGGCCAGCAGTCTGCACCAACCGCAGCTCAACCGGCTGCAGCAGGTGAACGGCCGCCGGCTCTATTCCAACCTGTGCGCCGAGTTTCGCCGCGTCATGCCGCAGCCGCAGGCGCGGTTGGCGGCCAAGGGGCTGGCGGCGCTGATCGACGGACTGTGGCTGCGCAGCGCGCTGCGCGGCTCGGCGTTCAATCAGGCGCAGGCGCTGGCGCTCACGACCGAATACATCACGTTCCAACTCCGGGGGCAGACGCCGCCCGGAGGATAACTCAAGGAGATCCTATGTCCCGTTTTGGCTTGCAGAAGCTCTATATTCATGGCGCCTATGTAGACAGCACCGCTGGAAAAACCTTCAACGCCATTAACCCGGCGAACGGCGAAGTTCTGGCGGAAGTCCAGGCCGCCGGCGCTGAAGACGTCGATCGTGCGGTGGCCAGCGCGGCCAGCGGGCAGAAAGTGTGGGCGGCGATGACGGCGATGGCGCGTTCGCGCATCCTGCGCCGCGCGGTGGATATTCTGCGCGAGCGCAACGATGAGCTGGCGGCGTTGGAAACGCTGGATACCGGCAAAGCGATGTCGGAAACCACCGCGGTAGACATCGTCACCGGCGCCGACGTGCTGGAGTATTACGCCGGCCTGATCCCGGCCATTGAAGGCGAACAGATCCCGCTGCGCGAAACCTCATTCGTCTACACCCGCCGCGAACCGCTGGGCGTGGTGGCCGGCATCGGCGCCTGGAACTACCCGATTCAAATCGCGCTGTGGAAGTCCGCGCCGGCGCTGGCGGCGGGCAACGCGATGATCTTCAAACCGAGCGAAGTCACCTCGTTGACGGCGCTGAAGCTGGCGGAAATTTACACCGAAGCCGGCCTGCCGGACGGCGTCTTCAACGTGGTGACCGGCAGCGGCGCGGAAGTGGGGCAGTACCTGACCGACCATCCGGGCATCGCCAAAGTCTCTTTCACCGGCGGGGTGAAAACCGGCAAGAAGGTGATGGCCAACGCGTCGGGGTCGACGCTGAAAGAAGTCACCATGGAACTGGGCGGCAAGTCGCCGCTGATTATCTTCGACGACGCCGATCTGGATCGCGCCGCCGATATCGCCATGATGGCCAACTTCTACAGCTCCGGCCAGGTGTGCACCAACGGCACCCGCGTCTTCGTGCCGGCGGCGCTGCAGGCGCAGTTTGAGGCGAAAATCCTCGAGCGGGTGAAGCGCATTCGCCTCGGCGATCCGACCGATCCGCAGACCAACTTCGGGCCGCTGGTCAGCTTCGCGCACATGGAATCGGTGCTGCGCTTTATCGAAAGCGGCAAGAACAGCGGCGCGCGCCTGCTGTGCGGCGGCGAACGCGTCACCCACGGCGAATTCGGCAAGGGCGCTTACGTGGCGCCGACGGTATTCAGCGACTGCCGCGACGACATGGAAATCGTGCGCGAGGAGATCTTCGGGCCGGTGATGAGCATTCTCAGCTACCAGAGCGAAGAGGAAGTGGTGCGCCGCGCCAACGATACCACCTTCGGCCTGGCCGCGGGCGTGGTGACCAACGATCTGGCGCGCGCACACCGTGTGATCCACCAGCTGGAAGCCGGCATTTGCTGGATCAACACCTGGGGCGAGTCGGCGGCGGAAATGCCGGTCGGCGGCTACAAGCAGTCCGGCGTTGGCCGCGAGAACGGCCTGACGACGCTGGAACACTACACCCAGATCAAATCGGTGCAGGTTGAGCTGGGCGAATACGCCTCGGTATTCTGATCTTCCCATCGTCTTTCGGGCCGCAGCCGCGTTGGCTGCGGCCGACAATCTCTAGAGAGCCAAAATACACCGCCTGTTGCGGAGCCGCGCCTCGCGTTTTCGCATCGTGCAGGCCTATAAAAGTAAGGAGATAATGAATGGAATTTGACTACATCATTATCGGTGCCGGTTCCGCCGGCAACGTGTTAGCCACCCGATTGACCGAAGACGCCGACGTCAGCGTCTTGCTGCTGGAAGCCGGCGGCCCGGATTACCGGATGGATTTCCGTACCCAGATGCCGGCCGCGTTGGCGTTTCCGCTGCAGGGCCGCCGCTATAACTGGGCGTATGAGACCGATCCTGAGCCGTACATGAACAATCGCCGAATGGAATGCGGCCGCGGCAAAGGGCTGGGCGGTTCGTCCCTGATCAACGGTATGTGTTACATTCGCGGCAACGCGATGGACTTCGATAACTGGGCCAAGGCGCCGGGTCTGGAAGACTGGACCTATCTGGACTGCCTGCCGTATTTCCGCAAGGCGGAAACCCGCGATATCGGCCCGAACGACTATCACGGCGGCGAGGGCCCGGTGAGCGTCACCACGCCGAAAGCCGGTAACAACGAATTGTTCCACGCCATGGTGGAAGCCGGCGTGCAGGCGGGTTACCCGCGCACCGACGATCTGAACGGTTACCAACAAGAAGGCTTCGGCCCGATGGATCGCACCGTGACGCCGAAAGGGCGCCGCGCCAGCACCGCCCGCGGCTATCTGGATCAGGCGCGTTCGCGGCCGAACCTGAAGATCGTCACCCATGCGCTGACCGACCACATTGTGTTCGACGGCAAGCGTGCGGTGGGCGTCAACTATTTGCAGGGCGGCAGCAATCAGCTGACCCACGCCAAAGCGCGGCGCGAAGTGTTGCTGTGCGCCGGCGCCATCGCCTCGCCGCAGATCCTGCAGCGTTCGGGCGTCGGCCCGGCGGCGCTGCTGAACAGCCTGGATATCAAGGTGGTGCACGATCTGCCGGGCGTCGGGGAAAACCTGCAGGATCACCTGGAGATGTACCTGCAGTACGCCTGTAAGAAACCGGTGTCGCTGTACCCGGCGCTGCAATGGTTCAACCAGCCGAAGATCGGCGCGGAATGGCTGTTCAACGGTACCGGCGTTGGCGCCAGCAACCAGTTCGAGGCCGGCGGCTTCATCCGCAGCCGCGCAGAATTCGCCTGGCCGAACATTCAGTATCACTTCCTGCCGGTGGCGATTAACTACAACGGCAGCAACGCGGTGAAAGAGCACGGCTTCCAGGCGCACGTCGGCTCGATGCGTTCGCCGAGCCGCGGCCGGGTGCAGGTGAAGTCGAAAGATCCGCGCCAGCACCCGAGCATTCTGTTCAACTATATGGCGACCGAACAGGATTGGCAGGAGTTCCGCGACGCTATTCGCATCACGCGCGAGATCATGGCGCAGCCAGCTTTGGACGAATACCGCGGCCGCGAGATAAGCCCGGGGCCGGAGGTGCAGACCGACGAGCAGCTGGACGCCTTCGTGCGCGAGCACGCCGAAACCGCCTTCCACCCGTCCTGCTCGTGCAAGATGGGCGAGGATGAGATGGCGGTGGTCGATGGGCAGGGCCGGGTGCACGGCATGGAAGGATTGCGGGTGGTGGATGCGTCAATCATGCCGCTGATCATCACCGGCAACCTGAACGCCACCACCATCATGATCGCCGAGAAGTTAGCCGATCGCATTCGCCAGCGCGCGCCGCTGCCGCGCAGCACCGCCGACTATTACGTCGCCGGCGATGCGCCGGTGCGCAAACAGTAACCGACACGCCCTCTCGCCGTTGAGGGGGAGGGCCGCCGTAGCAAGCAACCCCTCTCCATATGCTCTTCCCCAAGGCGAGGGGGCAACTCTCTTTATTCCTTATCCCATCATGCCGCCGGCAGCGAGATCGCCTGATCGAAACTGGTGGGCGTCGCCATGCGCCACATGCGGGCGTAGAACTCGCTTTTGATCTCCGGCTGCAGCAGTGCGCCCGGCTCCAGGTAGTAATAGATATCGGCGTACACCTTGATCTCGGTCGGCGTGATGCGGCGCAGCATATGGTGCGAGGTCAGCTGCTCCGGGCGGCTGACGCCGGCCGCCGCCAACATGTCCGCCAGCGCTTTCACCGTATTTTGATGGAAGTGGTAGACGCGTTCCGCCTTGTTCGGCACCACCAGCGCCTTTTGCCGCAGCGGATCTTGCGTCGCTACGCCGGTCGGGCAGTGGTTGGTGTGGCAGCTTTGCGACTGGATGCAGCCGACGGCGAACATAAAGCCGCGCGCCGAGTTCACCCAATCGGCGCCGAGCACCAGCACGCTGGCGATGTCGAACGCGCTGATGATCTTGCCGCTGGCGCCTATCTTGATTTGGTCTCGCAGGCCGCAGCCTACCAGCGTGTTATGCACGAACAGCAGCCCTTCGCGCAGCGGCATGCCCATATAGTTGGAAAGCTCGAGCGGCGCGGCGCCGGTGCCGCCTTCCTTGCCGTCCACCACGATGAAATCCGGCAGGATGCGGGTGTGCAGCATCGCCTTGACGATGGCGACGAACTCCCACGGGTGGCCGATGCACAGCTTGAAACCGACCGGCTTGCCGCCTGACAGCTCGCGCAGCTGTTGGATGAAATGCATCATTTCCAGCGGGGTGGTGAAGGCGCTGTGCGAGGCCGGCGAGATGCAATCGACCCCTTCCGGCACGCCGCGAGTGGCGGCGATTTCCGCATCCACCTTCTTCGCCGGCAGAATGCCGCCGTGGCCGGGTTTGGCGCCCTGGCTGAGCTTGATTTCAATCATTTTCACCTGCGGGCTTTGCGCCTGTTCGGCAAAGCGCCGTGGATCGAAATGGCCGTCGGCGGTGCGGCAGCCGAAATAGCCGCTGCCCAGCTCCCACACCAGATCGCCGTTGTTTTCACGGTGATAGCGGCTGATGCTGCCCTCACCGGTGTCGTGGTAGAAGTTACCCTTGGCCGCGCCGAGGTTGAGCGCGCGAATGGCGTTGGCGGAGAGCGCGCCGAAGCTCATGGCCGAAATGTTGAAGATCGACGCGGAGTAGGGCTGGCGGCAGTCGGCGCCGCCGATGGTGATGCGGAAACTGGTCGGGTCGGCGGCTTCCACCGGCCGCATGGAGTGGCCGATGCACTCATAGCCGGTTTGGTAGACGTCCAGCAGGGTGCCGAACGGTTTGTCGCCCATCTCGTTTTTCGCCCGGCGATACACCAGCGTGCGCTGGGTGCGCGAAAACGGGATCTCTTCATTATCCTGCTCGAGGAAATACTGGCGCAGTTCCGGGCGGATGAACTCGAAGAAGAAGCGCATGCGGCCGATGATCGGGTAGTTGCGGCAGATGGCGTGGCGCTGCTGGGTGAGATCGTAGATACCCAACACCATCAGGCAACCGCAGGCCAGGGCCGGCAGCCAGAACCACGGATAGTTGTGCATCATGATCAAGAAAGCCAGGGTGAGCAAGATGCTCAGTACAAAGCAGGTATAGCGGCTGAATAAGGACGACTTCATAACATCTCCTGATGTTTATTTTAATCCACACGACATGACTCACGGATAATCCGTGTGCGAATCGTAGCCAACAGGAGGAGATGTTGTGTGTCTGTTGCTGCTTTGTCGCCGGTTGTTACATTAATTTAACGTGGCGGCAGGGGAGACGGGTTGCCGCGCGGCGTACCGCGCAACAAGCCAGGATGTTTATTTGCCGGCGACGAAGATGGTGCTCATGCTGCGCAGCCGCAGCTTTTTCATCGCGCTGTATTTTTGCGAGAAGATGGTTTTCGGGTGCGTGCCGCGCTTTTCCGCAATGTGCAGCAGGCTGTCGCCGCGCAGCAGATTGAAGATCACGTCGCTTTCCGCCGGGCTGAGCTCGCGGGTTTTCTGCACTCTGATGCCGCCTGGCTCCTTGCTTTCCAGCAGCCGCTGGATTTTTTCCTGCAGCGAATAAAGCGGAATGCGGGTAGAGACCAACTCAACGGAAATCCCCAGGATCGACAACAGCTTCACCACGCGCTCGTCGTCATAAAACACCAGAAGACGCGTCTTGCTGTTGTACTGCTGGTGCAGGGACACCAGGCTTTCGATCACGTTAACGCTCTGTTCGAGGTTTTGCGAGGTGAAAATCAGCGCGATATCGTGCTTGGTGATCTTCTCTGCTTTGGCGCCGCCGTGCATGAAATCGGAAAACAGGCGGATATCGTATGCGCCGTAGTGTTTCTTCAGCAGCACCGACAGGCCAACATAGCTGTACTTACACTCACTAATCACAAGAACGTTGTTTTTAGACATAGGGCAAACACCAATACCGAGTTAAAAGTATTCAGCTGTAAGAAGCGAGTTCAAATCCTTGATGCTGGATTCCTTCCACAGCTTTCCCTGCAGTGCGTAATATGGCATTTCATCCAGCCATTTCTTGTGTTCGGGAGTTTCAACTCCTTCGATAATTACCTTGTAATGATTAAGGTAAAAGAAGCGCAGTAACGCGCGCATCAAGCCCTCGCCGCCGGACTTTTTCATGAAGTCCCAAAGCAGAAACCGGTCGAGCTTAACGAAGCGGAACTGGCTGTTGTACAACGCGGAAAAACCCGCATAGCCAGAACCAAAATCATCGAGCCAAAATGAATAACTATTCAATGACGGATCGCCGTGCACGCGATCTTTCACCAGCCGGGTTGAATTCTCGCTGATCTCAAAATGAATACAGCGCAGGGCATTAATTCTTTCGGCAAAGTGAGTATTCGCCAGCGATTGCAGGGAATAATCGTCAACATTCAAAGTGGCTATCACTTGGTTTTCATGAAACCAGTGTTTGTATTTATCGATCAGATTGATCTGATCCATCAAAATCTCAATCCGGGTGGCGCTGTCGGCGTGGCGAAAGAACTGTTCGGGAGAAAAATGGGCGTACTCGCTATTAAACGTAAAGCGAGACAGACATTCAACGGCCAGCAATTGTCCCGATTTCGCGAACATTGGCTGAAAAACATAATTAATGCCGTTATTTTTCTCTCTGAAAGAACTGCTCATTTCCCAATCCTTGGATTGATATTTAACTTGTTGATTTTAAATGGTTAAAAAGAAAGTTACTCCAGATTTATTGGTAAATTTCTTATTTAAAGCGTCAGGGTGGCCGAAACGTGTCGACAGACCATTTAACGCGTAATTCGTGCCGAAGTCCAAACGTTGCAATCTGTTACTAAGTGTAAATATCCGGGATAATATTCTGATTTTCAGGCCTTAATGCAAAATCTTGAACTCTGCAGCTTTCCCAAACACAGATTATTCCTATTCGTATGAATCGTCAACATCGATCGATAGGTATCCGCCGATAGTTTATTCCTATCAAGAGGGGCCTTATGAATGTTTTAAACGATTTAACATTAAGAATATGCTTAGTCTATATTTCGTCCGGCAATGGATTCATCGGGCTTCATTCCTGACAAGGAGTAGCATCGCTGAATGTACTTTATAAGCGTATTAATTCATCGAGAGTCTAAATATGAAAATCTCTAAACTGTCTGCTGTATTGGCATTGGCTGTAAGCACCGCTGCTATTTCTTCTTTCTCTGCTCAAGCTGCTGACGGTACTATTACTTTCAACGGTAAAGTGACTGACCAAACTTGTACTATCAGCACCCCAGGCGGTAAAGATTTCACCGTAACTCTGCCAACTGTTTCTGCTTCTACTCTGGCAACTCAGAGCGCAACTGCTGGCCGTACTCCGTTCGCGATCAACCTGACCAAATGCTCTAAAGGCCAGGTAGCTACTTATTTCGAACCGGGCGCTACTGTTGATTTCAATACTGGCCGTCTGAACAACCAGGCGCAGACTGATGCTGCAACTAACGTGCAGATCCAGCTGCTGGGTAGCAACAACCAATTCCTGCCTATCCTGGCTGCTGGTGCTAATGGCGCGCAGAATAACTCCCAGTGGGTTACCGTTGCTAACGAAGGCGACTCTGCTGACCTGAACTACTACGCTGAATATTACGCTACCAACGCTGCCGGCGCTGGTGATGTGACTTCTAGCGTTCAGTACACCATCATTTACCAGTAAGTAATATTTCTTTAAGTAATATTCTTATTCGGGTGGGGGAGTTATACCCCCACCGTTTTCCCTTACCGTAGCGATAAGATAATGAAGAACTCATTTAAAAAATACAGCATATTGCTGAGCGCCATGCTTTTCAGTAGCAGCGTTTTTTCCAGTGTCATTATTAACGGTACTCGTATTATTTATCCGGGAAAGCAACGGGAAGTTACCGTCCAATTATCAAATAATGGTGCTTCACCGGCACTTATTCAGTCTTGGATTGATGAAGGCGACGCAAAAACCACACCAGAAAACAGCAAAGCGCCATTTATCGTTTCACCGCCAATCAGCCGTGTTGAACCGGCTACCGGCCAAGCGCTGCGCGTTTCATTGACCACGGCGAGTTTGCCGCAAGACAAAGAATCCTTGTTTTGGTTGAACGTACTGGAGATCCCGCCAGCACCAACCGGGGCAAACAATGGCGCACCTGAAAACTTTTTACAGGTGGCATTCCGTACCCGCGTAAAACTGCTTTATCGGCCGACCGGTCTGGCGGGAGAAGCGAATGATGCGCCGGAAAAACTGCAGTGGCGCTTCAGCGCTGCGGGCGTCAGCGTGAAAAACCCAACGCCGTACTATGTGTCATTTACCGAGATTAATGCCGTCGTAAACCAAAAACGTGTGCCGTTGGCCCCGCACGGCGACATGCTGGCACCCGGACAGGAAAAGACATTGTCGTTCTCCGGCGACAGCACGCGCATTGCTGACATTGCCTACACCACTATTAATGATTTTGGCGGACGCGTGTCCCGTACTAAGAATAAGCAAAAGTAACTCTTGGAACAGAGCCTCAGGCCCAGAGCAATTTATTTCAGAGGGCGAGCTTAATTTGGTAAAGGAATGCTTTATATGAAAGAGTTACCTATCTCTGCAGCTGTTAAAATGGCGCTGTCCAATTATAAATCGATTCTGCTGTTAACCGGTAGCGCGCTCTGTCTGGCGGCCCCTGCTGCGTCCTGGGCGGAGGGGGTTGCCGATAGCAAAAAGCCGGCAGCACCGGTTGAAGCGACTTTTAACAGCAGCTTCCTGATTGGGGAAGCGCAGGGCGTGGATCTTTCACGCTTCCGTGATGGTAACCCGATCTTGGCGGGAAAATATTCGCTCGACGTGTATGTGAACGGCGAGTGGAAAGGCAAAAAAAGTATCGACTTTAAAAACGTGCCGGGGAAAAACAGCGCCGATACCTGTTTTAGCTTACTGTCGTTGGATGAGTTCGGTGTGGATACCGCCACAATGAGCGGGGATCCTGCCGTTAATACCGAGACGTGCAAAACGCTGGCTCAATGGGTGCCGGAAGCCTATTACCGCTTGGACACCAGTACGCTGCGCATGGATATCAGCATCCCTCAGGCGGCGCTGCGCCGCAGCGCTCGCGGTTATGTCGATCCGCGCTTCTGGGATCGCGGTATTACCGCCGGCAGCCTGTCGTATAACTTCAATGCGTTCAATACCCACAGCTCTGCCAACGGCAGCAACTCCGATTCAACTAATGCATATTTAACGTTGAATGCCGGGTTGAACGTGGCGGGTTGGCAGCTGCGTCACGATTCCAACGTGAACTGGCGTTCTAACGACAGCACCCATTGGCAAAACACCGCAACTTACGCGCAGCGGGCAATGCCGTCTATCCGCGGCATGCTGACGTTGGGCGACAGTTACACCAGCGGTGATTTCTTCAACTCCATCGGTTTTCGCGGCGTGCAGATCGCCACGGACGATCGCATGCTGCCTGATTCATTGAACGGGTATGCGCCGGTTGTGCGTGGCGTCGCGCAAAGCAACGCCCTGGTGGAAGTGCGTCAGAATAACCAGCTGATCTACCAAACTACCGTCGCTCCGGGCGAGTTCATCATCAACGATCTCTACCCTACGGGTTACGGCGGCGATCTGAATGTCACCATTAACGAGGCCGACGGCAGCAAACGCCAGTTCAGCGTTCCCTATGCTTCGGTAGCGCAGATGCTTCGTCCAGGTATTCAGCGTTATGCCATCACTGCGGGGCGAGTACGCGATGATAATTTAAGCAAGGAACCCGACATGTTCCAGGCGACTTATCAGCGCGGTTTTACCAACATTCTTACGGGATACACAGGCGGGATCGTCAGCGATGGCTATGGCGCAGTGCTGGTGGGCAGCGCGGTCGCGACACCGGTTGGCGCATTTGCGCTGGACGTCACGCAGTCCAATACCCGCTTGAAGCAGGGCGACCAATCAGGCCAGAGCTATAAGCTCAGCTATAGCAAGTTGATGACCGAAACCAACACCAACTTCACGATCGCCGCTTATCGCTATTCGACTTCCGGCTACCTCTCTTTGCAGGATGCCGTCTACTCCCGTGACAATGAGCGCAAGGGTTTGAGCGCAGATGCGGTTAACCGCCAGCGTAGCGAATACCAACTGACGCTGAACCAAGGGCTGGGCGACAATTACGGTTCCTTGTACATCACCGGTTCGGTACGCGATTACTGGAACCGTGGCGGGAGCACCAAGCAGTACCAGGTGGGCTATAACAACTATTATGGTCGCGTGACCTATGGCCTTTCCGCCATGCGTACCTCGGATATGTATAACCGAGATGAGACTCGTTATTACCTGACACTGTCGATCCCATTCAGCGTCGGTTCGCAAACCCTGAGTCTGAACAGTTCACTGGGCTACACCGACAACGGTTACGACAGCAGCCGTGTGGGCATGAATGGTTCAACCGGCGAAGACAACAACATCAGCTATAGCGCTACGTTAGCCAACGATCGCTCTGGCGGCACCAACAGCAGCGTGAGCGGTGAATACCGTAGCCGTTTCGCCACGATGAACGGGTCCTACAGCTATGGTAAAGATTACCGTCAGTCGTCGATCGGCGCATCGGGCAGCGTGGTTGCCCATAGCGGCGGCGTCACGCTGACACCGCAACGCGGACAGACCATGGTGCTGGTGGAAGCGCCAGACGCCGCCGGCGCGATTGTGACCAACTCGCCAGGCGTTCGTATCGATGACAACGGTTATGCTGTGGTTCCTTATGTTGCACCATATCGCATGACGAGCGTAACGCTCGATCCGAGCGGCATGTCGCGCGATGTTGAATTGGAAAGTAGCAGCCAACAGGTTGCGCCATATGCCGGCGCGGTTGCCCGGCTGGAATTCAAAACAACGAAAGGCCAAGCATTGATCATTCATGCGCTCGGCCCTGATGGCAACGCGCTGCCGTTTGGTGCTGAAGTGCTGGATACCCGTAATCAGGTGGTCGGCATTGTTGGGCAGGGCAGTCGTATCTACTTGCGTACCGAAGCTAAGAAAGGTTTGTTGCAGATTAAGTGGGGCACACAGCCAACGCAGCAGTGCTCTGTCAGCTATAGCGCCAAGGCGCAAAGCAATAATCCTGACTACGAAATTATTGAAGCGAGTTGCAAATGATAAAGTTTACGCGTGTTCCACCGCTGAATAAAGCGTCAGCGAAATGCCTGATGCTGCTCGGACTGCTGATGGCGGGCGGCCAGAGCGCTTACGCCGCCTGTTACGTTAATAATGGCTACAAGGCGCAGGTGATCAACATGAAGCTTGGGCGCGTGCTGGTTACGCCAAGCAGCCAGGTTGGAGACACCTTGGTCACCGGTCAGTTCGCGATTAACCCGGTCTCCGGTTATGGTCGTTGTTATAACGGCGGTAGCGCGATTGGGCAGATCCTCCAGGGCAGCCGGACCAGCTTCAGCAATGTCTGGAGCACCAATATTCCAGGTATCGGGATTCGTTTATACCGTGAAGCGGGGACAATAAGTACTTATTATCCCCACACGTTGGCATTACGGGGTAATACAACCGTCAACCTGAATGGCGGTTACTTTAAGATCGACATTGTGAAAACCGCCGCGCAAACCGGCACTGGCCAACTGGTCCCAGGCAAGTACACGACTTACTATATGGATGGTTCCGGTCAGGGGTTGCCGATGCTGGAATCGATCGTCGACGCCAACAGCCTGACGATCGTGACGTCGACTTGCAACGTGGACAGCGGTTCTAAGAACAAGGTGGTTAATCTGGATACCGTCACTGCAGCTTCGTTTGGCGGCGTAGGTTCAACACAGGGTGAAAAAGCATTTGATATCAATATCAATTGCGTTGGCGGCGTTGGCGAGGATCTGTTGCCAGGCAGTGCGGGACAAGGGATCGTCAATGTGCGTTTTGACTATACGCAGGATGCTTCCAATGCACCTGGGGTGATCAAATCCGAGCCTGGCGCCAACACAGCATCCGGTGTTGCCGTCCAGCTGTTGACCGGCAATACGACCCAGCCGATCAAGAATGGCGATGCGGTCAATGCCGGACGTACAATTCCCAACCAGGCCAATACCTTAACGCTGCCGCTGAAGGCACGCTACTATCGTACCGGTTCGACGATTAAAGGCGGCAATATCAAGTCGACCGCCACCTTTACCATCGAGTACAACTAAGTCGCGTTCCGACGAAAAAGCCAATGGGGTTTATCCATTGGCTTTTTTGCGTTATCGCTTAACGCAGTCCCATCCAGGTGGTGCAGACGCCTTCCGGCGGCTTGCCTGCATACCAACGGGGCAGCGTAGGGGCATCGTGGCGTGGCTCGGCCTCCAGCTCTACCGGCTGCGCCGGCCATTCCGCCACGTCCCAGCGGGTGGTGCGGCGATACACCGCCGGGGTTTTGCCGAACTGTTTCTTGAAGGCGCGTGAGAACGAAGGCTGAGAATCGAAATGGTATTGCAGGGCGATATCCAGGATCGGGCGCGGGGTGGAGCGCAGCGCCTGCGCCGCCTGCGACAGGCGCCGCTCGCGGATATAGCTGCCGAGCGCGTGGCCGGTGGTGCTGCGGAACATGCGCTGCAGGTGCCATTTGGAGTAGCCCGACTTGGCGGCGACGTTATCCAGCAGCAGCGGCTGGTCCAGATGAGTTTCAATCCAGTCTAGTAAATCGTGAATGATATTGACGCGATCCATGGTTTTAGTTCTCCCGCAAAAACGACATTCAGGTCACAGTGACTTAGCTTAATTATCCAAGAATATACTTTGATAATAGGCGCGAGTGCGCCGTTACGCAAGGGTAAACCGGGGGGAAAAAGGTGACCAAAAATGCTCTTTGAATCGCAGGGGGATAAAAGAAAGGCCGCATAAAGCGGCCTTTCCAGCAGGAAACGAGTGGAAAATCAGTTGGTTTCCGGTTTCACTTCAATGTAGTTCAGACCCAGCACGCTGCTGGTGTAGCCGCGGATCTTGTTGGTCATCTCGATATCGCCGTTCAGCTTGTGGCCGTAGGACGGGATGATCTCTTTCAGTTTGCTCTGCCATTCCGGCGTCGCCACTTTGTCTTTGAACACGGTTTCCATCAGGTGCAGCATGATCGGTGCCGCGGTGGAAGCGCCCGGTGACGCGCCCAGCAGAGCGGCGATGCTGCCGTCTTCAGAGCTGACGACTTCGGTGCCGAACTGCAGCACGCCGCCTTTATCCGCGTCTTTCTTGATGATCTGCACGCGCTGGCCTGCGGTCCACAGCTTCCAGTCTTCCTGCTTGGCGTCCGGGAAGTACTCTTTCAGCGCGGCGAAGCGATCGTCGTCGTTCATCATCAGCTGGCCGACCAGGTATTTCACCAGATCGAAGTTATCCAGACCGACGTGGGTCATCGGCATCAGGTTCGAGGTGCTCAGCGAGTGCAGCAGATCGAACAGCGAACCGTTCTTCAGGAACTTGCTGGAGAAGGTGGCGAATGGCCCGAACAGCAGCACGCGCTTGCCGTCCAGCATGCGGGTATCCAGGTGCGGCACGGACATCGGCGGCGAACCTACGCTGGCCAGGCCATACACTTTGGCCAGGTGCTGGTTGGCGATCTCCGGGTTGGTGGTGACCAGGAACTGGCCGCCGACCGGGAAGCCGCCGTAGCCGTCGGCTTCAGGGATGCCGGATTTCTGCAGCAGGGTCAGGGAGGCGCCGCCTGCGCCGATGAATACGAACTTGGCGTTAACGGTGGTTTCTTTACCGTCGCGGTTCAGATCGGCAACGGTCACGCTCCAGGTCTGATCGGCGTTGCGCTTGATGTCGCGCACTTCGTGGCTCAGGTTCAGCTTGAACTTGTCGCTGGTGCTCAGCGCGTCAACCAGCTGATGGGTGATCACGCCGAAGTTGACGTCGGTACCCAGCGGCATGCGGGTCGCGGCGATTTTCTGCGCCGGATCGCGGCCGTTCATCACCAGCGGCGCCCACTGTTTGATTTGCGCAGGATCTTCGGAGTATTCCATGCCGCGGAACAGGGTGCTGTGCTGCAGCGCCGCGTAGCGTTTACGCAGGAAGTTGACGTTGTCGTCGCCCCACACGAAGCTCATGTGCGGCACGCTGTTAATGAAGGATTTCGGATCTTTCAGGACATTATTTTTCACCTGATAAGACCAGAACTGGCGAGAGATTTCGAAAGACTCGTTGACCTTCACCGCCTTGCTGATGTCGATGGTGCCATCGGCTTTTTCCGGCGTGTAGTTCATTTCGCTGAAGGCGGAGTGGCCGGTGCCGGCGTTGTTCCAGCCGTTGGAGCTCTCTTCCGCCACGCCGTTCATGCGCTCGTACATGTCGATGGTCCAGGTCGGCTCCAGCTCATGCAGATAGGTGCCCAAGGTGGCGCTCATGATGCCGCCGCCGATCAACACCACGTCGACGGTTTTATTCTTCTCTTCAGCCGCCGCCTGCTGCGTAACGCTAAACAGGCTGAGACTGAAAATCAGGACGAGTAATTTTCTCATTGAATTAAATCTCTTGTGTGTAAATTCTACTCATTGCAGGTGAAAGAATTTAGCGGGAGTTACCCTGGAAAATAGTGAAGCCGACCGCCCGGCGTGTGCCGATAGGCAGCGATAATGCCTTTTTGTTAATAGGGTTTTTAACGAAAAGTGAACTATTGCAGGCCGTCCGGATGCAAATTGATCGGTTCACGTTACTGGCGGGGTATTATTGTTTGCGAGAATGTTAAAAACTACTTTTGTAACTAAAAAAAATGAATATAAGCAAAAATAGGCCGGTTCCTGTCGCAGGAATAAACAGAGAGGGGAGTAAGGCCATATAACCGCGTTATTTTCAGGGGTTAATTGTCGCGTAATTAAACGTTATTTCGTTATCACACAATAATTGCGGTTAAATTACAAATACGCATCGGTAACCAATAATAAACGGCCGCCGTTGCGGGCGGCCAGGATTCACAAGGCGGTTACTTGATGCCCATCGCATCGCGCATGGTGAAGAACAGATCGGTCTGATCGGTCAACCCCACCACGTTGGCGGCGTGCGGGCCGTAGGCCGCGACGCGCAGCTGGGTGCCGGTGTGCCCCTGCGATTCCTCTTCCGAGTTGCCGTAGCTGAGGGTCATCGGCGCGCCGTCTTTGGTGGTCAGTGTCTGGGTCAGGCCCGGCGCTTTGGCGTCGGCGGCGACGATCTGGCTGGAGTGCGCGTGGTCGGCGGTGACGATCACCAGCGTGTTGCCGTCGGCGCGGGCGAAGGCCAGCGCTTTTTGCACCGCCTCGTCCAGATCGACGGTCTCACCAATCTGCCCGCACGGGTTGGCGGCGTGATCCTGCTTATCGATCGACGCGCCCTCTACCTGCAGGAAGAAGCCGTTCGGGTTGTCTTTCAGCAGCGCGATCGCTTTTTCGGTCATCGCCGCCAGCGTTGGCGTGGCCGCGGTGCGCGCCGGGTTGTTTTCGCAGGTCACTGCCGGTTTGTCGAGGTTGCCGTGATAGCTGGCTTTCGGCCCCAGCCAGCGCACCGGCATGTTGCCGTCGGCGAATAGGCCCAGCAGCGGTTTTTGCTGATTGGCCAGGGTAACGGCCTGCAGTTCATCCGCGTTGCTCACCCACTGATAACCTTGCGCCGCCGCTTGATCTTTCAGCGATTTTCCTTGCCATTCGCCGCTTTTCGCCAGTTGGTTGAAGGATTTCGCGCCGCCGCCCAGCGTGACGTCGGCACGGGTTTTCAGCAACTGCTCGGTGATGGAACCGCGGCCGCCGTTTTCCAGCGCGTTAGCGGCGCATTTCTCGCTGGTTTCCTCCGGGCCGTAGCATTTGCGCGAGGTAACGTGCGACACCAGCGCCGCCGGCGTGGCGTCCTGCAGTTCGGCGGTGGAGACGTTGCCGGTGGCCTTGCCGGCCGCCTTGGCGATCTCCAGCAGCGTCGGCTGGTCTTTGCCGTTCACGTCCACGCCGAGCGCGCCGTTATAGGTTTTCACCCCGGTGGCCCAGGCGGTGGCGGAGGCGGCGGAGTCGGTTACGTAATCCGGTTTGTGGGTTTTCTTGTCCAGCGAGTAGTGGGTGTATTGCCCGGTCAGCGGCAGGGCGTCGATGCCCTTGAAGTAACCGCCTGCGCCCTCGGCATAGTTACGCGCGGCGGTGATCTCGGAATCTCCCATGCCGTCGCCAATCAGCAGGATCACGTTTTTCACCGTTTTGTCCGACAGCGACGCCTTCAGCGCGGCGGTCTGATCGCCGGCCAGACGACGGGCGCCGCCCGGTTCGGTGAGGGTGCCGCGCGCGGCGCGCTCGGTCAGGCCATCGGCATTGGCCGAGGTTTCCGCCGCGATGGCGGAGGAACAGAGCAGGGCGGACAGCACGGCGCCGGCGATCAGGGATACAGCAGGTTGCATGGGGCAAGCTCCTTGTCGTAATACAACAATGTAAATAACATCAAATTGTTACGTAAGGAGAGTAGAGCAGAGGGATGACAATTTTATGACAGCGGAAGGCGGGACGGCCCGGCGGCCATCCCGTTTGACGATCAGGCCGCGCGCGCCGGTATAGTGAGCCCACGCTGCACCGCCGGCCGCGCCAGACCGCGCTCCAGCCACTGCGCGACGCGGGGGAAACTGTCGAACTCCACCAGCTCGCGCGCCTCATAGAAACCGATCAGGTTGCGCACCCAGCCCAGCAGCGAGATATCGGCGATGGTGTAGTCCGCGCCCATGATCCAGTCGCGGCCTTCCAGGCGCGTTTCCAGCACGCCGAGCAGGCGTTTCGATTCGTTTTTGTAGCGCTCCAGCGGCCGCTTATCTTCATACTCGCGCCCGGCGAATTTGTGGAAGAAACCGAGCTGGCCGAACATCGGGCCGACGGCGGCCATCTGGAAGAACACCCACTGAATGGTTTCGTAACGCTGCGCCGGATCCTGCGGCAGGAAACGGCCGCTCTTTTCCGCCAGGTAGAGCAGAATGGCGCCGGATTCGAACAGCGGCAGCGGCCGGCCGCCGGGGCCGTCGGGATCGATGATCGACGGGATCTTGCCGTTCGGGTTCAGCGCCAGGAATTCCGGCGTCCAGGTTTCGTTGTTGCCGATGTCGATCAGGTGCGCCTCATAGGGCAGGCCGATCTCTTCCAGCATGATGGACACTTTGACGCCGTTCGGCGTCGGCAGGGAATAGAGCTGCAGCCTTTCAGGATGCTGAGCCGGCCAGCGTTTGACGATCGGGAATTGGGTGGAATCGAGCATGGAAACTCCTCGGGTTGGCGGGGTGGCTTAAGCGTACCCCGTGAGTATTGCAGTAAAACTACCCCGCCGCCGGGTTACACCGTGAGTTCAAAATGTGCTGCCAGCGCTTTTTTACCGGCAGGGGTCAGCTGCAACTCGCGGCTGTCGAGCCGGCGGACGATCCAGCCGCGGTGGATAAAGGCGGCCAACAGCGCGGCGCCCAGTGCGCCACCGAGGTGAGAGCGGCGTTCGCTCCAGTCCAGGCAGCCGCAGGCGAAGCGGCGGCGGGTGGGGGCGGGGGAGCAATCGACGCCCAGCCGCGCCAGCGCGGCCTGACCGGCGTCGCTTAAGCGGTAGTCTTCCTCACCGCTCAGCCAGTTCAGCGCATGCAGCCGATCGTGCAGTTTCACCGCCACCTCGCCCGCCATATGGTCGTAGCAGGTGCGGGCATATTGCAGCGTGGTGGGCGTGCTGCTTTTCACCGACGGGCGCGGTACGCCTGCCAGCGCCATCAGGCCTTCCAGCGCTTCGGCCACCGGCTGACCGGCCAGCCGAAAATAGCGGTAGCGCCCCTGTTTGACGCAGGCGATCAGCCGCTGCTCCAGCAGTTTCGCCAGATGTGCGCTGGCGGTGGACGGGGCGACCTCGACCGCAGCGCTGAGCTCGGTGGCGGTGTAGGCGCGCCCATCCATCAACAGGCACAGCATGCGCGCCCGGGTGCGGTCGGCGATGGCGGCGCTCAGCGCCGCCAAACGATCTTCTAGGTCGATGTTATGCATACTTCGAGGTTAGACGAAGTATGACTGCGCGTCCATTGCTAACCTGTGGCTGTCGCATTCTGGTGCTGTGCGTCTGTGTTCGCTGGATATTGATGAGCGGGCGTTGAAATCGATGCAGTGGCGCCCTTCCTACAATCAATGCGCGCGTACCTGAGTTTTACCGTTGAGAGGAGACGATAATGATCGCCGTGATTTTTGAACTGCAGGCCGCCGACGGGCAGCGTGATACCTATCTGGCGTTGGCGGCGGAGCTGAAGCCGCTGCTGGCGCAGATCGACGGATTCATCTCCATCGAGCGCTTTCAAAGCCTGGCCGATCCTGCGCGCCTGCTGTCGCTCTCCTTCTGGCGCGACGAGGCGGCGGTGCAGCATTGGCGCAATCTCGAGCAGCACCGGGCGGCGCAGGCGCGCGGACGTGGCGAGGTGCTGGCGCACTATCGGCTGCGGGTGGCGGAGGTGGTGCGGGACTACGGGCTGGAGAGACGCGAACAGGCGCCGCAAGATAGCCGTTGTTATCACCGCACCTGAAGAAAGCCCGCCGGCGGCGGGCTTTCGTCCGTTATTTCGCTTCGCTGCCCACCTTCATTGCCCCGGCGTAGCTGGCGCCCATCCCCCAGGCGGCGCCGTGGTCGCGGGCGATCTGCAATACGCCTCCCGCCGTGGCTTTGCGGCTCCAGTCCTGCTGCCATTCCAGCATCAACGCCACCCAGTTGATGGGCGTGGCGCCCGCCTGTACCAAACGCTGCATGGCGTTGTTTTGGCTGTCTGGCGTAATGTCGCCGGTGACGTCCGACAGGATATAAACCTCATAACCCTCGCCCAGGGCGGACAGCGCCGGCAGCATCACGCAGCTGGCGGTCCACAGCCCGCCGATGATGATTTTCTTGCGGCCGGATTGTTTGATCAGATCCACCACGCGCCGGTCCTGCCAGACGTTGATGGCGGTGCGATCGTACACCTGCAGGTCCGGGCGTGCCTGCGTCACCTGCTGGAATACCGGCCCGGCGAAGCTTTTGGCGTTGGCCGAGGCCAGAATGGTCGGCACGTTGAACACCTTGGCGGCCTTGGCGATGCCGGCGGCGTTATTGACCAGGTTGGTTTGATCGATAGAGGAAATGGTCATGCCGAACATGTCCTGCAGATCGACCAACAGCAACAGGCTGTTCTCGGCGGTCAGCGGCTGCACATAACCCGCCTGGCGGCTGTCGGCGGCGGGGGATTGCGCCAGCGCGGCGACGGGGGCGGCGGCGGCGCTCAGGCCGAGCATCAGGGCGAACAGGGTCTTTTTCATTATTAACTCCATGATTATCAGTAGATTAAATTCACCTCTCACTCAGGGAGGCGGTTGAATAAAGTCTACTGAGGTTGTTGAAGTTAATAATCTGTGTTTTATTGAATTTATAATTAATCATCAGGACATAATATGGACGTGCTACTGACGATGCGCGCCTTTCGTCGCGTGGTTGAGCGCAACAGTTTTTATAAGGCGGCGGAGGATCTGGCGATCACGCCGGCGGCGTTGAGCAAGCAGATTAAGCAGTTGGAAAACCGGTTGGGGACGCTGTTGCTGGTGCGCACCACCCGTAGCATGAGCCTGACCGAAGCCGGGCAGCTCTATTACCAGGAAGCCTGTCGGTTGCTCGGCGAGTTCGACGCGCTGGAGCAGACGGTTGCCGCCAGCGCGCAGCAGGTCTCCGGCACGCTGCGGGTCAATGCGCCGCTTTCGTTCGGCCTGACGGTGTTGTCGCCACTGCTGCCGCCGTTTATGCAACGTTACCCGCAGCTGCAGGTGGAGCTGACGTTGGACGACAGGGTATTGGACGTGGTGGCGGCCGGTTTCGATATTTCCTTGCGCATTCGCCGACGGCTGCCGGATTCTTCCCTCAGCGCCCGGGCGCTGGGTGAAGTGCACCAGCGAATTTGCGCCGCGCCCGGCTATTTGGCGCAGCACGGCGTGCCGCAAACGCCGAATGAATTGCAGCGACACAGCTGTCTGGCCTATTCCCTGGCGGAAAGGCCGGGGCAGTGGCAGTTCACCGCCGGCGAGGAGAGCCTGAGCGTGACGTTCACTCCCCGGTTGATCGCCAACAACAGCCTGATGCTGCGGGATATGCTGGTGGCGGGACTGGGCATCGGTTCGCTGCCGTCGTTCGTGGCGGATCCCGAAATCGCCGCCGGCAGGCTGGTGCGGCTGTTCCCTGAACAGATTGCCGACGTGCATCAGGTTTTCGCGGTTTACCCGACGCGCCGGCATGTGCAGCAGAAAGTGAGTTTATTCACCGAATTTGTGCGAGAACAGGGATTGATGACGGCGAATTGACAACGGCGCACGATTGTCATATTCATTAGCTATGAAAAAATCCTACCGCCCATTCGCGCAAATTATTATCACCCTTCTCCAAAGGGTGGGATAGCGCGTGTGTCGCCAATAAAAACCCGCCGGCAGGCGGGTTTTTTTATCCCCTTCCGGCAACGACCGGAGAACGTCATGAAAACCTACCCTGCAGTTTTACACCTGATGTGTGGCAAGGCCGGCGCAGGCAAATCGACGCTGGCGCAGCGTTTGGCGCAGCAACCGCAAACGCTGTTGCTGGTCGAAGATGCGTGGCTGGCGACGCTGTATGAGCAGGAGATGACCAGCCTGCAAGACTATGCGCGCTGTTCCGACCGGTTGCGGCGGGCACTGGGTGGGCACCTCGTTCAGCTGCTGCGCGGCGGCTGGTCCGTGGCGCTCGATTTCCCGATGAATACGCCGGACAGGCGGCGCTGGGCCAAAGCGTTGGCGGAGGAGGCCGGCGTCGCGCACTGCCTGCATTTTCTCGACGTCAGCCATGCGCAGTGCCTGAGCCGGATAACGCTGAGAAACGCGCGCGGCGAGCACCCGTTTACACTGAGCGAAGCGGAGTTTGAGCGCCTGGCGCAGTACTTTGTTCCCCCGGCGGAAGAGGAAGGGATGGCAGTCTTGCGTTATGGCGAACAGGACTGAAAACCGGCGCCATGACGGCGCCGGCAACAGGGCTAGGCTCGCGTTGTGGAAGGCGACTTCCGCGCACGGCAGCGCGGCCTGGAAGGCGATGGCGCGAAAGTAGATTAGAAAGGCTTGGTCGGCAGGTATTTGCCGTCCAGGGTGATCACCGCGCGTTCGCCGCCTTCCGGATCGGCCACCTTCTTGATATCCAGCTTGAAGTTGATGGCGCTGATGATGCCGTCGCCGAACTGCTCGTGCACCAGCGCTTTCAGCGTGGAGCCGTAAACCTGCAGCATTTCATAGAAGCGATAAATGGTCGGATCGGTCGGCACGCCGCCGGGAATGCTGCCGCGCAACGGGATGGTTTGCAGCAGCTGTACCGCCTCTTCGTCCAGCCCGAGCTTGGCCGCCACGGTGCGTGCCGCTTGTTCCGGCAACGCATGCTGCCCCAGCAGCGCGGCGGTGACGAACGCCAGGCTGAGTCCGGTGCCCTCAGCCAGCGCGTCGAAAGTCAGGTTATGGCGGATCTTGGCGGCCATGATGGTGTCGGTGAGCGCTGCGCGCGGGGCGGCGTTGTGCAAAGAGTGTGTCATGTTAGCTCCTTTTGTTGACTTAAAAACGGGCGATCGCCGGGGTGGCGGTTACCTCGGGATGGGTGGTGAGCGGCACGAAACGGCGGGTTTCGCCGTCCAGCGCGTCGATAGCGCCGCTGGCGATGTCATAGACCCAACCGTGCAGCGTCAGGCATCCCTGATCCAGCGCCAGGGCGACGGAAGGGTGCGTTTTGATGTTGTTGAGCTGGGCGATGACGTTTTCGCGCACCATCGATGCGACCCGCGCCTCGTCCGAGGCGTGCGGATAAGCCTGATTGACCGCCTTCGCTGAATCGGCGTAACGCAGCCAGCCGGCGACCGTCGGCAGGTGATCCAGACACTGGCAGGTGGCGATGGCGGTCATTGCGCCGCAGTCGGAATGGCCGCAGATCACGATATCTTCCACGCCCAGCGCTGCGACGGCGTACTCGACCGAGGCGGTAACCCCGCCGGGTTCGGGGCCGAAAGAAGGCACGATGTTGCCGGCATTGCGGATCACGAACAGATCGCCCGGCTCGCGCTGGGTGACCAGCTCCGGCACCAGGCGGCTGTCGGAACATGAGATAAACAGGGTGCGCGGGTTTTGGCGGGTCGCCAACTGCTGAAACAGCGCCGTGCGTTCAACAAAGGCTTCGCGCTGGAACTTCAGGAAGCCTTCAATCACCTCTTTCATCCGTTTCTCCATTGGGTGTCGTTATGCGATGGCGGCATGATGAACGCTTCTGGCTATAGGGTCTAAGACCCATTTATAATGCCAGTTATAGGTTTTACTAATAGCTGGGGCGTTATGCTGCTGCGACACATCCGTTATTTTCTGGCCGTTGCCGAACAGGGCAACTTCACCCGCGCCGCCGAAGCGCTGCACGTGTCGCAACCGACGCTGTCGCAACAGATCAAGCAGCTGGAAGACACATTGGGAGCGCCGCTGTTCGATCGCAGCGGCAGAGCCGTGCGTCTGACCGACGCCGGTGAGGCGTGGATGCGCTATGCGCGCTTGGCGCTGCAGGATCTGGATGCCGGCGCGCGGGCGATCCATGACGTGGCGACGCTGGCGCGCGGCCATTTGCGGCTGGCGATGACCCCCACGTTCACCGCCTATCTGGTGGGGCCGGCGGTCGATGCCTTCTACCGCCGCTATCCGGGGATTACGCTGAGCATTGAAGAGATGGCGCAAGAGCGAATGGAGGCGCTGCTGGCGCAGGATAGGCTGGATCTGGGCATTGCCTTCGAGATGGCGCAGTCGGCGGAGGTGGAAGCGGAGCCGTTGTTCAGCGAGACGCTGGAGCTGATGGTCGGCACCGATCATCCCCTGGCGTCTCATCGCCGGCCGCTGACGCTGGCGGAGTGGCAACATTTGCCGCTGGCCTTGCTGAGCGGCGACTTCGCCACGCGTCAGTTTATCGATCGCTACTGCACGCAGCTGGGTTTCCGGCCGCAGGTGGCGGTGGAGGCCAATGCGCTGGGCGCCATCGTCGAGATCGTGCGGCGCGGGCAGCTCGCCACGCTGCTGCCGGCCGCCATTGCGCGCGAGAACCGGCAGTTGAAAAAAGTGGCTTTGGCCAACGCCATGCCGGTGCGGCAGGCGGTATGGCTGCAGCGCAAAGGCGTTTACCGCAGCGCCGCCGCGCAGGCGTTTATCGCCCTCTTGCAGGAACAGGGCATTACGCCGGCGCCGGGCAGCCGATAGCCGCACGGCCCGGCAGCAGGCGCTATTCTTTATGACGTTCGCGGAACAGCAGAGTGGCGATCAGGCTGACGGTCAACATGCCGGTGACGTACCACGCCGGCGCCATCGGATTGCCGCTGACGTCCAGCAGCCAGGTGACGACCAACTGCGCCGAGCCGCCAAACAGCGTCACGCCAAAGGCGTAAATCATCGAGGTGCCGGTGGCGCGCACGTGGCGCGGCAGCGCCGAAACGATCAGCATGGTGCTGGCCAGCATGTTGATGCCCAGCGCGCCGATCAGCAGGATGCGGAAAACGATCGCCAGCCACAGGGTTTGCGTGGCGCTGAGGAACCAGAAGGTCGGGTAAATCAGGATCAACGCCGCAAAAATGGAGAACAGCAGCGGCCTTTTGTAGTTCTGCACCCGATCGACGTAACGGCCTGCGCAATAGACCGCGATGATCTGTACCACAGAGGCGATACAGCTGAACAGGTAGGCGGTCGGGCCGGCGATGTGATAGGTCTGCATCATGTAGGTCGGCATATACAGCAGCACCACGTAGACCATCACGGTGCCGGACATGATGATCAATACGCCCAGCAACAGATCTTTGGCATGATTGCTCACCAGATCCCATACCGGATTCAGCGGTGGCCGCGCGTGAGCCGGCGCCTCTCCACTGTAGGTCTCTTCCAGATGTTTGCGAATATAGATGCCGACGGGAATGATCAACAAACCGATGATGAACGGCACGCGCCAGCCCCAGGCATACAGTGCCTGCTCCGGCAGAAAATAGGTGAGCGCCAGGCCTAAAGAGGCGCCAAGCAGGGCGCTGATGCCCTGGCTTATCGCCTGCCAGCTGACGAAGAAGCCGCGTTGGTTGGCCCCTGCCGACTCCAGCAGCAGCGTGGTGGCCGAGCCCACTTCACCGCCGGCGGCAAACCCCTGAATCAGGCGGCCAACCACGATCAGCACCGGCGCCAGAACGCCGATTTGCGCATGGGTGGGCGCGAAGGCGATCAGCGCGGTGCCGACGCCCATCAGCACGATGGTCATCAGCATGGCGGCCTTGCGGCCGACCCGATCGGCATAGGCACCCAGCACCATGCTGCCCAGCGGGCGCATGATAAAGCCGACGCCGAACACCGCCACCGACATCAACAAGGAGCCGTAGGCGTTGTCGCTGGGAAAATAGAGTTTGCCGATAATGGCGGCAAAGAAGCTGTATACGGTGAAGTCGAAAATCTCCAGGCCGTTGCCCAGGCTGGCGCCGACAATGACTTTGTAATTTACCGCGCCCTTCTCCGCCGTTTGGCTTTTGGGCAATGCGTTTTCAGCAGTGTTCATCGTTGTCTCTCGCGATAGGTGGACGGTGTGTTGTTATTATTTTCTGGCCGGGGTGGTGTTATCCGGGGCGGCGATAATCGAGCCCCGAAACGCCAACAAACCGGCAACGTCACGTTTACATATACTTGTATGTACAATCATATGCAATATGAGAGTAGTTAGCGCGATAACGGTGATTTGATTTTTACATCTTCCTGTATTTAATTGTTTTTATTTAGTTTTTCCTGTTATCTGAACGAATGTGCCATGTCGGTTTAGTGAGCTGTAACGCATTAATCCTCTAAAAAACCTTGGTATTTAAGAAGGCGGTCACAAAATGTCGCGTATAGCAGAATGTGTGGCGATAGTCGGAAAAAACTAGAATTAAATAGAGACGTGTTGGCTGTATTAATGATTTTCATAAGATGAACAGATACGATTTATTCGTGCCTGGGGCGGTGTCTGGGGAGAATAAATGTCATTTTTAAGTTTAATTAATATATTTGACGAATTGGTTTCAAATATTGTACGGCTTGCTGCGTGAAATCTCGCCGTGAATTTTATCGGTGTTATTTAACCCAGCTATGACTCATCCGTCGTCACCGCTCAAAATGTCACCAAAACTTCCCGCGATCTCTTAACCCCGTTGTGGCATAATGCGCGCCAAATCACATTCCCTATGTATAAAGAGCGAGCGCTGTGTTAAGCACCAACAACATCACCATGCAGTTCGGCAGCAAGCCGTTGTTTGAAAACATCTCTGTTAAATTCGGCGGCGGCAACCGTTATGGCCTGATCGGCGCCAACGGCTGCGGCAAGTCCACCTTTATGAAAATCCTCGGCGGCGATTTGGCGCCGACCGGCGGCAACGTGTTCCTCGATCCGAACGAGCGCCTGGGTAAACTGCGTCAGGATCAGTTCGCCTTCGAACAGTACAGCGTGCTGGACACCGTGATCATGGGCCACACCGAGCTGTGGGCGGTGAAGGAAGAGCGCGACCGCATCTACGCCATGGCGGAGATGAGCGAAGAAGACGGCTATAAAGTGGCCGATCTGGAAGTCGCCTACGGCGAGATGGACGGTTACACCGCCGAAGCGCGCGCCGGCGAACTGCTGCTTGGCGTCGGCATTCCGGTGGAACAGCACTATGGCCCGATGAGCGAAATCGCGCCGGGCTGGAAGTTGCGCGTGCTGCTGGCGCAGGCGCTGTTCTCCGATCCGGAAATCCTGCTGCTCGACGAACCGACCAACAACCTGGACATCGATACCATTCGCTGGCTGGAGCAGGTGCTGAACGAACGCAACAGCACCATGATCATCATCTCGCACGACCGTCACTTCCTGAACATGGTCTGCACCCACATGGCGGATCTGGACTACGGCGAACTGCGCGTTTATCCGGGCAACTACGACGAATACATGACCGCCGCCACCCAGGCGCGTGAACGTCTGCTGGCCGACAACGCCAAGAAGAAGGCGCAGATCAACGAACTGCAATCGTTCGTCAGCCGTTTCAGCGCCAACGCCTCCAAATCCAAGCAGGCCACCTCGCGCGCCCGCCAGATCGACAAGATCCAGTTGGAAGAAGTGAAGGCCTCTAGCCGCCAGAACCCGTTCATCCGTTTCGATCAGGACAAGAAGCTGTTCCGTAACGCGCTGGAAGTGGAAGCGCTCACCAAGGGCTTCGACAACGGCCCGCTGTTCAGCAAGCTGAACCTGATGGTGGAAGTGGGTGAGAAGGTTGCGGTGCTGGGCGCCAACGGCATCGGTAAAACCACCCTGCTGAAAACGCTGGTGGGCGACGCGCAGCCGGACAGCGGCACCGTGAAGTGGTCGGAAAACGCCCGTATCGGTTACTACGCGCAGGATCACGAATACGAGTTTGACGATACCCTGACCGTGTTCGACTGGATGAGCCAGTGGAAGCAGGAAAAAGACGACGAGCAGGCGGTGCGCAGCGTGCTGGGCCGTTTACTGTTCAGCCAGGACGACATCAAGAAGAAAGTGAAGGTGCTGTCCGGCGGTGAGAAGGGCCGCATGTTGTTCGGCAAGCTGATGATGCAGCGCCCGAATATTCTGGTGATGGACGAACCGACCAACCACCTGGATATGGAATCCATTGAATCGCTGAACATGGCGCTGGAGATGTACGAAGGCACGCTGATCTTCGTCTCCCACGACCGTGAGTTCGTCAGCTCGCTGGCGACGCGCATTCTGGAAATCACCCCGAACAAGGTGATCGACTTTACCGGCAACTACGAAGACTATCTGCGCAGCCAGGGCATCGTGTAACCCTCGCGGCAACGCATCAGGGCGGGAATTATCCCGCCCTTTTTTTATCCGTCATTCCCCGCCGCACACCTCGCAGTGCGGATCCTTCGGCAGTTTCATCTCCCGGAACTGCATGCTCATCGCATCGAACATCAACAGCTTGCCGCGCAGCGGCTGACCATAGTCGGCCAGCAGCTTGATGGCTTCCATCGCCTGCAGGGTGCCGATAGTGCCGACCAGCGGCGCCATCACGCCCGCTTCGACGCAGGTGAGGGCGCTGTCGCCGAACAGCCGGCTCAGGCAGCGGTAGCAGGGCTCGCCCGGCTGATAGGTGAACACGCTGAGCTGGCCTTCCATGCGGATCGCCGCACCGGAAACCAGCGGCCTCTGCTGCGCGTGGCACAGGCGATTCAGGGCGTCGCGCGCCGCCACGTTGTCGGTGCAGTCCAGCACCAGATCGCAGGCGGCGATCTCTGCCGCGACCGTGTCATCTTCCAAACGGCCGTCGATCGCGTCGATGCGGATATGCGGGTTGATGGCGCTCAGTTCCTGCCTGGCGGAGGCGACCTTGCTCTGGCCGATGCGATCGTCGCGGTGCAGGATCTGGCGCTGCAGGTTGGAGAGCGAGACGGTGTCGAAATCCACCAGCACCAGATGGCCGACGCCGGCCGCTGCCAGATATGGCGCGGCGGCGCAGCCCAGCCCGCCCAGCCCGGCGATCAGTACGCGGGCGGCCTTCAGCTTCTCCTGGCCGTCGAAGTCAAAGCCGCGCAGCACGATCTGGCGGTTGTAGCGCAGCGCTTCGGCGTCGGTCAATTCCGGCAGCATGCTCAGCTCCTCAGTAGGGCGTTGAACGGCTCTATATCAACCGTTTCGCCTACCGCCACCGAACCGCGTTCGCGCTCCAGCACGATGAAGCAGTTGCCCTGGCTGTAAGAGCTGAAGACGTGCGAGCCCTGGTGGCCGGTGGTGCTGACCTCCAGTTCGCCCGCGGCGTTGCTGCTGAACACGCCGCGCTGGAAATCGAGGCGGCCCGGCGATTTCTTCAGCGGGGTCAGCGCCCGTGCGCGCAGGCGCGGCGGCAGGCGCCAGTCGCTGTGGCCGGCCAGCTTCGCCAGCAGCGGTTGCACCAGTTGGTAGAAGGTCAGGGCGGCGGAAACCGGGTTGCCCGGCAGGCCGCAGAACCAGGCGTGGCCCAGTTTGCCGAAGGCGAAGGGTTTGCCGGGTTTGATCGCCAGCTTCCAGAAGCTGACCTGGCCCAGTTCGTCGAGCATTTGTTTGGTGTAGTCGGCTTCGCCGACCGAAACGCCGCCGCTGCTGATGACCACGTCGGCCTGGCTGCCTGCCTGTGTGAAGGCGTCGCGCAGTGCATCGCGATCGTCGCGGATAATGCCGAGATCGAGCACTTCACAGCCCATCTGCTCCAGCATCAGGCGCACCGCGAAGCGGTTGGTGTCGTAGATTTGGCCCGCCTGCAGCGGCTGGCCGACCGGCTGCAGTTCGTCGCCGGTGGAGAACACCGCCACCTTCAGCTTACGCATCACCTGCACCTCGGCGACGCCAAGCGAAGCCAGCAGCGGCAGCTGCGCGGCGCCCAGCTTCACGCCGGCCGGCAACACGCTCGCGCCGCGGCGAATGTCTTCACCCGCCAGACGGATATTCTGGCTGGCTTCAACCGGCGCGGAAAAACGCACGCCCTGGTCGCTCACCTCGGCCTGCTCCTGCATCACTACCGCGTCCGCCCCGGCCGGGATCGGCGCGCCGGTCATGATGCGCACGCAGCTGTTGGCCGGCCATTGGCCGTCGAACGGCGCACCGGCGAAGGCCTTACCGGCGACCGGCAGCGGCGCATTGGCCGCCAGATCGGCGAGGCGCACAGCATAGCCGTCCATCGCCGAGTTGGCGAACGGCGGCACGTCGAGCGGTGAGACCACCGGCGCGGCGGTGATGCGGCCGGCGGCGGCGGTCAGCGCGATGGATTCGGTCTGCTGCAGCGGGGCGATCTGCCCGAGCATTTTTTCCAGCGCTTGCTCCAGGGAAATGAGATCGGAAGTATGGCAATGATCCATAAAGGGAACTCCGTAATCAGGGTGCGCTAAAATAGCGACAAAGTGCGGGTATTATGGCAGAGAACGCCGGGGGGGAGAACGGGTTATGCCCGTCATCTTTCGCACTGCGGCGCTGGGGCGATCGGGTATAAACTGCGTAAAACAGAGGAGAATCATGATGCATAAACAGGTTATCGACTTCTGGTTCGACGAGATCGAACCGATCATGTGGTTCAAAAAGGACGACGATTTCGATCGTCTGCTGCACAGCCGTTTCGGCGAAATCTGGCGCGCGGCGGCGGCGGGGGAGTTGGCGCACTGGCGCGACACCATCGAGGGGCGGCTGGCGGAGGTGATCGTGCTCGATCAGTTCAGCCGCAACCTGTTCCGCGGCACACCGCAGTCGTTCGCCTGCGACGGCATGGCGTTGATCCTGGCGCAGGAGGCGATCCGCAGCGGCGAGTGCGAGCGGCTGAGTCGCGAGCAGCGCGGTTTCCTTTATCTGCCGTTCATGCATTCGGAATCGCCGCTAATCCACCAGCAGGCGCTGGTGCTGTACACCGAGCTCAATAACGGCGACCAGCTGGAGTTCGAGCTTCGGCACAAGGCGATCATCGATCGTTTCGGCCGCTACCCGCATCGCAATGCGATATTGGGGCGCACCAGCACGCCGGAAGAAGAGGCTTTTTTACAGCAGCCCGGATCGGGTTTTTAATCTCGGATCATCTGCGCCCGGCCGGGGAAAAAACAGCAGGCCGGGCGCCGCAATAAGCGTTATTCAGCGCGAACGTTTATTTCCTTACGCCATGCCGCTATTTCCGCACGCGGAATTACCAATAATCTCGGCCGTACGATCGGCGGTTTACGGCTTTTTATAACCTGCTGTTTTTATTCCAATAAGCTATTTCAAGGTGCGAAACGGTCTAAGCGGACTACGCTAAAAGCGGGACGTGGACGTTATGCTGTACTTCCACTGTAGGACTAAATAGAGTCGAAAAAGACTGAATAATAATGATACCGCGCTCAGCTTATTCGCTGCGCAACGGCGGGATTAACACAGGGTGTCAGGCAAATGAGCAAACCAGTGATTGCCATTCATGGCGGCGCGGGCGCAATTACCCGGGCGGCGCTGAGTGCGGAAAAAGAACGGCAGTATATCCAGGCGCTGTCCGAGATCGTGACCGCCGGGCAGGCGATACTGGCCCAGGGCGGCAGCGCGCTGGACGCGGTGACCGAAGCGGTGCGGCTGCTCGAAGAGTGCCCGCTGTTCAACGCCGGCAAAGGCTCGGTGTTTACCCATCAGGGCACTCACGAACTGGACGCCTGCGTGATGGACGGCCGCACCTGCGATGCCGGCGCCGTCGCCGGCGTCAGCCGCATCCGCAACCCGGTGCTGGCGGCGCGCGCGGTGCTGGAAAACAGCGAACACGTGCTGTTTGCCGCCGAAGGCGCCGAGAAGTTTGCCGCCGCCCACGGCCTGGAAATGGTTACCCCTGACTTCTTCTTTACCCAAGAACGTTTCGATCAGCTGCACCGCGCCCAGGCGGAGCAGGGCCGGGTATTGCTCGATCACGACGGCGCGGCGCAGGCCGGCGATCCGCTCGATCCCGATCGCAAATTCGGCACCGTCGGCGCGGTGGCGCTGGATGCGCTGGGCAACCTCGCCGCCGCGACTTCGACCGGTGGCATGACCAACAAGCAGGCCGGGCGGGTAGGCGACACGCCGATTATCGGCGCCGGCTGCTATGCCAACAACGCCACCGTGGCGGTTTCCAGCACCGGCACCGGCGAAATCTTCATGCGCGGCGTGGCGGCCTATGATGTTTCCGCCCTGATCGAATACGGCGATCTGAGCCTGCAGGCGGCCAGCGATCGGGTGGTGATGGAGAAGCTGCCTGCACTGGGCGGCAGCGGCGGCATGATCGCCGTTGATCGCCACGGCAATATCGCGCTGCCGTTCAACTGCGAGGGGATGTATCGCGGTTTTGGCTATGTCGGCGATGCGCCGTCCGTCGGGATTTACCGCTAAGCGTTCACCGGGAGGGTGCATGACCGACGTTTTACTTCGACCCGCAGCCAGCGGCGGGCCGTCATTGCCGCCGCAGCGGGTGCTGACGGTGCGCGATCTGAGCATCAGCTTTCCTCAACCGGACGGCGCCGTAGAAGCGGTGCGCAACCTGTCGTTCGATCTCGATCGCGGCGAGACGCTGGCGATCGTCGGCGAGTCTGGCTCCGGCAAATCGGTCACTTCGCTGGGGCTGATGCGGTTGGTGGAGCAGGGCGGCGGGCGCATCGTCAGCGGCGCCATGACGCTGCGCCGGCGCGACGGCGCGCTGCTCGATCTGGCGCAGGCCTCGCAGAGCACGCTGCGCACGGTGCGCGGCGCCGACATGGCGATGATCTTCCAGGAGCCGATGACTTCGCTCAACCCGGTATTTCCGGTCGGCGAGCAGATCGCCGAATCGCTGCGCCTGCATCAGGGCATGGATCGCCGCAGCGCGCGCCAAGAGGCGCTGCGCATGCTCGATCTGGTGCGTATTCCGGAGGCCAAAGAGGTGCTGGGGCGCTACCCGCACCAGCTTTCCGGCGGCATGCGCCAGCGGGTGATGATCGCCATGGCGCTCTCCTGCAAGCCGGCGCTGCTGATCGCCGATGAACCCACCACCGCCCTCGACGTCACCATTCAGGCGCAGATCCTGCAGCTGATCCGCGTGCTGCAACGGGAGATGCAGATGGGGGTGATCTTCATCACTCATGACATGGGCGTGGTGGCGGAGATAGCCGACCGGGTGCTGGTGATGCGCCGCGGCGAGCAGGTGGAACAAAATCGGGTGCGCGAGCTGTTCGCCGCGCCGCAGCAGGCCTATACCCGGGCGCTGTTGGCGGCGGTGCCGAAGCTGGGGGCGATGGCCGATCGGCCGCTGCCGGCGAAGTTTCCGTTGCCGGGCGGCGAGGGGGATACGGCGCCGCAGGATACCGTGCCGCCAGACGCCGCGCCGATCCTGCAGGTGGAGCATCTGGTCACGCGTTTTGATCTGCGCGGCGGGTTGTTCAATCGGGTTACTCGCCGGGTGCACGCGGTGGAAAACGTCAGTTTCGATCTTTACCCCGGCGAGACGCTGGGGCTGGTGGGCGAGTCCGGCTGCGGCAAGTCCACCACCGGGCGCTCTTTGCTGAAGCTGGTGGACAGCCAGAGCGGCACCATCACCTTCGCCGGGCGGCGGATAGATCAGTTGAAGGGGCCGGCGCTGCAGCACCTGCGGCGCGATATTCAGTTCATCTTTCAGGATCCATACGCTTCGCTTGATCCGCGCCTGACGGTCGGTTTTTCCATCATGGAGCCGCTGCTGGTGCATAACGTGATGCGCGGCCGCGAGGCGGAGCAACGGGTGGCCTGGCTGCTGGAGCGCGTCGGCCTGCTGCCGGAGCATGCGCGCCGCTACCCGCACGAATTTTCCGGCGGCCAGCGCCAGCGCATCTGCATCGCGCGCGCGCTGGCGCTGAACCCGAAAGTGGTGATCGCCGACGAGGCGGTGTCGGCGCTGGACGTGTCGATTCAGGCGCAGATCGTCAATCTGCTGCTCGACCTGCAGCGCGAGTTCGGCATCGCTTTTCTGTTCATTTCACACGACATGGCGGTGGTGGAACGCATCAGCCACCGGGTGGCGGTGATGTACCTCGGGCAGATCGTCGAGATCGGCCCGCGGCAGGCGGTGTTCGACAACCCGCAGCACCCTTACACCCGCAAACTGATGACGGCGGTGCCGGTGGCCGATCCCGCTCATGCCCACAAACGGCAGCCACTGCCGGCCGATGAGATCCCGAGCCCGGTGCGCGCGCTGGGCGATGAACCCGTTACCGCACCGCTGGTGCAGGTTGGCGCCGAGCACTTTGTCGCCCGCCACCCGATCGCCGGTGCTTTTTAAAGACCTCAGGAGAGACAAGCGACATGAAGCACACATTCAAACGCAATGCGCTGTTGGCCGCCGTACTGCTGGCGGCGGGAGCCGGCCCGGTCTGGGCGGCGAAGGACGCGGTGATCGCCGTGGCCTCCAACTTCACCATCCTCGATCCTTACGACGCCAACGATACGCTGTCGCAGGCGGTGGCCAAGTCTTTCTATCAGGGGCTGTTCGGCTTCGACAAGGACATGAAGCTGGTGAACGTGCTGGCGGACAGCTATGAGGTCAGCAAAGACGGCCTGACCTACACCGTCAAACTGCGCCAGGGGATTAAATTCCACGACGGTACCGCGTTCAACGCCGAGGCGGTGAAGGTAAACCTCGATCGCGCCAGCAACCCGGACAGCCACCTCAAGCGCTACAACCTGTTCAAGATGATCGACAAAACCGAAGCGGTGGACGCCAATACGGTGAAGATCGTGCTGAAAGCGCCGTTCTCGGCGTTCGTCAACAACCTGGCGCACCCGGCGGCGGCGATCATCTCGCCGGCGGCGCTGAAGCAATACGGCAAGGAGATCGGTTTCCACCCGGTCGGCACCGGGCCGTATCAATTCGTCACCTGGAACCAGACCGATTTCGTCAAGGTGAAGAAGTTCGACGGCTACTGGCAGCCGGGGCTGCCGAAGCTCGACAGCATCACCTGGCGCCCGGTGGTGGATAACAACACCCGCGCGGCGATGCTGCAAACCGGCGAGGCGACCTTCGCCTTCCCGATCCCTTACGAGCAGGCCAAGGTGCTGGAAGGCAACGCCAAGCTGGACGTGGTGGCCGCGCCGTCGATCCTGCAGCGTTACATCAGCATGAACGTCACTCAGAAGCCGTTCGACAACCCGAAGGTGCGCCAGGCGCTGAACTATGCCATCAACAAGGACGCGCTGATCAAAGTGGCGTTCGCCGGGTACGCGGTGCCGGCGGAAGGGCCGGTGCCGCCGGCCATTGACTTCGCCGCCCGCTATAAGCCGTGGCCGTACGATCCGGCCAAGGCGCGCGAGCTGCTGAAAGAGGCCGGCTACCCGAACGGCTTCACCACCACGCTGTGGTCTTCCCACAACCACAGCACCGCGCAGAAGGTGCTGCAGTTCACCCAGCAGCAGCTGGCGCAGGTGGGGGTGAAAGTGACGGTGACGGCGATGGATGCCGGGCAGCGTGCGGCGCAGGTGGAGAGCGTCGGGGTGAAAGACACCGGCGTGCGGCTGTTCTACACCGGCTGGTCGGCCTCGACCGGGGAAGCGGACTGGGCGCTGTCGCCGCTGTTCTCCACCCAGGCGGCGCCGCCGAAGCAGTTCAACACCGCGTTCTACAGCAACCCTCAGGTGGATAAGGATCTGACCGACGCGCTGGCGACCACCGATCGCGCCGAGAAGCAGAAGCTGTATCAGGACGCGCAGGATCGCATTTGGGCCGATGCGCCCTGGATCTTCCTGGCGACCGAACGTCTGTTGTCGGCCAACAGCAAACAGCTGAGCGGTTTCTACGTGATGCCGGATACCTCGTTCAACTTTGATAACGCCGATCTGAAATAAGGCGCCCATCCCCGCCTGCGGCCAAGCGGCGGCGGGCGGGGGAAGGAATGAGATGCTCAATTATTTTCTGAAACGACTGCTGGGCCTGATCCCGACGCTGCTGATCGTGGCGGTGCTGGTGTTCCTGTTCGTCCACCTGCTGCCGGGCGATCCGGCGCGGCTGGCGGCGGGGCCGGAGGCCGACGAGGCGGTGGTGCAGCTGGTGCGCAAGGATTTGGGGCTGGATCAGCCGCTGCCGCAGCAGTTCGCACACTTCTTCGTCAACGCGCTGCGGGGCGACTTCGGCATCTCGATGGTGTCCAAGCGCCCGGTGAGCGAAGAGATCGCCTCGCGCTTTATGCCGACCTTTTGGCTGACCGTCACCAGCATGCTGTGGGCGGTGGCGTTCGGCCTGGCGATCGGCGTGGTGTCGGCGGTGTGGCGCAACCGTTGGCCGGATCGCCTCGGCATGACGCTGGCGGTGTCGGGGATCTCGTTCCCGGCCTTTGCGCTCGGCATGCTGCTGATGCAGGTGTTCTCGGTCGAACTGGGGTGGCTGCCGACGGTGGGCGCCGACAGCTGGCAACACTACATTCTGCCTTCGATCACCCTGGGGGCGGCGGTGGCGGCGGTGATGGCGCGTTTCACCCGCGCTTCGTTCGTCGAGGTGCTGCAGGAAGACTACATGCGCACCGCGCGCGCCAAGGGCGTGCGGGAAAGCGTGGTGGTGATGAAACACGGCCTGCGCAACGCGATGATCCCGGTGGTGACCATGATGGGGCTGCAGTTCGGCTTCCTGCTCGGCGGTTCGATCGTGGTGGAGAAGGTGTTCAACTGGCCGGGGTTGGGGCGGTTGCTGGTGGACTCGGTGGAGATGCGCGATTATCCGGTGATCCAGGCCGAGGTGCTGCTGTTCTCGCTGGAATTCATTCTGATCAACCTGCTGGTGGATATGCTGTACGCGGCGATTAACCCGGCGATTCGTTATCAATGAGGACGCGGCATGATTAAGCATTGGCGGCGCAACGCCGCACTGAAGGCGATGCCGCTTATCGATCCCAACGCGGTACGCACGCCGTGGAGCGAGTTTTGGCGGCGTTTTCGCCGCCAGCGGGCGGCGCTGGTCGCCGGTCTGTTGGTGCTGCTGCTGATTGCGGCGGCGCTGCTGGCGCCTTATCTGGCACCGTTCGATGCGGAAAACTATTTCGATTACGATCGGCTGAACGAGGGGCCTTCGCTGATGCACTGGCTGGGCGTGGATTCTCTCGGGCGCGATATCTTCAGCCGCATCCTGATGGGCACGCGCATTTCGCTGGCGGCCGGGGTGTTCTCGGTGCTGGCGGGCGGGGCGATCGGCACCCTGCTGGGGCTGCTGGCCGGCTACTATGAGGGCTGGTGGGATCGCCTCACCATGCGCGTCTGCGATGTGCTGTTCGCGTTTCCCGGCATTCTGCTGGCGATCGGCGTGGTGGCGATCATGGGCAGCGGCATGGCCAACGTGATCGTCGCGGTGGCGATCTTCAGCATTCCGGCCTTCGCCCGCCTGGTGCGCGGCAATACGCTGGTGCTGAAGCACCTGACCTATATCGAATCGGCGCGCAGCATCGGCGCCTCGGACTGGACCATCATCCTGCGGCACATTCTGCCGGGCACTCTGTCTTCGATCGTGGTCTATTTTACCCTGCGCATCGGCACCTCGATCATCACCGCCGCCAGCCTGTCGTTTCTGGGCCTGGGCGCCCAGCCGCCGACGCCGGAGTGGGGGGCGATGCTCAACGAAGCGCGCGCCGATATGGTGATCGCGCCGCACGTGGCGATCTTCCCCAGTCTGGCGATATTCATTACCGTGCTGGCGTTCAACCTGTTGGGCGACGGATTGCGCGACGCGCTGGATCCTAAGCTGAAGGGATGATGCTTTAACGTATGGCGCATATTTGAACGGGCTCAAATGACGTCTCAATGCTACTATCGTTCAATAAACCGTGTTGTTTGCACGAAAATGAGTGAGAGAGGTGCCGATGCCAGTAAAACAACGAACGACGCAAAGTGTGACCATGACGCTGGAACGCAGTTTGTTGAGCCGTGCGCGTGAGGCGGGGATTAATCTCAGCGCGACGCTAACTGCTGCTTTAGATGCTGAGTTACGTCAGCATGAGAGGATAAAATGGCAGGAAGAAAACCGAGAGGCGCTTGAAGCGCTTAACCGATTTAATGATGAGCATGGTTGCTTTAGCGACGAATACAGGACGTTTTAGCGATGCAATTTACGGTGTATGCGAATAGGGGGAACAGCGCGGTTTATCCCCTGCTGCTTGATGTGACGAGCGATATCATTGGGCAATTAAATCGTCGAGTTGTGATCCCTTTGTTGCCCGTTGAAAAATACCCGGGGAGTACGCGACCGGAACGCTTGATCCCGTTGATCAGATTGATTGATGACAACGAGTACGCCGTGATGACATATGAAATGGCCAGCATCCCGGTTCGGGCTTTGGGGGCCGAGTTTTGTGATGTTTCCCAGTATCGGACCAGGATAAAAGCCGCCATCGACTTTCTTCTTGACGGTATTTGAAGAAATCCGGGCGCTTTAATAACCGCCCGGATTTTTTTATCAGCGGAACAGGTGCTCGGCGTGGAAGCGCAGGTGATCTTCCACGAAGGTGGCGATGGTGAAGTAGCTGTGATCGTACCCCGGCTGAATGCGCAGCGTCAGCGGCCAGTCGCGCTGGCGCGCCAGCTCGGCTAACCGCGCCGGCTGCAGCTGATCGGCCAGGAACTGGTCGTCGTCGCCCTGGTCGATAAGGACCGGCATTTTTTCCGCGCCGCTGGCCAGCAGATGGCAGCTGTCGTACTGCAGCCACTGGCTTTCGTCGCTGCCCAGATAGGCGGTGAACGCCTTGCGACCCCACGGCACCTGGCACGGGTTAACGATCGGCGCGAACGCCGATACCGAGCGGAAGCGCTGCGGATTGCGAAACGCCATCATCAGCGCGCCGTGGCCGCCCATCGAGTGGCCGAAGATCGACTGACGATCGCTGACGCTGAAGTGCTGTTCGATCAGCGCCGGCAGTTCGGCGCTGATGTAGTCGTACATGCGGAAATGGCGATCCCACGGCGCCTGGGTGGCGTTCAGGTAGAACCCGGCGCCCTGGCCCAGATCGTAGCCTTCGTCGTTCGGCACTTCGTCGCCACGCGGGCTGGTGTCCGGCATCACCAGCACCAGACCCAGCTCGGCGGCGATGCGCTGCGCGCCGGCTTTCAACGTGAAGTTCTCGTCGTTGCAGGTCAGCCCCGACAGCCAGTACAGCACCGGCGGCGGGTTGTCATCGCGCGGCGGCGGCAGGTAGATGCTGAATGTCATGTTGCAATTCAGGCTCTGCGCCGCGTGGCGATAGCGCTGCTGCCAGCCGCCGAACATGCGGTGCTCTTCGAGAAGTTCCAATGACAACGTCATCTCTGCCTCCTGGCTTATTGGTCGAAGTGGATGACGGAACGGATCGATTTGCCTTCGTGCATCAAATCGAACGCTTCGTTGATCTGCTCCAGCCCCATGGTATGGGTGATAAAGTCGTTCAGCGCGAATTCGCCGCCCAGATAGCGCTCGACGATGCCCGGCAGCTGCGAACGGCCCTTGACGCCGCCGAACGCCGAACCGCGCCAGACGCGGCCGGTGACCAGTTGGAACGGACGGGTCGAGATCTCTTCGCCCGCGCCCGCGACGCCGATGATCACCGATTCACCCCAGCCCTTGTGGCAGCACTCCAGCGCGGAACGCATCACGTTGACGTTGCCGATGCACTCGAAGGAGAAGTCGACGCCGCCGTCGGTCAGCTCGACGATCACGTCCTGAATCGGCTTGTCATAGTCTTTCGGGTTGATCAGATCGGTAGCGCCCAGCTTGCGCGCCAGATCGAACTTGCTGGTGTTGATGTCGATGCCGATGATGCGGCCCGCGCCGGCCATCTGCGCGCCGATAATCGCCGACAGGCCGATGCCGCCCAGACCGAAGATCGCCACGGTGTCGCCCGGCTGCACTTTGGCGGTGTTCATCACCGCACCCATGCCGGTGGTGACGCCACAGCCCAGCAGGCACACTTCTTCCAGCGGCGCTTCCTTGTTGATTTTCGCCAGTGAAATCTCCGGCACCACGGTGTATTCGGAGAAGGTGGAGGTGCCCATGTAGTGGAAGATCGGCTTGCCATCTTTGAAGAAGCGGGTGGTGCCGTCCGGCATCAGCCCTTTGCCCTGGGTGGCGCGGATCGCTTGGCACAGGTTGGTCTTGCCGGATTTACAGAATTTGCACTCGCCGCACTCCGGGGTGTAGAGCGGGATCACGTGATCGCCGACCGCCACGCTGGTGACGCCTTCACCGACCGCTTCCACCACGCCGCCGCCCTCGTGGCCGAGGATCGCCGGGAACACGCCTTCCGGATCTTTGCCGGACAGGGTGTAGGCGTCAGTGTGACAAACGCCGGTGGCGACGATCCGCACCAGCACTTCGCCTTTTTGCGGTGGCATCAGCTCGACTTCTTCGATCTTCAGCGGCTGGTTCGGGCCCCAGGCAACGGCGGCGCGGGTTTTGATCATCTCCATCATAGTCTCCTCAGTGGTTTTCTTTTTAAATCAGGCGATATCGACAACGTCTGATAAATCGTTGGGGGTGCTTTCATCAACAGCGGCGGTTTCCGTCTGTTCAATAATCAACTCTTTCAGCGCGCGCACGTTCGGCCCGAACGCGTCGCGGCGCCACAGCAACCAGGTGGCGGTGTCGGCCACGTCCGGCGGCAGGGGGTGAACCCGGACCCGCTCATGGCCCGGCAGCAGGCTCAGCACCGAATGCGGGATCATCGCCAGCCCGGCGCCGCTGGCGACGCAGGCCAGCATGGCGTGATAGGACTGGATTTCCATAATTTGCCCCGGCCGCGCGCCTTCGCGCTTGAACCAGGCCTCCAGCCGTAGGCGGTAGGAGCAGCTGGCGCGAAAGGCGAACAGCGTTTCGCCGTTGGCGTCTTTGGCGCTGTGGATCGGCGCGTGATCGAGACAGGAGATCACCACCATATGTTCAGGATAGGCGATACAGCCGTTCAACTCGTCATAAGGTACCGGGCCGTCGACCAGCGCCGCGGCCAGCGTGCCGGCGCGCACCCGATCGGCGATTTCGCCGGAGGTGCCGGTGGTCAGCGACAGCGAAACCTGCGAGAAGCGCTGGTGGTAAGCCGCCAGCAGCGAGGGCAGGCGGGTAGCGGCGGTGCTCTCCATCGAGCCGAGGGCGAAGTTGCCCGCCGGTTCGCCGGCGTGGGTGATGCTCATCGCCTCGTCGCTCAGCGCCAGGATGCGGTTGGCGTAGCACAGAAAGTTATGGCCCATCGGCGACAGGCGCAGGCGCTGTTTTTCGCGGATAAACAGATCGGCGCCCAGCTCCTGTTCGAGCTGGCGCAGCCGGGTGGTCAAATTCGACGGCACGCGGTGCAACTGCTCGGCGGCGCGGGCGACCGAGCCGGTTTCCGCCACGCAGCAGAACATGCGAAGCTGGGTCAGATCCATAATATTCTCGTTTCGTGATGAACTTGATAACTATTATTCAGTTTTTGTGAGTTTAATACTGCGGCATGATACTGGCAACTTTCTTTTAACCTTTTGGATACCGATATGGCTTTACGTATTGCCTTGAGCGGTTTTGCCGCACTGATCGTCGCGATGGGCATTGGCCGCTTCGCTTTCACTCCCCAGGTGCCGCTGATGATCGCGGAACACCAGTTCAGCCTGACCGGCGCCGGGCTGGTGGCGGCGATCAACTATTTGGGCTACCTGTGCGGCGCCTACGACGCGATGCGCGCCACGCGCCACGTCGAGCGGCGCCTGTGGCTTGGCGTGTGGGGCGCGGTGGCGCTGACGCTGCTGTCGGCGCTGGCGCAGGATGAATGGACGCACGGCGCGCTGCGCTTCGTCATCGGCTGGGCCAGCGGCTGGGCGATGGTGCTGGTGGCGGCCTGGACCAATGAGCGGTTGGCGCACTACGGCCGGCCGGCGCTGAGCGCGGCGGTGTTCGCCGGGCCGGGCGCCGGTATCTTCCTCAGCGGCATGCTGGCGGTGGGCATCAACACGCTGGGGCTGACGGCGGCGCAGGCCTGGCTGGTGTATGGCGTGCCGGCGCTGGCGTTGGTGGGGGCGATTAGCGCCTTTCTGCCGCGCAGCGGCGAGCTGCATCGCCCGGACGTGGCCCCGGAGCCGCTGCTGCTGACGCCGGCGCTCAAACGCCTGGTGTGGAGCTACAGCCTGGCCGGGTTCGGCTACATCCTGCCGGCGACGTTCTTGTCGCAGATGGCGGCGGCGCGTTTTCCCGGCAGCCTGTTCGCGCAGTTCGTCTGGCCGGTGTTCGGCGGCGCGGCGGTGCTGGGGATCGTTATCGGCATTTTGACCCGCCATCGGCTCACTACCCAGACCCGGTTGGCGATCACGCTGTGGATACAGGCGCTGGGCGTGCTGAGCGCCGAAGTGGTGCCGGGCGTGGCCGGCCTGGCGTTGGGGGCGTTGCTGACCGGCGGCGGCTTCCTCTGCGTGGTGCAGCTCGCCCTTCAGCACGGCCGTGAACTGGCGCCGCGCCATGCGCGTTACATGGCCGGATTGCTGACCACCGGTTATGCGATCGGCCAACTGGTCGGGCCGATGCTGTCGGCGCTGTCGACCGCCTTGACCCATCGGCTGGAACCGGCGCTGTACGTGGCGGTGGCGGCGCTGTTGGTGGCCGGTGCGCTGGTGGTGAATACCCCGGCGCGGCGGTTGGCGCAAAAAACGGCGATGCGGTGATTGAAATCCATACAAAAAGCGTGGAATCCCGCAGCCGGCCTGATTGTGCTAAATGCGAATATTTCACCTGCGGATGAAGCACTATCACTGGATAATCGCCGCGCTCTCATCTACAGTGGGGGCAAAATCTTGACCGGGTTCACGTTATCCACCACGAAAACTCTGCCGTCACGAGAGCAAGCAATTCGCCGGCCGCACGCCCTACCAGGCCGCCGGCGGGTTCCGTCCGCAGGAGAACAAATACATGACATCATTAAGTAAAGAAGCCGCGCTGGTGCATGCGGCGCTGGAAGAGCGTGGTCTGGAGACGCCGCTGCGCGGGGAAGTGCTGGATCGCGAAACGCGCAAGCGCCGCATCAAAGAGCACATGACCGAAATCATGCAGCTGCTGAACCTCGATCTGTCTGATGACAGCCTGGCGGAGACGCCACATCGCATCGCCAAAATGTATGTCGACGAGATCTTCTCCGGGCTGGACTACGCCAACTTCCCGAAAATCACCGTTATCGAGAACAAGATGAAGGTGGATGAGATGGTGACGGTGCGCGATATCACGCTGACCAGCACCTGCGAACACCACTTCGTGACCATCGACGGCAAGGCCACCGTGGCCTATATCCCGAAAGACTCGGTGATCGGCCTGTCGAAGATTAACCGCATCGTGCAGTTCTTCTCCCAGCGTCCGCAGGTGCAAGAGCGCCTGACCCAGCAGATCCTGGTGGCGTTGCAGACCCTGCTCGGCACCAATAACGTGGCGGTATCGATCGATGCGGTCCATTATTGTGTCAAGGCGCGCGGCATCCGCGACGCGACCAGCGCCACCACCACCACTTCGTTGGGGGGGCTGTTCAAGTCCAGCCAGAATACCCGCCAGGAGTTCCTGCGCGCGGTGCGTCATCACCAGGGGTGATGGCGTTGCGGGGCGACCCGCACGACGACAACAGGCGCCTGCGGGCGCCTTTTTCATGAGCGGAAGACAGCGATAAAAAATGAACAGTCATCCTCTGCCGCGCATCGCCACGCTGGACTGCGTGCGCGGCATCGCCATCCTCGGCATTTTATTGCTGAACATCAGCGCCTTCGGCTTGCCGAAGGCCGCCTACCTCAACCCGGCCTATTTGGGCATGCCGTCGTCGCGCGACGCCTGGACCTGGGCGCTGCTCGATCTGTTCGCCCAGGCCAAGTTCCTGGCGATGTTCGCGCTGCTGTTCGGCGCCGGGCTGCAAATGCTGCTGCGGCGCGGCAAAAGCTGGATCCGCGTGCGGCTGTCGTGGCTGCTGCTGTTCGGTCTTGCGCACGCCATCTTCCTGTGGGACGGCGACATTCTGCTGGCCTACGGGCTGATCGGCCTGGTGTGCTGGCGCATGATCCGCGAAGCCAAAGAAACCTTCCAACTGCTGAAAACCGGCGTGGTGCTGTATTTGATCGGCGTGGCGGTGCTGCTTTTGCTCGGCTTCGTCTCGCACGGTGAGCCGGGCAGCTTCTGGCAGCCGGGCGCGGCGGAGCTGCAGTACGAGAAGTTCTGGAAGCTGCAGGGCGGTTTCGAAGCCTGGCGCAGCCGTGTCGATCTGCTCTCGTCCAGCCTGCTGGCCATCGGCGCGCAGTATGGCTGGGAGCTAGCGGGGCTGATGCTGTTCGGCGCCGGGCTGATGCGCAGCGGCTGGCTGCGCGGCAGTTATTCCTCCGGCTATTACCTGCGGCAGGCGGCGTGGCTGCTGCCGCTTTCGGTGCTGATCCAGCTGCCGGCGGTGGCGCTGCAATGGCAGGTGCATTGGGACTATCGCTGGAGCGGTTTCCTGCTGCAGGTGCCGCGCGAGCTGGGCGCCCCGCTGCAGGCGATGGGCTATCTGGCGCTGTGTTACGGTTTCTGGCCCGCGCTGTCGCGCATGCGCATCGCCCACTGGCTGACCCTGGTGGGGCGCATGGCGTTGAGCAACTACCTGCTGCAAACGCTGATCTGCACCACGCTGTTTTATCGCTTTGGCCTCTATGAGCAGTTCGACCGGCTGCAGCTGTTGGCGTTCGTGCCGCTGGTCTGGCTGGCCAACCTGGCGTTTTCCGCACTGTGGCTGCGTTACTTCGAACAGGGGCCGATGGAGTGGCTGTGGCGCAAGCTGACGCAGCTGGCCGCCGGCGAAGCGGAACCCAAAACGCTGAAGTGAGCGCCCGTCGGCAGGTTAAAAAAATGTATGTAAACGTTTTCTTTCCTGTGACGTAATTCACGCAGAGCAGCGGGCCAATCGGGGTAGGATAGCGCCACCGGCCACTACCCCGATTTCAGGATCCCGCATGCCTCCAGTTCATCCGATCACCATCCGCGACGTGGCGAAACGCGCCGGGGTCTCCGTGGCGACCGTCTCCCGCGTGCTGAACCACAGCGCGCTGACCAGCAAGGAGACGCGCGAGCAGGTGCTGCAGGCGGTGGCGGAGCTGGGCTATCGCCCCAACGCCAACGCGCAGGCGCTGGCGACCCAAAGCAGCGATACCCTGGGCGTGGTGGTGATGGACGTCTCCGATCCGTTCTTCGGCGCGCTGGTGAAAGCGGTAGACACGGTGGCGCAGAAACACCACAAATACCTGCTGATCGGCAACAGCTATCATCAGGCGGACAAAGAGCGACACGCGATCGAAGTGCTGATTCGCCAGCGCTGTAACGCCCTGATTGTTCACGCCAAAGCCCTGAGCGACGCCGAGCTGATCGGCTTTCTGGAGCAGGTGCCGGGCATGGTGCTGATCAACCGGATTATTCCCGGCTATGAGCCGCGCTGCGTCGGGCTGGATAACGTCTGCGGCGCGGAAATGGCGATGCGTCTTTTGCTGTCGCAAGGCCATCGGCGCATCGGCTATCTGGGCTCCAATCACCCGATCGAAGACGGGCCGCTGCGCCAGCAGGGCTATGCGCAGGCGATGGCCGCCGCCGGGCTGGCCACGCCCGACAACTGGCGCGCCTACGGTTCGCCGGATCTGCAGGGCGGCGAGGCGGCGATGGTGGAGCTGCTGGGGCGCAACTTACAGCTGAGCGCGGTGTTCGCCTACAACGATGCCATGGCCGCCGGCGCCATGGCGGTGCTGAAAGAAAACGGTATCACGGTGCCGCAGCATTTCTCGCTGATCGGCTTCGACGACATCCCCATCGCGCGTTACACCAGCCCCAAGCTCACCACGGTGCGCTACCCGATCGTCTCGATGGCCACGCTGGCCACCGAGCTGGCGTTGCAGGGCGCGGCAGGCCTGACGGAGCCGCAGGCCGCTCATCTGTTCATGCCGACGCTGGTGCGGCGCCATTCTGTCGCCCCCTGGCAAAGTGAGGCGACGGTCACTCTCTGACGATTTAATCTTGTGTAACCGTTTTCAATCTGTGAGAAAATTCACAGAATATTAACATCACGCCGTCTATGCTCTAGGCGTTTTCCGGCGCAAAGGCCCTTGCCGCTGCAACCTTTATCTCGCGCTGACACAGCATTTCTCGGAAATAACAAAATCCACGGACGGCAGGTGTTGAGTGGAAATCGCCTGGCCTGGGGTGTGCGCACTGCCGGTGACCATTGGCTCAAAGACGAGTAATACCCTACACAGAACCGGAGACTGACAATGAATAAGAAGGTTTTCACCCTGGCCGCCATGGCCGCAGCCATGATGTTTGGCGCCGCAGCCCATGCTGACACCCGTATTGGCGTCACGATTTACAAATACGACGACAACTTCATGTCGGTGGTGCGCAAGGCGATCGAGAAAGACGCCAAAGCTTCACCGGACGTCACCCTGCTGATGAATGACTCGCAGAACGACCAGTCCAAGCAGAACGATCAGATCGACGTGCTGCTGGCCAAGGGCGTGAAAGCGCTGGCGATCAACCTGGTCGACCCGGCCGCGGCGCCGGTGGTTATCGATAAGGCGCGCGCAAACGATATCCCGGTGGTGTTCTACAACAAAGAGCCTTCCCGCAAGGCGTTGGACAGCTATGACAAGGCGTATTACGTCGGCACCGACTCCAAAGAATCCGGCGTGATCCAGGGCGAGCTGATCGCCAAACACTGGCAAGCCAACCCGGCCTGGGATCTGAACAAAGACGGCCAGATCCAGTTCGTGCTGCTGAAAGGCGAGCCGGGCCACCCGGATGCCGAAGCGCGCACCACCTACGTGGTGAAAACGCTGAACGAGAAAGGCATCAAGACCCAGCAGCTACAGATGGATACCGCGATGTGGGATACCGCGCAGGCGAAAGACAAGATGGACGCCTGGCTCTCCGGCCCGAACGCCAACAAGATTGAAGTGGTGATCGCCAACAACGACGCCATGGCGATGGGCGCGGTGGAAGCGCTGAAGGCGCATAACAAGACCACTATCCCGGTGTTTGGCGTCGATGCGTTGCCTGAGGCGCTGGCGCTGGTGAAATCCGGCGCGATGGCGGGCACGGTGCTGAACGACGCCGACAACCAGGCGAAAGCCACCTTCGAGCTGGCGAAGAACCTGGCGGCGGGCAAACCGGCCACCGAAGGCACCCAATATAAAATCGAAAATAAAGTCGTGCGTATTCCTTACGTCGGCGTAGATAAAGACAACCTGTCTCAGTTTGTTAAATAAGAATTGAGATCCCGCTAAGACCCCGCCTGCGGCGCCAACACCAGGAATACCGCCGGCGGGGATGTTTACGACTGCAAGACAGTTAAGCCAGGTGTATTTATGGCCGATAGCTCACGCGAATTTCTGCTGGAAATGACGGATATCTGTAAGTCATTTCCCGGCGTCAAAGCCTTGGACAATGTCAATTTACGCGTCCGCCCGCACTCGATTCACGCCCTGATGGGGGAGAACGGCGCGGGTAAATCGACGTTGCTGAAATGCCTGTTCGGCATTTACAAAAAAGACAGCGGCAGCATTGTGTTTCAGGGCCGGGAGATCGATTTCAAGAGTTCGAAAGAAGCGCTGGAGCACGGCGTTTCCATGGTGCACCAGGAGCTGAACCTGGTGCTGCAGCGCACCGTGATGGACAACATGTGGCTGGGGCGCTATCCGACCAAAGGCCTGTTCGTCGATCAGGAAAAAATGCTCAAAGACACCCAGGCGATCTTCGACGAGCTGGATATCGACATCAACCCGCGCGAAAAGGTGGGCAACCTGTCGGTGTCGCAGATGCAGATGATCGAGATCGCCAAGGCGTTTTCCTACGACGCCAAAATCGTCATCATGGATGAACCGACTTCTTCGCTGACGGAAAAAGAGGTCAATCACCTGTTCACCATCATCCGCAAGCTGAAAGAGCGCGGCTGCGGCATCGTCTATATCTCGCACAAGATGGAAGAGATCTTTCAGCTTTGCGATGAGATAACGGTGCTGCGCGACGGCCAGTGGATCGCTACCCAGCCGCTGGAAGGGCTGGATATGGACAAGATCATCGCTATGATGGTCGGCCGTTCGCTCAGCCAGCGCTTCCCCGACAGGCAGAACACGCCGGGTGAGGTGATCCTCGAGGTGAAAAACCTGACGTCGCTGCGCCAGCCCTCGATCCGCGATGTGTCCTTCGATCTGCATCAAGGCGAGATCCTCGGCATCGCCGGGCTGGTGGGCGCCAAACGCACCGATATCGTCGAGACGCTGTTCGGCATTCGCGAAAAGGTGGCGGGCACCATCAAGCTGCACGGCAAAGCGATCGATAACCACAGCGCCAACGAAGCGATCAACCACGGTTTTGCGCTGGTGACCGAAGAGCGCCGATCCACCGGGATTTACGCCTACCTCGACGTGGGCTTCAACTCGCTGATCTCCAATATCCGCAATTATAAAAACAAGCTCGGCCTGCTGGATAACGCGCGGATGAAGAGCGACACCCAGTGGGTGATCGACGCCATGCGGGTGAAAACGCCGGGGCATCACACCCATATCGGCTCGCTGTCCGGCGGCAATCAGCAGAAGGTGATCATCGGCCGCTGGCTGCTGACGCAGCCGGAGATCCTGATGCTGGATGAACCGACGCGCGGCATCGACGTGGGCGCCAAGTTCGAGATTTATCAGCTGATGACCGAACTGGCGAAGAAGGGCAAGGGGATCATTATCGTCTCGTCCGAAATGCCGGAGCTTTTGGGGATCACCGACCGTATTTTGGTGATGAGCAATGGTCAGGTTGCGGGCATCGTTAACACCAAACAGACCTCGCAAAATGAAATCTTACGTCTCGCCTCCCTGCACCTTTAAGGATCGGAATTATGAACGCGCTAAATAAAAAAACCTTATTTACCTATTTCAAGGAAGGCGGCATTTACGTGGTGTTGCTGGTGCTGTTGGCCATCATCATCATTCAGGATCCTACCTTCCTCAGCCTGATGAACCTGAGCAACATCCTGACGCAGTCTTCGGTGCGCATCATCATCGCGCTGGGCGTGGCGGGGCTGATCGTGACCCAGGGCACCGACCTGTCCGCCGGGCGGCAGGTGGGGCTAGCGGCGGTGGTGGCGGCCACGCTGCTGCAGTCGATGGATAACGTCAACAAGGTGTTCCCGCACATGGAAACCTGGTCGATTCCCCTGGTTATCCTGCTGGTGTGTGCGGTCGGAGCGGTGATCGGCCTGGTTAACGGCCTGATTATCGCCTATCTCAACGTGACGCCGTTCATCACCACCCTGGGCACCATGATCATCGTCTACGGCATCAACTCGCTGTATTACGACTCGGTCGGCGCTTCGCCGGTCGCGGGCTTCGATCCGAAGTTCTCCACCTTTGCCCAGGGCTTCTTGCGCTTCGGCGACTTTAAGCTGTCGTACATTACCTTCTATGCGCTGATCGCCATCATATTCGTCTGGATCCTGTGGACCAAGACCCGCTTCGGCAAGAACATCTTCGCCATCGGCGGCAACCCGGAAGCGGCCAAGGTGTCCGGGGTCAACGTGCCGCTGAACCTGATCATGATCTATGCGCTGTCCGGCGTGTTCTACGCCTTCGGCGGCCTGCTGGAAGCGGGGCGCATCGGCAGCGCCACCAATAACCTCGGCTTTATGTACGAGCTGGACGCCATCGCCGCCTGCGTGGTGGGGGGCGTCTCCTTCGCCGGCGGGGTGGGTACGGTGTGGGGCGTGGTGACCGGGGTGATCATCTTCACCGTCATCAACTACGGCCTGACCTATATCGGCATCAACCCGTACTGGCAGTACATCATCAAGGGCAGCATCATCATCTTCGCCGTGGCGCTGGACTCGTTGAAATACGCCAAGAAGAAGTAGATTTACCACTTCGCAGACGACAAAGGCCGGCCTATTGCCGGCCTTGTTACGTTGGGCGGTGTACGGGGCTAGGCAAAATAATAAGGTATTATTTGGCAATGGCTGGCTGGGTGGTTTCGGGTAAGGGATATTGCCCGATCTTGAGGTTGGGTTGGTTACAGCGTGACACAGTTTTCGGGCTACCAACATGACATGAAGTCAGTAAACTGGTTTTATCTACCGTTCTCAGGGAGCAAACTATGCCTGTATTTACCATTACGCTGAAAAGACGTAATACGCTTGATAAGAAAAGAATTTCATCAGCTATTCACGCGGCGGTAGTAAAAACCGGCTATCCTGCGAACGATCAATTCCAGCGCTTTATCAGTCTTGAGGAAGACGATTTATATGTGGATCCCACTTATCCCGATCTGGAATCCCCCCGCAGCGCTAACTTCGTGTTGATTGAAGCTATGCTTTCCTCTGGCTCCCCCGATGCCCGCAAACAATTACTCTTACAGTCACTGGTACAGGAACTCGCCCTGATTGGACTGGACAGCAATGACCTGATGGTCCTCTTCATTGAATTGGACCGTTTGAATAGTTCATTCGGCGGTGGCAGAAGGGCATCCCCACTTTCAATGTCGCAATAAGCTGTCAGCGTACGTAGAGGGGCTTTACGCAAATCATCCGGTATTCGTTAACACGGCGTTTTCTCGCATAATACGCCCTTTTAGCGTATTGCTGGGGGCGCGTGTAAAACCCTCTGCCGGATGATTAAGGCTGTTTGGCTTTCTGCTTCTCTTCTTTCAGCTTGTGCTCCAGCTCCACCAGCTGTTCCGGCGAAACGGCGGGATAGCCCTGGGCGTCTTCCGGCACGGTGTGCATGGCGGAGATCGGGATCAGCGGGCCGAGGAAGCGCGGTTCGCGCTTGAGGATATAGAGATCGGTCAGTGCGCCCAGGCGGGCGAAGATCTCGCGGGCGCGCACCGTCATCATGTCTTTCGGCGACGGCACCGCGTAGCACTGCGCCTGAATGCCCATGTGCAGGGCGATGAACAGCGCGCGCTCGCAGTGGAAACGCTGGGTGATGATGATGAAATCGTTGGTGTCGAACACCTTGCGGGTGCGCACGATGGAGTCCAGGGTGCGGAAGCCGGCGTAGTCCAGCACGATATCGCTCGGCGCCACGCCGGCGGCGATCAGATCGCGGCGCATGGTCATCGGCTCATTATAGCTTTGCTGGGCGTTGTCGCCGCTCAGCAGCAGGTATTTCACCTTGCCGCTGTTATAGGCGTTGATCGCCCCCTGAATGCGGTAACGGTAGTACTGGTTGATCACCCCGGTGCGGTAATACTTGGCGGTGCCGAGCACCACGCCGACCTGGCGGTGCGGCAATGCCTGCAGTTCGTCGTAGACGTAAGGCGCGGTTTTCCAGCTGATCCAGCGATCGAGCGCAATAGCCGAACCCATCAACACCGCAATGAAGATGAACAGGCTGATGATCAGGCGTTTCCACATGTTGTTGCCTTACGCGCGCCGGGCTGAAAAAGATGGATCAAGGCTACTTTACCTGACCGACCTACGCAAGACGCGAACCGCCTGAAGCACGCGCGCCGCCGCATTTTTCGGCGTTTTTGCCGCACAAAAAAGCCCGGCGGAGCCGGGCTGGGTCATTTCAGCGCGCCATTCAGAACGAGGTGCGCTTGTAGCTGCGGTATTGCGGCCGCCAGAAGTTGTGTTCGATGGCTTTCGACAGCGCGTCTTCGGAGGTGACGATCGCCACGCCCTGCAGCTGCGCGGCTTTACCCACTTCCATGGCGATGCACTTCGACACGCCCTGAATATCGTCGATATTCGGCAGCAGCGCGCCGTGGCCGTCGGTGGCCAGCGGCGAGCAGTCCGCCAGCGCGCGGCTGGCGGCCATCAGCATGGCGTCGGTGACGCGGGTGGCGCCGGAGGCCAGCACGCCGAGGCCGATCCCGGGGAAGATATAGGAGTTGTTGCACTGGGCGATCGGATACAGCTGGTCTTTATAGCTCACCGGCGCGAACGGGCTGCCGGTCGCCACCAGGGCGGCGCCGTCGGTCCAGTTGATGATGTCTTCCGGACGGGCTTCCACGCGCGAGGTCGGGTTGGACAGCGGCATCACGATAGGGCGTTCACAGTGCTTGTGCATCTCGCGGATCAGCTCTTCGGTAAACAGCCCCGGCTGGCCGGACACGCCGATCAGAATGGTCGGCTTGGCGTTGCGCACCACGTCCAGCAGCGAGATGGCGTCGCTGGCGGTTTCCCAGCCGGCCAGGTTGTCGCTCTTCTGCACCAGCTTGCTCTGGAAGTCGAGCAGGTTCGGCAGTTTGTCGGTCAGCAGGCCGAAGCGGTCGACCATAAACACGCGGGCGCGCGCTTCGTCTTCGCTCAACCCTTCGGACTTCATCTGCGCGATGATCTGCTCGGCGATGCCGCAGCCGGCGGAACCGGCGCCGAGGAAGGTGACGGTCTGATCGCGCAGCTGGCTGCCGGCGGCGCGGCTGGCGGCGATCAGGCTGCCGAGGGTCACCGCGGCGGTGCCCTGGATGTCATCGTTGAAGCAGCAGATCTCATCGCGGTAGCGATTCAACAGCGGGGTGGCGTTGTTCTGCGCGAAGTCTTCGAACTGCAGCAGCACGTTCGGCCAGCGGCGTTTGACCGCCTGAATAAACTCTTCGACGAAGGCGTGGTACTCCTCGCCGGAGATGCGCGGATGGCGCCAGCCCATGTACAGCGGATCGTTGAGGCGCTGCGGGTTGTTGGTGCCGACGTCCAGCACCACCGGCAGGGTATAGGCCGGGCTGATGCCGCCACAGGCGGTGTACAGCGACAGCTTGCCGATCGGGATACCCATGCCGCCGATGCCCTGATCGCCCAGGCCGAGAATGCGCTCGCCGTCGGTGACCACGATCACCTTGACGTTCTGCTTGGTGGCGTTTTGCAGCATGTCATCGATGCGATCGCGGTTCGGGTAGGAGATGAACAGCCCGCGCGCGCGGCGATAGATATCGGAGAAGTGCTCGCAGGCCTCGCCGACGGTCGGGGTGTAGATGATCGGCATCATCTCGCTCAGGTGCGAGTCCAGCAGGCGGTAGAACAGGGTTTCGTTGGTGTCCTGGATGTTGCGCAGGTAGATGTGCTTGTCGTTATCGTTCTTGAAATCCTGATACTGACGGTAGGCGCGTTCCACCTGTTCTTCGATGGTTTCCACCGCTTCCGGCAGCAGGCCGTGCAGGTTGAAGTGGCTACGTTCTTCCTCGGTGAAAGCGCTGCCTTTGTTCAGCAGCGGAAATTCCAGCAGAATCGGGCCGGCGTAAGGGATGTAGAGCGGGCGTTTGCTTTCGTATTCTAGTTCCATCAGTTTTACTCTTCACGTATCAGATAACTTTATTGCCGACGATCCTAAGAGATAAAGAGCAGATGTACAGCATTTGTTGCCAGATGATGAACCAGGTTGGCGTAATTATCGACAATCAAATGATTTTTTAACTAAAGAAAGTGTCTCTGGCGGCGTCGGGGCATTGTATTTGGCGGGCGGGGCTGTTAGCGGCGGAACCGGATGGCTCCGCCGTTGAGCGCTTAGAACGCGGCGCGGCTGACGTTTTGGCAGCCCAGCGCCGCCAGGGTGACGCGGGTGGCGTCCCATTGGCTGATGATCGCCTCCTGCGGTTCGGCCAGCACGGCGCGGCGGATGTTCAGGCAGTCGCCGCCGGAGAGGTTCAGCAGGATCAGCGCGGCCTGCAGCGGCGGCAGGCTCGGGTTGAAGGCGGCGTTTTCCGCATAGCGGCCGGCGTAGATGGTGCCGTCCGCCGTTTCCAGCGCCACGCCGCTGTGGGCGTTGCTGTACGGCGCGTGGCTTCGGTTGGCTGCCGCCAGCGCCGCCTGTGCCAGCGCATCGTTCAGCGCCAGCTGATGGCCATGATCGACCTCGTCCATCAGCAGCGAGGCGACATCCAGATCTTTCGGGCCGAAGGCGTCCGGCAGATAGTCCGCCAGCGTGGCCGGCGCGCGGCCCGGCAGACGGATCTGCAGCTCGCCGCCGCTGTTCAGTTCATTCATAAACTGGCGGCAATGGCCGCACGGCGTGTAGTTGACGGTGACCGAGGCCAGCGCTTTTTCGCCGCGCAGCCAGGCGTGCGTCACCGCACTCTGTTCCGCATGCACGGATTGCTGCAGCGGCGCGCCGCTGAATTCCATATTGGCGCCGAAATAGAGGTTGCCGCTTTGCCCGCGCGCGATGGCGCCGACGTGGAAGTGCGATATCGGGGTTAACGAGCAGGCCGCCGCCAGCGGCAGCAGCGCGAATGCCAGCGCATCATCGTCCAGCCCGCAGCCTGTGCGGATCGCCGCCGCTTGCTCGGCCGTGAACATCGCCGGAAAGTCAGGCGCGTCCAGATAGGGCTGCAGGGCGGATTGCAGTGTCGCGGGCAGTGCGCTGAACGCGGTGTGAAAACGCGGGTGCATAGAAAGTCTCTCTACAGGTTAACGGGATAACATTCTAGGCAGGCCAGAGACATTAAAGTGTGATTAATGTCTCTTAATTGATGAAATTAGTGCAATGAGATACATAAATGCGAGATGTATCGCAAGTTTTACCCTGTTCAACTGAACAGGTGCAGCAGCACCGGGAACAGGAACGGTGCCAGCAGCGAGGTGATGATGCCGCAGATCACCAGCGCCAGCGAGCCGAAAGCGCCTTCCTGGTAGTCCATCTCCGCGCAGCGTGCGGTGCCCAGCGCGTGGGACGCGGTGCCCATCGCCAGGCCGCGCGCCGAGTGGGTGGTGATTTTCAACAGGTTGAACAGCGTATGGCCGAACACGGCGCCGAGGATACCGACGAAAATGACGCAGACCGCGCTGATCGCCGGAATGCCGCCGAGTGAGTCCGCGACGGCCATGGCGATCGGCGTAGTGACCGATTTCGGCAGGATAGAGGCGGCGATTTCCGGCGTGGCGCCCAGCCACAGGGCGATGGCGCCGCCGCTGATCATGGCGGTCAGGCTGCCGATGAAGCACACCGCGATAATCGATTTCCAGCGCGCGCGGATCTGGTGCAACTGCTCATACAGCGGGAAGGCCAGCGCGACGACCGCCGGCTGCAGCAGATCGTTGAGGATTTTGCTGCCCAGGAAGTAACGCTCATAGGGGATGCCGGTGAGCAGCAGCAGCGGGATGATCACCGCCATGGAAACCAGCAGCGGGTTGAGCAGCGGCATATTCAGCTTGCGCGCCAGCCAGCGCGCGGCGAAATAGACCGCCAGCGTCAGCGGCAGCGACCACCAGATTTCATGGATCATGAGTTACCCTCCGTGTCGTCGGGTTTGCCGGCGATGCGGCGCTCGCGATGAAAATAATGTGAGGTATAGCCGACCACCACCAGCACCATCAGCGTACTGATCAGGCAAGAGATAACCAGCGGGCCCAGATGCGCGACGATCTGGTCGTAGTATTTCATCACCCCGACGCCGATCGGCACGAACAGCAGCACCATGTAGCGGATCAGCAGATGGCAGCCGGGTTTAACCCATTTGGCCGGCATAATCTGGGTAGAGAGCAGGGCGAACAGCAGCAGCATGCCGAGAATGCTGCCGGGAATGGCGAACGGCAGCAGCGCCGCCAGCGCGTTGCCGACGAACAGACAAAGGTAGATGAGGAGCAGAGCCCTCAGGTATTTCCAGCATAGTGTGAGCACGTTGGCCATTGTCTTTTCCCGTTTAACCGATGCATTCATCATACAATTGAACTGTGAGCCATGCCACAGATCGCGCCATGAATTCTCGCTATGGGCGCCATGCCCGATCGGCGGGTTGACAGCCCGGAATGGCCGCTACGCGCGGATTCAGCGCGCGTCTTCGGCGGTTGCCGCAGCCTGTTCTGCCAGCCGATGGCCAAGGAAGAAAAACAGCAGGCTAAGCAGCGCGCAAACGATCAACATCACGAACATCAACGGCGGCGCGGCATAGCTGAGCAGCATACCGCTCAGAACCGGGTTGATGGCGCCGCCCAGCGCGCTGAGGTTCTGTACCCCATAGTAGCTGCCTTTCAGATGCGGCGGCGCGATAAAGTCGATGAACATGTATTCCACCGGAATGACGATGATTTCGCCGAGGGTAAACACCGCCATCGCCACCATCCACAGCCAGACCGCCTGGCCGGCCATCATGAAACCGAGCAGCCCGACGATGAAAAACAGCGTGCCCAGCACCAGCCAGCGCAGCATGTTTTCCTGGCGCATGCCGCGGCTGAGCAAGTATTGCAGGGCGATAACGATGCCGGCGTTGACGATCATTACCAGCCCGATGATCTTGTAGGCGAACTCGGCGCTGGAGACGGTGATCAGGTACTGCGACAGATAGCCGGTGAACTGACCGAACACCACGGCGCCCAGGGTGCTGCCGAGAGTGAAGTAGATAAGCCGCCGATCGCTGCGCAGGATAGTCACCGTCTGGCGGAAGTTGGGGAGCCCCGCAGTTGCGGCGGCGGTTGGCGCCGGGCGCTGTTCCCGGCCGCGCAAGCGCAGGCTCAGCGCAGCCACCGTCGCCAGCGCCAACCCGCCCGACAGATAAAACGGCAGCAGCGGGCTAAGCCCGGCCACCAGCACGCCGAGCGCAGAGCCGATCGCCCAGCCGACGTTGACCAACGTATAGTTGATAGAGAAAGCCTTGATGCGCTGCTCGACCGGCAGCCAGTCGGCGAAGCAGGCCTTGATGGTGATACTCAGCACCGAATAGCAGGTATGCAGGATCGCCAGCACCACGATGACGCCGCCGGGGCGCGGGATCCAGGGAATGGCGAAGAAGCTCAGCGCAAACAAGACAATCGACAGCAGGATCAGGCGGTTTTTGCTGAATTTGTCCACCAGATAGCCGCCGTACAGGCTGGCAAGGATGCCGAGGGTCAGGCTGACGCCCAGGATCACGCCCACGCTCTTCGGCAGCAGATGGAAATGCTCGGTGAGGTAGATGGTGATGAACGGCAGCGTCACGCCGCGGCCGATGGTCAACACCAGTGAACTGGCCAGCAGTACGTTGATCAGCGAGGGGAATCCCTTCATTCGAAGCCTGTTTATGCATACAGTTATGGGCGATGCAGATAACATAGCGTATTTTGGCGAGGACGGAAGGGGAAAGCCGATAATTAGGTTAAAAACAGAGGCTGCGTCGCCAGCCTCGTCAAAAACAGCACTATTTACCGTGTTCGGCCTGCAGCGTGGCGAACCACGGCTGGACGAAATCGCTGCTGCTGCCCCAGCCGGGGATGATCTTCGCCAGCCCGGCGACGTTGACCGGCCCCGGCTGCGCCAGCAGCAGCGCTTGCGGAATGACCGTCGCTTTGAACTGATAGCTGTCCGGCGTGCTTTCCCCGGCGATCTTGTTGGCCACCAGGCGCAGGTTGACTGCGCCGATAAGCTTCGGATCCACCGCCACGCTGACCTGCCACGGGCTGCCGGCTTCGCGCATCAGCTGCAAGTCCTGGTTGGAGATATCGATGCTGTACAGCTTGATTTCGGTGCGGCCGTTCTCTTTCAGCGCCTTGTAAGCGCCCTGGGTGAAGGCATCCCAGGTGCCCCAGATGGCGTCAATCTTGCCTTTCGGGTATTTCGCCAGCACCGCGCCTACCTTGTTGGCGGTATCGCCCTGCACGTCGGAGGAGACCGCGCCGATCGATTCCAGCTCGTGAATGCCCGGATGCTGTTTCAGCAGCTGCTGATAGGCGGCCTGGCGGCGTTCCATCGGCGGGAAGCCGGCCACCCAGAGTTTGATGATGTTGGCCTGGCCGTTGAAATCCTTCACCAGCTGGCCGAAGGAGGCGTTGGCTAGCGAAGCGTCGTCCTGCTGCGAGACGGTGACGCCGGGAACGCTGCCGCTGACGTCGGTATCGAAAGCCGCGACGGCGATGCCGGCCGCCGCGATGCGTTTGACCAGCTCGGTGGAATAGGGGGCTCGCCCCTGCGAGAGAATGATGCCGTCATATTTCTGGCTGATAGCCTGGTTGACGAAGTCCTGGAAGCGCGCGTCGTCGCCGTTGCTGAGGAAGGTGTCCACTTTGAAGCCCAGCTTGCGCCCTTCCTGAATGGCACCCGCCAAAAATTGCGTGGTGTTGTCGTCGGAGCCGAGATTGCGGATCACCGCGATGCGCACCGGCCCCTGATGCTGAGCGATGGCGGCCGGCACGGCGGCGGTTTCCGCCGCCTGCAGCGGCAGGGCGGCCAGCAGGCAGAGGGCGAGCAGCGAAGTCTTGAGGTTTTTCATTATTATAGGCTCCAAAAAAGCAGGTTAACGATCCCGGTGAAGGTCTGTTATAGCAGTCTTTCTATCTGGACGTCTATTTGTTGTTGCTGAGCATCATAGCGGGATGCGGCGGGCGAGGGAATCAGAGCGGTTATGACTTTTTCTTACTACTTATAACGTCGGGTTTGAGGCATTAAAAAAGGGCCGAGCAAGCTCGACCCTTGATGTAACGCGCCGGCGCGGTTACTTGACCTGCATGCCTGGCTGCGCGCCGCTGTCCGGGCTCAGCAGGAAGATCTCTTTCCCGCCGGGGCCTGCCGCCATCACCATGCCTTCCGAAACGCCGAAGCGCATTTTGCGCGGCGCCAGGTTGGCGACCATGATGGTCAGGCGGCCTTCCAGCGCTTTCGGATCCGGGTAGGCGGAGCGAATGCCGGAGAAGATCTGGCGCGATTCGCCGCCCAGATCCAGCTGCAGTTTCAGCAGTTTGTCGGAGCCTTCGACAAAGTCGGCGCTCTTGATCAGGGCGATGCGCATGTCCACCTTGGCGAAGTCGTCAAAGGTGATGGTTTCCTGAATAGGATCATCGGCCAATGGACCGGTCACCGGCTTGGCTGCGGCCATGTCTTCTTTCGAGGCGTTGACCATCTCGCTGACCTTGTCCAGATCGATGCGGTTGAACAGCGCTTTGAATGCGTTCACCTGGTGGCCCAGCAGCGGCTGCGGGATTGCGTCCCAGCTCAGCTCGGCGTTGAGGAACGCTTCGGCGCGTTCGGTCAGCGAAGGCAGCACCGGCTTCAGGTAAGTCATCAGCACGCGGAACAGGTTGATGCCCATCGAGCAGATGGCCTGCAGATCGGCGTCGCGGCCTTCTTCCTTCGCCACCACCCAAGGTGCCTGCTCATCCACGTAGCGGTTGGCCAGATCGGCCAGCGCCATGATTTCACGGATCGCGCGGCTGAACTCACGGCCGGCGTAAGCTTCGGCGATGCTCTGCGCCGCGTCAACGAAGGTCTGGTACAGCGCCGGATCGGCCAGGCTGTCGGCCAGCTTGCCGCCGAAGCGCTTGTTGATAAAGCCGGCGTTGCGCGACGCCAGGTTCACCACCTTGTTGACGATATCGGCGTTTACGCGCTGCACGAAGTCTTCCAGATTGAGATCGATGTCATCAATGCGTGAAGAGAGCTTGGCGGCGTAGTAATAGCGCAGGCAGTCGGCGTCCAGATGCTGCAGGTAGGTGCCGGCCTTGATGAAGGTGCCGCGCGACTTGGACATTTTGGCGCCGTTCACCGTCACGTAGCCGTGCACGAACAGGTTGGTCGGTTTGCGGAAGTTGCTGCCTTCCAGCATCGCCGGCCAGAACAGGCTGTGGAAGTAGACGATGTCCTTGCCGATAAAGTGATACAGCTCGGTGGTGGAGTCTTTGCGCCAGAACTCGTCGAAGTCCAGATCGCCGCGCTTGTCGCACAGGTTCTTGAAGGAGCCCATGTAGCCGATCGGCGCGTCCAGCCAGACGTAGAAGTATTTGCCCGGCGCATCCGGGATCTCGAAGCCGAAGTAAGGCGCATCGCGGGAGATGTCCCACTGCTGCAGGCCGGATTCGAACCACTCCTGCATTTTGTTCGCCACCTGCTCTTGCAGCGCGCCGGAGCGCGTCCACGCCTGCAGCATTTCGCTGAAGGCCGGCAGGTCGAAGAAGAAGTGCTCGGAGTCGCGCATCACCGGCGTCGCGCCGGAAACCACGGACTTCGGATCGATCAGCTCCGTCGGGCTGTAGGTGGCGCCGCACACTTCACAGTTGTCGCCGTACTGATCCGGCGATTTGCATTTCGGGCAGGTGCCTTTCACGAAACGGTCCGGCAGGAACATGCCTTTCTCCGGATCGTACAGCTGAGAAATGGTGCGGTTCTTGATAAAACCGTTTTCTTTCAGGCGGCTGTAAATCAGGGTGGACAGCTCGCGGTTTTCATCGCTATGGGTCGAATGGTAGTTGTCATAGCTGATGCCAAAGCCGGCGAAATCCTGTTGGTGCTCCTGGCTCATCTCCGCGATCATTTCTTCCGGTTTCACGCCCAGCTGCTGCGCTTTCAGCATGATCGGCGTGCCGTGCGCGTCGTCCGCGCAGATGAAATGCACTTCGTGGCCGCGCATTCGTTGGTAACGCACCCAGATATCCGCCTGGATGTGCTCGAGCATGTGGCCGAGATGGATGGAACCATTTGCGTACGGTAGCGCGCACGTCACCAATAATTTTTTCGCGACTTGAGCCATAGTGAGAACTTGCTTTCTGTAATGAATAAAAGGGCCTTCGATGTTAACCGATCGCGCCCTTCGCTGCTAGGGCGGTTTCTTGCAGGTTATATGCGTCAGCGGCAGCGCAGTTCTGATATGCTTAGCCGGAAGCTACCCATTCAAAATCAAGGAGCCGGGATGAACGCAAAATCCCCTGAGCAGACCAACCCCGAAGTTCTGCGCGCCCTGGTGACCGGTGTACTGGCCGCCTTTGAACACCCGACGTTGAAAAACAACCTGACCGCATTGAAGGCCATTCATCACTGCGCGTTGCTGGACGATGTGCTGCATATCGAACTGACGATGCCGTTTGCCTGGCAGAGCGGTTTTGAGGCGCTGCAGGCGAGCGTCGGCCCCGAATTGCTGCGCGTGACCGGCGCTTCCGCCATCGACTGGAAGCTGAAACACGACATCACGACGCTGAAACGCGCCAACGGCCAGGCCGGCATCAAAGGCGTGCGCAACATCGTCGCCGTCAGCTCCGGCAAAGGCGGGGTGGGCAAATCCAGCACCGCCGTCAACCTGGCGCTGGCGCTGGCCGCCGAGGGTGCCAAGGTCGGCATTCTGGACGCCGACATTTACGGCCCGTCGATCCCCAACATGCTGGGCACCGAACATGAGCGGCCGACTTCGCCGGACGGTCAGCACATGGCGCCAATCATGGCGCACGGCCTGGCGACCAACTCCATCGGCTATCTGGTGACCGACGACAACGCCATGGTGTGGCGCGGCCCGATGGCCAGCAAGGCGCTGATGCAGCTGCTGCAGGATACGCTGTGGCCGGATCTGGATTATCTGGTGCTGGATATGCCGCCGGGCACCGGCGACATCCAGCTGACGCTGTCGCAGAATATTCCGGTAACCGGCGCGCTGGTGGTCACCACGCCGCAGGATATCGCCTTGCTGGATGCCGCCAAGGGCATCGTGATGTTCGAGAAAGTGCATGTGCCGGTGCTGGGCATCGTGGAGAACATGAGCGTGCATATCTGCAGCAACTGCGGCCACCATGAGCCGATCTTCGGCACCGGCGGCGCCGAGAAGCTGGTGCAGAAATACCACAGCCGCCTGCTGGGGCAGATGCCGCTCCATATCTCGCTGCGCCAAGACCTGGATCGCGGTACGCCGACGGTGATCAGCCGCCCGGACAGCGAATTCGCCGAGATGTATCGTCAACTGGCCGGCCGCGTGGCCGCGCAGATGTATTGGCAGGGCGAGGCGATCCCGACGGAGATCGCGTTCCGCGCGCTGTAATCTGCCTATCGCACTGCAAGAACCCGGCTCAAGCGCCGGGTTTTTTTATGGGATGCGGGTGGGGTTGTGCAAATCTGCCCGGGTATAAGGGCGTTCGATCTGCGCCAGCGTTTTGGCGATATGCTCCAGCAATCCCTGGGTGGGGGCCGGCTGCCGCTGCCCCATCAGCGCCAAGGGCAAGGCCAGCGCGATGGCGAAGTGCGGCCAGGAGAGATGCGGGCGCGCTTTGTTCCGTTGCAACCGCAGGAACAGTGCGCTGGCCAGGTAGCCTAAAATCAGCCCGCTGATCACCTCTGATACCGAATGCACGCGAATTTCCAGCCGCGACACGCCGATGGCGAAAGGCAATATCCATCCGGTCAGCAAAGCGATGCTGCGTATCGGGTGGGAAAATCGGCCGGTCAACGTCCAGAGCAGTGGCGGCCAGATGCTGGCCGCGAGAGCTGAATGGCCGCTGAATCCGGTGAAATCATAACGCTCGCTGCCGATGCCCCAGCCCATAAAGGCCAGTTTGGACAGGCAGACCACCCCGCCGGTGAATCCGAAGATCAGCGCCCACTGCCAACCCGCCGCGCGGGTGGCGGGAGATATGAGCAGCAATAAAAACAGAATCAGCGCGCAAGGCAGCAACAACATGCTGTCGCCGAAAAAAGTCAGAAAATACCAATCCAGCACATCAATCTCCGATGAAAGGGGGCGGGGAGCAAAAGTCAGCGCCGGGGAGTGTAACCCGTTACGGCGCGTTGCCCTAGCCGCGAGATTCTTAAAATGCCGCGTGCCCGTGGCGTGGCAGCCCGAATTCGCCCGCCGCCGCGCAATATACAGTGGCGCAATCCCCGGCGACTCCCTATAATTGTCGCGTTTTAGTTCCCCCCCCTTCACAACACGAAATCAGGTCTTTAATTTTATGACTGACAATCCGCATCAGTGCGTCATTATTGGTATAGCTGGCGCATCTGCCTCCGGAAAAAGCCTTATCGCCAGCACGTTGTACCGCGAACTCCGCGAGCAGGTCGGCGATGAGCACATCGGCGTTATTCCAGAAGACAGTTACTATAAAGACCAGACTCACCTGACCATGGAAGAACGGGTCAAAACCAACTATGACCACCCGAGCGCCATGGATCACAACCTGCTGTTCCAGCATCTGCAGATGCTGAAGGCCGGCAAGGCGATTGAACTGCCGCTGTACAGCTACACCGAACACACGCGCAAGAAAGAAACCGTCCATCTCGAACCTAAAAAAGTGATCATTCTGGAAGGCATCTTGCTGCTGACGGATATCCGCCTGCGCCAGGAGATGAACTTCTCGATCTTTGTCGACACGCCGCTCGATATCTGCCTGATGCGCCGCATGAAGCGCGACGTCAATGAGCGCGGCCGCTCGATGGATTCGGTGATGGCGCAATACCAGAAAACCGTGCGCCCGATGTTCCTGCAGTTTATCGAACCTTCCAAACAATACGCCGATATCATCGTCCCGCGCGGCGGCAAAAACCGCATCGCGATCGATATTCTGAAAGCCAAAATCAGCCAATTCTTTGAATAATGCCGCTTACATGGCCGGAAATGCGCATTTCCGGCCGGCGGCCAACTATTTGCACCCCGGCGTAGACCTTTCGCCCGTTGTGTGGCAATTTTTGTTTAGTTACGCGTTTTGATGGAGAAGAAAGACATGAGACTGTGCGACCGCGATATAGAAGCCTGGCTGGATAGCGAGAAACTGGTGATTTCCCCGCGCCCGCCGCTCGAACGCATCAACGGGGCCACAGTAGATGTCCGTTTGGGCAATCAGTTCCGCGTGTTCCGCGGTCATACCGCGCCTTTTATCGATCTTAGCGGGCCGAAAGATGAAGTCAGCGCTGCGCTGGATCGCGTGATGAGCGACGAGATTGTCCTGCCGGAAGGCGAGGCGTTCTTCCTTCATCCCGGTGAACTGGCCCTGGCGGTGACGTTCGAATCCGTGACGCTGCCGAACGATCTCGTGGGCTGGCTCGACGGCCGTTCTTCTCTGGCGCGTCTGGGGCTGATGGTGCACGTGACCGCGCACCGTATCGATCCGGGCTGGCACGGGCGCATCGTGCTGGAGTTTTACAACTCCGGCAAGCTGCCGCTGGCGCTGCGGCCGGGGATGCTGATTGGTGCCTTGAGCTTTGAGCCGTTGTCCGGCCCGGCGGCCCGGCCATACAACAGCCGGCAGGACGCAAAATATCGCGATCAGCAGGGCGCAGTAGCCAGTCGAATCGACAAGGACTAACGGCGCGGGATGCACCGTCGGTGTGGCGCTGACAAGAGGGTGGCATGAGAAGATTACTGACGACATTGGCGATTTTACTGGTGGTCGTGGTGGCGGGGATGTCCGCGCTGGTACTGCTGGTCAATCCGAATGATTTTCGCGGTTACATGGTCAAAAAGGTCGAGCAGAAGAGCGGCTACCAGCTGACGCTCGAAGGCGACCTGCGTTGGCATATCTGGCCGCAGCTCAGCATTTTGGCCGGGCGCATGACGCTGACCGCGCCGGGCGCCAAGGCGCCGGTGGTGAGCGCGGAAAACATGCGCCTTGACGTCAAACTGTTGCCGCTGCTGTCGCATCAGCTGTTTGTGAAACAGGTGATGTTGAAAAACGCCGTCATTCGCCTCACCCCCGACAGTGAAGAGCACTCGCAAGTGGACGCCCCGATTGCGCCGGCCGGCAGCGGCGCTGATGCGGCAGACGCGGCCTGGAAATTCGATATCGATAACCTGCGCGTCGTGGACAGCCTGTTGATTTGGCAGCGCGCCGACAACGAGCAAATCAATGTCCGGGACATCAATCTTACCCTGCAGCAAACGGAGAAACGGCAGGCGCGGCTGGACATCTCCAGCCGGGTCAACCGCGATCAGCGCGACCTGGCCTTCAGCATGGCGGCCGATATCGATCTGCAGCAGTTCCCGCACCAGATCGGTGCCAAGGTGACCCAGTTCAATTACCAATTGGCGGGGGCAGATATTCCGAACGGCGGTATTCAAGGCGAGGGCAATGCTCAGGTGGTCTATCAGCAGACGCCGGCGCAAATTGCCGTCAGCCAGCTGAACGTCAGTGCCAATAACAGCCAGTTGACCGGCGATATCAGCGCCAGCCTGGGGGCGGTGCCCGGCTATGTGGTGAACCTGAATTCGGCTAATCTCGATCTCGACGCGCTTTCCGGTTGGCAATCCAGCACGAATACCGCCGAGCAGCCCGCCGTGACCGCCGCGCCGGTGATCGCCAGCCAGGTTGACGATCGGCAGCAGAACCTGGAAGCGCTGCGCGATTTCAATGCACAGCTGAATCTGCAGGCGGCGCAGTTGACCTACCGCGGTATGAACGTTACCCAGTTAGCCGTCGCGGCGGATAATCAACGCGGCCTGCTGACGCTGCATAAACTTGCCGGGCAATTGGCCGGCGGCGATTTCTCCTTGCCGGGATCGCTCGATGCTCGCGGCAATAAACCGGTGATAAACGTGCAGCCGACCCTGAACCAGGTTGAGCTCGGCACGGTGCTCAAAGCCTTCGACATGCCGCAGATACTGACCGGCAAATTCAGCATGAAAGGAGATTTGACCGGCGATCGCCTTTCCTCACAGTCATTTGAGCACCGTTGGCGCGGTACGGCGCAGTTGGCAATGCAGGATGCGCAGTTGCACGGCCTGAACATTCAGCAATTGATCCAACAGGCGGTGGCGCGCAATGATAACAGCGTGCGCGGGCAAGACAGCTATCAGCGCTATACCGAAGTCAAAAGCGTCTCGGCGCGGGCCAGCCTGAGCCAGGGCACTGTCAAGCTCAGCAGCCTGACGGCGGATTCGCCTTTGCTGGCGCTGACCGGCGCCGGCAGTATCGATATGCCGGGAAAACAGTGCGATATGGCGCTTAACGTGCGCGTTACAGGCGGCTGGCAAGGGCGCGGCGAACTGATCGAGCAACTGCAAAAAACGCCGATCCCGCTGCGGGTTTACGGGCCGTGGCAACGGCTGAATTACCAACTGCAGGTCGATCAGGTGCTGCGCAAAACGCTGCAGGATCGGGCTAAAGATGCGCTGAACAAATGGGCTGAAAAGAACAAGGATTCGCGCGAAGGCCAGGATCTGAAGAAGCTGCTCGACAAGCTGTAATCCCTCCTGACGCGGGCCGTTTTACGGCTCGCGTCAATATCGGCGTTTCCCGCGATAATTTCCCTCCGTTACCTTGATGAAGGTCATGAAGACTCACGCTCGATTTGTGCAGAGTAAGAGCATATTTTGCTATGACTATGCGCCTGAGCGCGAAAACATAACGAGTTGAGGAAACATGATAGAGCTTCTTATTGGCGCGGCGGTGGCGGTGGGCGTGGGCCGTTACATCATCAAAGGATATTCCGCCACCGGTGTCTTGATGGTGGGCGGGTTACTGCTGCTTGGCATCAGCGCCCTGATGGGGAAAACGCTGTTGCCGTCCGGCGCCGCGTCTACCGGCTGGCGCGCGACCGATATTATCGAATACGTCAAGATCTTGCTGATGAGCCGCGGCGGCGATCTGGGCATGATGATCATGATGCTGTGCGGTTTCGCCGCCTACATGACGCATATCGGCGCCAACGACGTGGTCGTCAAGCTGGCCTCGCGCCCGTTGCAGATGATCAACTCGCCTTATCTGCTGATGGTGGCGGCCTATTTTGTCGCTTGCCTGATGTCATTGGCGGTCTCTTCCGCCACTGGTCTCGGCGTATTGCTGATGGCGACGCTGTTCCCATTGATGGTGAACGTTGGCATCAGCCGCGGGGCGGCGGCGGCCATTTGCGCTTCGCCGGCGGCGATTATCCTGGCGCCGACCTCCGGCGACGTGGTGCTGGCGGCCAAGGCGGCGGAGATGCCGCTGGTGGACTTCGCGTTCAAAACCACGCTGCCTATCTCGATTGCCGCCATCGTCTGCATGGCCGTGGCGCACTTTTTCTGGCAGCGTTATCTCGACAGGAAGAGTGATGAACAGCATCACATCGTGGACGTCAGTGAAATCAAAACGCATGCGCCGGGGTTCTACGCGATACTGCCGTTTACGCCGATCCTCGGCGTGCTGATCTTCGACGGCAAATGGGGGCCGGAGCTGCACATCATTACCGTGCTGGTAGGGTGCATACTGTTGGCGGCCGCGATCGAGTTCGTGCGCAGCTTCAGCGCCAAACAGGTATTCAGCGGCCTGGAAGTGGCGTATCGCGGCATGGCGGACGCATTCGCCAGCGTGGTGATGCTGTTGGTGGCCGCGGGCGTCTTCGCGCAGGGGTTGAGCACCGTCGGTTTTATCAGCGGATTGATCGGGTTGGCGCAGTCGTTCGGCACCGGCGGTTTGATCATGATGCTGGTGTTGGTGGTGATCACCATGCTGGCGGCCATGACCACCGGCTCCGGCAATGCGCCGTTCTATGCGTTTGTCGAACTGATCCCGAAACTGGCGGCGCAGATGGGCGTGAATCCGGCCTACCTGGTGATCCCGATGCTGCAGGCGTCTAATCTCGGCCGTACGCTGTCGCCGGTCTCCGGTGTGGTGGTGGCGGTCTCCGGCATGGCGAAAATCTCGCCGTTCGACGTGGTGAAGCGCACTTCGGTGCCGGTGATTGTCGGGCTGGTGGTGGTGATCGTGGCGACGGAGCTGCTGGTTCCCCAGTAACACAAAGGCCGGGCAATGCCCGGCCTCAATGTTACACCTCGTAGTCCTCCGCTGGAGGAGGCGGGGTGATCTTCACTTTCAGAATGCGGTGGCTGTTGACCTCCAACGGCTCGAACAGGTAGTCACCGATCCTGATTTGTTCGCCTTCTTGCGGCACGCGCTGGCTGTGTTCCATCAATAGCCCCGCCAGCGTGTGGTATTCGCGCTTTTCTTCCAGCGGCATCGGCAGGTACAACACCAGATCTTCCAGCGGCATATAGCCGTTGGCAATCCAGCTGCCGTCTTCGTTTTGCTGAATGTCATGGCGTGCGTCCACCTCTTCGCCGGCCTCCGGCAGATTACCGGCGATGGTTTCCATCACGTCCGTCAGCGTGACGATGCCTTCGACGGAGCCGAACTCGTCGACCACAAAGGCAAAGTGCGTCTGCGCCTGGCGGAATTGCTCCAGGGCGCTTAACAGCGTGAGCTGTTCCGGGAAGATCAACGGTTGGCGTATCAGCGCGCGCAGATCCAGCGGCGCCTGCGCCAACTGCTGTTTGAGGACGTCGATGGTGTGGATCACGCCCAACGGCTCATCGCTGGCGCTGCTTTCTACCACCACGATGCGCGTGTGCTGATTGCGCTCCAGCAATTGCGTCAGCTTTTCCTGCGGATCGTTCAGCTCAAGGTATTCGACGTCGTGACGCGAGGTCATGATGCTGCTGACGGTGCGCTGCGCCATGCCCAGCACGCGTTCGATCATGCGCCGCTCTTGCTGGTTGAAGATCTCGCCGTTTTCGCTGTCGCTGTCCGCCAGCAGGTTGGCGGAATGGCTGTCGACCTCCGCTTCTTCATGTTTGCCGCTCAGCATGCGCAGCACAGCCTCGGCGGTACGTTCGCGCAGTGGCCGCACCTTTGACAGGAAACGACGGCGGTTGAACTGCGCTAGCTGGTTCAATGCCTCGATCATTACCGAGAAGCCGATCGCCGCGTAGAGATAGCCTTTCGGAATGTGGTAGCCGAAGCCCTCCGCCACCAGGCTGAAACCGATCATCAGCAGGAAGCTCAGGCATAGAATAACGATAGTCGGGTGAGCGTTGACGAAACGCGTCAGCGGTTTGCTGGCCAGCAGCATCAGGCCGATGGCGATACAGACCGCGATCATCATCACCGCCAGGTGTTCGACCATCCCAACGGCGGTGATCACCGAGTCGAGCGAGAAAACGGCGTCCAGCACCACGATCTGCGCCACCACCAGCCAGAAACGTGCGCCTTTGCGCGCGCCGTGCTGCTCTTCATCCTTGCCTTCCAGCCGCTCGTTCAGCTCCATGGTGGCCTTGAACAGCAGGAATATCCCGCCGACCAGCATGATCAGATCGCGGCCGCTGAAGGGGTGCTCCGCGACGATGAACATCGGTTTGGTCAGCGTCGCCAGCCACGAGATGGAGGCGAGCAGCGCCAGACGCATGACCAGCGCCAGCAACAGACCGACGACACGAGCCTTATCTCTTTGTTGTTTTGGTAGTTTGTCCGCCAGAATGGCGATGAAGACAAGGTTGTCTATACCCAGCACGATTTCCAGCACGACCAACGTGGCCAGGCCGGCCCAAATTGTTGGATCAGCGATCCATTCCATACGCCCAATTTCACCTGTAAGTTCTACGGCTTATGCCGCTCGGGAATGATGGGCGTTGAGGCGGCAAAATTCAACTTTAATCGGGAGGACGTGGATCAGAACAGGAGGATTGCCGCAAACATCGATCGGCGCCGAGTGGCCAACGGAGCCAGGGGCCGGAGGGCGCAAATATCTACCGGGATGTATGCGCTCAGAAAAGAAACGCCTTATTAAATTTATTTAAATCAAAACATTAAAACAATTTTCCTTGACTATGATTCTTATCGGTATCAGGCATGAGTAGTCTTATTCTGAAAACGGCTGGCTGGGGGGATCTAAGGCTTGTATCACTTAGACATTAGTATAAGAATCTTAGTCATATAACGGCAGTAACTAGCATTGTTTGGTTATAAAGGCACCGGTTTTTTTACTTTTTTGTGAACGGCATGGCAGTTCAAACGAAGAATGAGAGCCGTTTTGCATAAAAATTGTTTGGCTCATGCAATGACGTGGTGGATACGTCATAACAGTACTTTGGTAGCTGCAAGCCAAGGGCGGTAGCGTGCCCGATTGAATCCCTTTGTTCACGCTGCGCAGGTGAATGCAGCGCTACGATGAATTGGAATGAAAATGCAAACAAGACTCAAGGCAGTGATCCCCGTTGCGGGGTTGGGAACCCGTATGTTGCCGGCGACCAAGGCGATCCCTAAAGAAATGTTGCCCGTGGTCGATAAGCCCTTAATCCAGTACATTGTTGCTGAATGTGTGGCGGCGGGGATTAAAGATATCGTATTGGTTACGCACTCATCTAAAAACGCGATTGAAAACCATTTTGACACTTCGTTTGAGCTTGAGGCCATGCTCGAAGCGCGTGTGAAACGTCAGCTCCTGAGCGAAGTGCAAAGTATTTGCCCGCCGGACGTCACCGTGATGCAGGTGCGTCAAGGACAGGCGAAAGGGTTGGGGCATGCGGTGCTGTGCGCCAAGCCAATGGTGGGTGATTCTCCTTTCGTTGTGCTGTTGCCCGATGTTTTATTGGATGATTCTACGGCGGATTTGCGTAAGGAAAATCTGGCTAAAATGATCCAGCGTTTTGGTGATACGGGTTACAGCCAAATCATGGTTGAACCGGTGCCGGAACAAGATGTGTCCAAATACGGTGTGGTAGATTGCGCTGGCGCGACGATCGCGGCAGGAGAAAGCGCGCCGATGACGGCGGTGGTTGAGAAGCCGGCCCGCGAGGATGCGCCTTCCAATCTGGCCGTCGTCGGCCGATATGTGCTTGCCGCCGATATTTGGCCGTTACTTGAGAAAACCCCTCCCGGCGCGGGCGATGAGATTCAACTGACCGATGCGATTGCGATGTTGATGGATGAGCAAACGGTGGAAGCATTCCACATGAGCGGCAATTCCCACGATTGCGGCGACAAGTTTGGCTATATGAAGGCGTTTGTGCAGTATGGTCTGCGTCACGGTACGGAAGGTGAGAATTTCAGCCGCTGGTTGAAGCAGACGTTAGGAAAGTAACAGGTTGTCGCCACCGCGGCTGAAAGCGATCACGAGATTGAATGAGGTCTACCATGACGAAGTTGAAAGCGGTTATTCCCGTTGCCGGATTGGGCATGCGTATGCTGCCGGCGACCAAAGCGATTCCGAAAGAGATGTTGCCAATCGTTGATAAGCCGTTGATTCAATACATTGTCAACGAATGCGTCGCGGCGGGGATTAAAGAGATCATCCTGGTGACGCATTCTTCCAAGAACGCCATTGAAAACCATTTCGATACCTCATTCGAGCTGGAGGCGATGTTGGAGGCGCGCGTGAAACGGCAATTGCTGGATGAGGTGCAGTCGATAACGCCAAAAGGCGTGACGCTGATGCACATTCGCCAAGGGCAGCCTAAAGGACTGGGACATGCCGTTCTCTGCGCTAAGCCGTTGGTCGGTGATTCGCCGTTTGTTGTTCTGTTACCGGATGTATTGCTTGATGATGCTAAGGCTGATCTGAGAAAAGATAATTTGTCGCATCTTATTTCTCGTTTCGAAGAAACGGGCCATAGCCAGATACTGGTTCAAACTGTCGACGAGTATACTCTGCGTGAATATTCTGTTGTCGAGTGTGAGAATAACGCACTGCAACCTGGCGATTCTTCGCGTATCAGTTCAATAATCGAGAAGCCGGGACGCGATGTTCCGCTAAAATCAAACTACTCAGCCGTTGGGCGATATGCGCTATCTGCGGATATTTGGCCTATTCTCGAGAAAATTGAGCCGGGCGCTTGGGGACGCATTCAGCTGACAGATGCTATTGCTGAGCTGACTCAGCAGCAAATAGTAGAGGCCACTGAATTGGTTGGTGAATCGTTCAATTGCGGTGAGAAAATGGGCTATCTGCGAGCGTTCGTGACTTACGGGTTGCGCCATCCTACGCAGGGAAAAGCCTTCCGTGAGTGGGCAGAAAAGTTGGCATTTTAAGAGGTTATAAATCATTATACTGAGGGTTGAGTCTTAAACGCCAGCATTTCGCATGATTGATTTTTATATTAAAATCTTCCAATGGTCGGTATTGTTTAGATTCTTTCCACCCTGAGTTTGTAGCAGATTGAAAGAGATATCGACCAAACGGCAGTTCGTAGACTTCAGATGCGAATGCCAGTGTTAGACGTAGTACTTGATTTGCCAGGATGGCCACCTGTCTTCCCATACCATCCTAATACTACCTTCTGACACTTCAACGATAGCTCAATGATGAGAGAGTGCACGTCTTGATGAATGTTACAGAGCAAGAGCAGAATTCACATGACTTTGTGCTTGGAATTTTCGTTAGATTGCAAATCAGCTGCCAAGGTTAGATAGGATTATCTTGTCAGCTTTGCTGAAACACATACTTGAAAGTGATGATAACTCGATGGCAAAAAGAAAATTGAAAATTATATCGATACTTGTATCCGTCGGTATCCTCAGTGGCTGTACTATCCTTCCCGGACAGCATTTACACACCTCAGGAAAAGAAACGGTAAAACAAGAGGATAGTGATTTTAATATCGATGAACTGGTGAATGTGTATCCGGTTACGCCAAAGTTGATTGACAAGCTTCGTCCCCCACGAGTAGTCGCTCAGCCGAACGCGTTGCTTGAACAAGCACTTCGTAGTTACGAATATCATATCGGTATTGGTGATGTCCTTAATGTAACCGTGTGGGATCACCCGGAGTTGACTACACCAGCAGGCCAGTACCGAAGCGCAAGCGATACGGGGAACTGGGTCCAATCGGATGGTACAATTTTTTATCCTTATATTGGTAAAGTTCGTGTAGCGGGAAAAACTGCGACCCAGGTTCGTTCAGAAATAGCAAGTCGGCTTTCTCAATATATTGAAAGCCCTCAGGTCGATGTCAATATAGCTGCGTTTCGTTCGCAGAAAGCATACATTACTGGTGAGGTATCGAAGTCAGGGCAACAAGCTATCACTAATGTTCCCTTGACGGTACTTGATGCAATTAACGTCGCGGGCGGCCTCACGGAAAATGCCGATTGGCGCAATATCGTGCTCACTCACAATGGTAAAGAAGAGCGCCTATCGTTGCAGAAAATGATGCAAAACGGCGATCTTACACAGAACAGATTATTGTACCCGGGTGATATTCTTTATATTCCTCGAAATGACGATCTTAAGATATTTGTTATGGGTGAAGTTAAAACACCAGCGACACTGAAAATGGATCGGAGTGGTATGACACTCACGGAAGCCTTAGGTAATACCAATGGGATAAGCCAAACGACCGCAGATGCAACCGGTGTGTTTGTCATCCGACCTCTCCATGGTACACAGGGTAGCAAATTGGCTGATATCTATCAGTTGAACATGGCTGATGCGACAGCCATGGTTATGGGGGCAGAATTCCAACTTCAGCCTTATGATATCGTCTATGTCACTGCTGCACCAATTGTCCGTTGGAATCGTGTTATCAGTCAGCTGGCACCTACAATATCGAGCTTCAATGACCTGACTGAAGGTACATTGCGCATTCGTAATTGGCCATAGGGCATAGAGTATGTTTGATTCCATTTTGGTAGTTTGTGTAGGCAACATCTGCCGTTCACCGACGGCCGAGGCTTTGCTTAAAAAACTGTGTCCGGCTAAAAATATTGCCTCCGCAGGTATACATGCTTTAGCTGGGCACAGTGCTGATAATCAAGCGGCACTGATAGCCAGTAAGAACGGTATTTCTCTTGAGGGTCATGTGGCACGGCAGCTTACAAAGAGTATGTGTCAAGAATATTCTCTCATTCTTGTAATGGAAAGGGGACATGTAGATGCTGTATGTAGGCTCATTCCTGAAGTAAGAGGGAAGACAATGCTTTTTGCACACTGGCAAGGGCAAAAAGATATTCCTGATCCTTACAGGAAAAGTCCTGAGGCATTTGAATATGCCTACAATTTGCTTGCAGAATCAGCTCAGAAATGGGCTGATGCTTTAAACCGTTGAATAGAGAACAACATGACTAACAACAGTAAAGCTGGCCAGCTTCCAGCTAGCCAAAGCAATGATGAGATAGATTTAGCCAGATTGATTAGCATCCTTTTTGATCATCGCTGGTTGATTTTAGGGTTCACAACGTTGTTTTGTGTGTTGGGGCTCCTATATAGTCTTTTTGCCACTCCAATATATAGAGCCGACGCATTAATTCAGGTGGAAAGGAGCGATGGTAATTCGCTTGTTAATGACCTGACTCAAATGCTTCCTGATGCACAGCCTGCGTCGTCAACCGAAATCGAGCTGATAACTTCACGGATGATTTTGGGTAAAACGGTAAGTGATCTGCATCTAGATACGATCGCGAATCAGAAATATTTTCCTATATTCGGACGCGGTTGGGCTAGACTGATGGGAGAAGAACCTGGGCAGATCGCATTATCGCGGTTAAATGTACCACCTGAGCTATCTGATGCTAATATCGAATTGACAGTAGTCGATAAAGAAAACTATACCATTTC